>NZ_JBJGYT010000012.1:0-147109 GCF_054050135.1 Geodermatophilus sp. SYSU D00705 | reverse complement strand
CCCGCGCCGCCGGCCCCCCCCCCCCCCCCCCCCCGCCGCCCGCCCCCCCCCCCCGCCGCCCCCCCCCCCCCCCCCCCCCCTCGAGGAGTGCCGGGTGCGTGAGCCGCTCAGACGCGGCCGGCCATCGTCACCACCGGTTCCCGGCCGGCGGGCTGGGGAGCGGCGAAGTGCTCGAACATCCGGCTGACCTGCGGCTTGGTGAGCAGCGAGACCACGACCAGGGCCACGTACGACCCGATCACCCCGATCCCGGCGATGTTCCACGGCGACAGCAGCGGGTCATCGGCGAACACGGTCTGGTTCAGCAGTGCCAGCACACCGCCGATCCCGATGCCGGCCAGCAGCGAGGCGATCGCCCCCTGGGACGTCGCCCGCTTCCAGCGCACGCCGAGGTACAGCACCGGCCCCAGCATCGCCGCGAGCGCTCCCCACGCGACGGCCATCAGCGACAAGACGAACTCCGGCGGGTTGAGTGCGATCAGCCCGGCGATCACCATGACGACCACGGACGTGGCCCGGCTCCACCACATCTCCTGGCGGTCGGAGAGCCGGACGCCGAGACTCATCTTCAGGATGTCGCGGACCACCGCCGCGCCGCTGAGCACCATGAAGGAGTCCGTGGTGGACATGACCGCGGCGAGGACCGCGGCGATCATGATGCCGACGAGGAGGGGGGAGAAGGACTCCGCCATCAGCGTCGGCAGCACCGCGTCGGGCCGGTCGACCGGTGGCACCACGCCGTCCTCGGCCTGCACCCGGTACGCCATCCCGATCCACGTCGCGGCCACGGCGAACAGGTACAGGAAGCAGGAGATCAGCGGGATCCAGCGGATCACCTCGAGGTTCTTGATGGTCAGGAACTTGGTGTTGATGTGCGGCACGCCGGCGTAGGCCAGCAGGCCCACGAAGAAGGCGTAGACGAGCACGTTCTGCCACGCGAAGGCGCCCGAGTCGTGCCACGGCTCGACGAGCGCCGGGTCGATCTCGGCCATCCGCTCGTGCAACTCGGTCAGCCCGCCGACCTGGCTGACGGTGTAGACGGCGAAGGTGACGACGAAGACGCTCAGGACCAGGAGCTGGAAGAAGTTGGTCCACATCGCGGCCACGATGCCGCCGCCGATGCAGTACACGACGATGATGGCGCCGCCCACGAGGAGCGAGACGCCCGGGCTCCACCCGAAGATGGTCGTCCCCACGTAGCCGATGGCGACGAACTGCACGACCAGGTAGATCAGCGATCCGAGGGCCGTGGCCAGGCCGGCGAGCATCCGGACGGTGCGGCTGCCGTCGTAGCGCAGGGCCAGCACGTCCGGGAGCGTGTAGACCGCGTGCCGTTTGGCGATGACGGTCATCGGCTTGGCCAGCAGGAAGTAGGCCAGCGTCAGGCCGAGGAAGCTCAGGCCCATGGTCATGACGTAGAGCGCGTAGCCGGTGCCGTAGCCGGATCCGGCGTTCCCGAGGATCCCGGCGCCGCTCACGATGGCGCCGACGATCCCGAAGGAGACGACCCATCGGCCGAAGCCGTCACCGGCTACCAGATAGTCCTTCATCGATCTGACCCGCCGCGTGGACCACAGGCCGATCGCGATGACGACCAGCATGTAGGCGACGACGGCGGCGATCGTCCAGGGTGAGACGACCATGCAACACCTCGCTGTGTGGGATGGATCGTGCGGCGGAACTCAGGAACGGCGCGAGAAGACGTCGTCGACCGTGGCCCACTCCTCGTCGTCGGCGGAGAAGCGCATCGCGAACACGATGGACAGCACGACGGCGACGATGAACCCGCCGAACACGAACAGGGCGGTCAGGGCAGGCAGTCCGAACATGGTCGTTCCTCACTGTCGGAGAGAACGGGCGACCGACCGGGCCGGCGTGGAGCACGGCTCGGCGGTGGATCGATGTCGTCGACAGTAGGGAGAGCGCGTCGGTCGGGTGTACCGCTGTACGTCCACACTCACCGGCCAGGAGGTGGGCAGACTCACACCGGGGGTCTCACCCCACGGGCAGGGCCCCGCCGTCCCCGGTCTGCTCGCGGAGCCGGAACTTCTGGATCTTCCCGGTGGAGGTCTTGGGCAGCGGCCCGAACACCACCGCCTTCGGTGCCTTGAAGCGCGCCAGGCGCCCGCGGACGTGCTCGACGATCTCGGCCTCGGTGACCTCGGCGTGCTCGTGGAGGGTCACGTAGGCGACCGGCACCTCGCCCCAGCGCTCGTCCGGGGCGGCGACGACCGCGACCTCCAGGACGGCGGGGTGCTCCGCGATCGCCTGCTCGACCTCGACGCTGGCGATGTTCTCGCCGCCGGAGATGATCACGTCCTTGCTGCGGTCGCGCAGTTCGACGTACCCGTCCGGGTGGACGACGCCGAGGTCGCCGGTGCGGAACCAGCCGTCCGGCACCGCCTTGCGCGTGGCCTCCTCGTCCTTGAGGTAGCCCAGCATCACGTTGTTGCCGCGCAGCGCGATCTCGCCGACCGAGACGCCGTCGGCGGGCACGTCCTGCCCGTCGGAGCCGACCACGCGGGCCGTGCAGGAGATCATGTTGCCCACGCCCTGCCGGGCCCGCAGCCGGGCCTTGACCTGCTGGTCCAAGCCGTTCCACTCCGGGCGCCAGTCGCAGATCATGGCCGGGCCGAAGGTCTCGGTCAGCCCGTAGAGATGGGTCACCTCGAACCCCAGCTCCTCCATCCGGCGCAGGATGGCCGGGCTCGGCGGCGCGCCCCCGGTGGCCACGCGCACCGGGGTGGCCACGGGCGCCGCCTCCTCCGCGTAGGCGAGCATCGACAGCACCGTCGGCGCGCCCTCGAGGTGGGTGACGCCCTCGGCGCGGATCAGCCGCCACACCTCGGCCGGGTCGACCTTCGGCAGGCAGACGTGCGTTGCTCCGGCCGCGGTGACCGCCCACGGGAAGCACCAGCCGTTGCAGTGGAACATCGGCAGCGTCCACAGGTGCACCGCCGACGGCGACAGCTGCGTGTGCGCCACCATCGCCAGCGCCTGCAGGTACGCGCCCCGGTGGTGGTACATGACGCCCTTGGGCCGCCCGGTGGTGCCCGAGGTGTAGTTGATCGACAGCAGCGCCCGCTCGTCGTCCGGACGCAGGGCCAGGGGAGTGGCCCCGGCGAGCAGCTCCTCGTACTCCGTGCCGGCGCGGATCCGCCGCGGCGGCGCCGCGACCTGCGCCAGGGCCGCGTCGACGACCGCGTCGAACGCCGGGTCGTGCACCAGGACGGCGGACTCCGAGTGCTCCAGGATGTAGGCGATCTCCCCGGCCGACAGGCGGGTGTTGACCGCCACCAGCGGCACCCCCGCCCACGGCACGCCGAAGCTCGCCTCGAGCAGCACGTGCGTGTTGGGGGCGAGGACCGCCACGGGCCGGCCCTGCGCGAGCGGGGCCAGGGCGCCGGCCAGCCGCTGCGCGCGGTCGTGCAGCTCGGTGTAGGTCCAGCGCCGGTCGCCGTCGACCACCGCCACCCGGTCGCCGTGGGCCGCGGCCGCCCGGTCCAGGTAGGAGACGGGCGTCATCGGCTCGAAGGAGAGGGCGTCCAGGTCCGGCGTCGTCATGAGCGGTCCTTCCTCGGTCACGGCCGCGCCCATGGGAGCGCGGCCGGGGGTCACGGCAGGGGTGCGGCCGGCGGCCGGGCCAGGAGCACGTCCTCGTCGTCCTGCGCCGGGCCGCTCAGCCGGCTCGGCAGCACGACCGCGGCCAGGACGGCGCCGGCGAGGGCGACACCTGCCACGACGAGCAGTGCGAACCGCTGGCCGGCGAGAGTGCTCACGGTCAGGCTGCCACCGCCGGCGAGCGCCCGCTCGGTCGCGAGCGTCGTCAGCACCGCCACGACCGCGATCGACAGGGTGCCGCCGAGGGCCTGGGTGCTGTTGAGGGCGCCGGCGCCGACCCCGTGGCGTCGTCCCGGGATACCGGACAGCGCGGTCACCGTGCAGGTGACGTTGATGGCCCCGCTGCCGAGGCCCAGCAGCAGGAAGGGCACCAGCAGCCCGCCGGCGTAGCCGGTGGAGCCGTCCATCGCCACGGCCAGGAGGGCGGCACCGGCGGCACACAGGACCAGTCCGGCGGGCACCAGCAACCGGGGGCCGACCCGGTGGGTGTTGCGGGAGACCAGCCGGGCGGTGACGGCGACCGTGGCCGCCCACGGCACGAAGGCGAACCCCGCGCGCAGCGCCGACCAGCCCAGCGTCTCCTGCATGAACAGGGAGGTGGTGAAGTACGCCCCTATGCCCACCCCCGCGGTGAGCAGGACGAACAGGAACGCGAAGGACGTGCGGTACCGGAAGATGCCGAGGGGGAGCAGCGGGTCGGCGCCCCGGGCCTGGGAGAGCACGAACAGCCCGACCAGCACCGCGGCGGCCGCGAGGGTGATCCAGGTGCGCGGCTCCGGCCCGTACACCTGCAGCTCGGTCAGCCCCAGGATGAGCGCCGCCACCCCGAGGGTGACCAGCAGCCCGCCCACCGCGTCCAGCCGCTGCCGGTGCTCGGGCCGGATCGCCGGGACGACGAAGAACGCCACCGCGAAGGCGAGCAGGCACACCGGCACGTTGACCAGGAAGATCCAGCGCCACCCGCCCATGTCGGTGAGGACGCCGCCGATCACGTTGCCCAGCGTGGCGCCGAAGGCCCCGATCGCCGCCCACGTGCCCAGCGCCGAGCTGCGCTCCCGCGGCTCGACGAAGACCGTGGTCAGCAGGGACATCGCGGCGGGGGAGGCCATGGCCGCGCCGATGCCGGCGAACGCGCGGGCGGCGATCAGCAGCCCGGCGTCCGAGGCGACCGCGCACAGCAGCGACCCGAGGGTGAAGACGAACAGCCCGGCGAGGAACAGCCGTCGTCGGCCGAACACGTCGGCGCTGCGCCCGCCGAGCAGGAGCAGGCAGCCGAAGGTCAGGCTGAAGGCCGTCAGCACCCACTGCAGCTGAGCCGGTGCGAGGTCCAGGTCGGCCCGGATCGCCGGGAGCGAGACGACGACCACCGTCCCACCGACGAGCAGGATGAACTGCACGCTGCACATGAGGGCCAGGAACAGCCCCCGGTGCCGGACCGGCGGGACGGCGGGCGCGGACTGCCGCGCCGTCACGGTCACGGGCCTGGCCACGACTCAGCCCTCCTGGGGTGCGGGGGTCGCCCGGTGGCCCCGCGGCGGGGGAGTCACCGTCCCGCGCGACGCCGGGTGCGGCCGGGACAGCCCGGCCGGGACCGCGTCACGAGGTCTTGCCGGTCAGGTACGCGGTGATGGCGGCGAGGGTGTCGTCGGGGTACTCCAGGACCATCCCGTGGCCGCCGCGGGGGAGCACCTGCAGCGTGGCGGTGGGGATGAGCTCGGCCATCTCGACCGACTGCGACACCGGCGTCAGCACGTCCTCGGCGCCGGTGAGGACCAGCGTGGGCGTCTGCACGGTGGGCAGGTCGGCCCGGGAGTCGTAGACCCGCAGGCCCGCGGCCTGGGCCTCGAAGCCGGCCAGCGTCGTCGGGTGCGGGTCGAGGCGGGACAGCTCCGCCTGCGCGGTCAGGGCCGCGTGGTCGCTCACCAGCCGCGGGGTGAACCCCCAGGGCATCCCGGTGAGGGCGATCGACACGGGGTCGACGCCGGCGCGGCGCAGGGCGAGGCCGCAGTCGAGCCAGGCGTGCTGGACGGCGGTGTAGGACGGGAACGCGTTGAGCAGCACCGCCTTCGACAGCACCTCGCCGTGGCGGATGAGCATCGACTGGAGCACCGAGCCGCCGAGCGACCAGCCGACCGCGGCGACCGGCCCCAGGCCGAGGGACTCCACCAGCGCGGCGGTGTCGTCGCCGAGGTCGTCGATCGAGTAGGGGCCCGCGGGCACCTCGGTCCGCCCGGTGCCCCGGTTGTCGACCGTGATGACGGTGAAGCTCTCCCGCAGGCGCGGCACGGCGGCCGTCCACGCGATCGAGCTGGACCCCAGGCCGGCGATGAGCAGCAGCGGCGGCCCCTCGCCCCCGACCTCGTGGTGCATCGAGATCCCGTTGACCTGCGTGGTGGGCATCGACGTCCGCTCCTCTTCCGCAGCCGGCCGAGGGCCCGGTCGAGCTGCGTCTGGTCGGGGGCGCAGGCACGGCGGACCGCCGGCGTGCGGGGGAACGGGCGGTCCGGCCGCCCGGGGTCCGGCGGCCCGGCCGGCCAGCGATCCCGCGCTGGCCACCGAGGCGTCGGTGGGCCAACTCTCGGGCGGGGGCGCGGGGTGATCAATGGGGAGGCGTCCACATCACCCCTGCCCAGTGGTGGGCAGGGGTCCACTCGGCGGGTCCTCGGAGAGCGCGGAACCGGCGTCGTCGTGACGTTCTCGGGCGAATGTGCAACCGGTCGTTGCGACCCGCGTCACAGACCACCTAACGTCCGTGGCCGTCGTCACACCCCCCCCGTGGTCGTGCCGGCACTCCTGGCTGAGACGCCGGGGCAGGTCCGATCCCGCGGACCCGGACGGAAGACGTGTGCCGTCCGAGGCCTCGCGAGGCGATCAGCCGCCCGTTACTTCCAACGATGGGGTGGTGGATCTGTGCTGAGATTCCTGCTGCTACGGGTGTTGACCACCATTCCGGTCCTGGTGCTCGTGACCTTCGTGGTGTTCGGCCTGGTGCTGCTCATCCCCGGTGACCCGGCCGTCACGATCGCCGGGCCGGACGCCACGGTCGAGCAGGTCGCGGCCATCCGCGAGCGGCTGGGCCTGGACCGGCCGCTGCTCGTCCAGTACTGGGACTGGGTCACCAGCGCGATGTCCGGCGACCTGGGCACCTCGCTGTACACCAGCCGGGCGGTCTCGACGTCGATCGGTGACGCCCTGCCCGTCTCGACCGCCCTCGCCGCCGCGGCGCTGCTCATCTCGCTGGTGATCGCGGTGCCGACGGCGATCGTGTCCGCGCTGCGCCGGGGGACCTGGGTCGACCGCGTGGCCACGCTGGGCTCCTCGCTCGGCATCGCGCTGCCGTCGTTCTGGCTGGGCCTGGTCTTCGTGCTGATCTTCAGCCTGACCCTGGGCTGGCTCCCGGCGACCGGGTACGTCCCGTTCACGACCGACCCCGCGGCGTGGTTCACCCACCTCCTCCTGCCGGCGCTGACCCTCGGGATCGCCGGCGCCGCGGAGAGCACGCGGCAGCTGCGCGGCTCGATCATCGGCGTGCTGCAGCAGGACTACGTGCGCACCGCCCGGGCCAAGGGGCTGCGCGGCCGGATGGTCGTGGGCAAGCACGTCATGAAGAACGCGAGCGTCCCGCTGGTGACCGTGCTCGGCCTCCAGATCACCGCGCTGCTCGGCGGGGCGGTGCTGGTCGAGCAGGTCTTCGGCGTCCCCGGGATCGGTCAGGTCGCCATCGCGGCGGTGACCACCCGGGACATCCCGGTCATCCAGGGCATCGTGCTCGTCGCCGTCCTGGTGGCCGTGGTCTGCAACCTGCTCGTCGACCTCGTTTACGGCTATCTCAACCCGAAGGTGAGGCCACGATGACCCAGTCCCAGACCGGCCCGACGACCTCCGAGCTGTCCGTGGCCCCCGGCGCCCCCGCCGCGGCCGGCCTCCCCGCCGGCACCGACGTGGCGGCGGTCGCGCACCCGCCGGTCCGCCACCGCGGCGGCGCCTGGGCCAACTTCCGGCGGCGGGTGGCCAAGAACACCGGCGCGGTCATCGCGCTCGGCGTCCTCGGCGTGCTGGTGGTCATCGCCGTCATCGCCCCGTGGATCACCCCGGCCGACCCGAACCAGCAGGACCTGCGCAGCGTCCTCCTGCCGCCCTTCAGCGACGGCTACCTGCTGGGCAGCGACCAGCTGGGCCGGGACATCCTGAGCCGGCTGATCGTGGGCACCCGGGTGTCGCTGCTGGCGATCGTGCTGGCGCTGGCCGTCGCCATGGTCATCGGCGTCCCGGCGGGCTTCCTCTCCGGGTTCCTCGGCGGGCGCTTCGACATGCTGGTGATGCGCCTCAACGACGCCGCGATGAGCTTCCCGCCGCTGCTGCTGGCGATCGCGCTGGTCGGCGTCCTCGGCCCGAGCCTGCGCAACGCGATGATCGCCGTCGGCATCCTGCTCGCGCCGCGGTTCCTCCGGCTGGTCCGGGGTGTGGTCATCGGGCTCAAGGAGGAGACCTTCGTCGAGGCCTCCCGGAGCATCGGGACGCGCACCCGCACGATCATCGTGCGGCACATCCTGCCCAACACCCTGTCGCCGCTGACCGTGGCGATCGCGGTGACCGCCGGGTACGCGATGTTGTCCGAGGCCGGCCTGAGCTTCCTCGGCCTCGGCGTCCAGCCGCCCGACGCGAGCTGGGGCTCGATGATCCGCGAGGGCTTCCTCTACTTCGGTCGCGCCCCCTGGCTCGGCATCTTCCCGGGCGTGCTCATCGCCCTGACCGTCTTCACCTTCGTGACCCTGGGCGACGGTCTGCGCGACGCCCTCGGCCGTGAAGAGCGCACCGAGTCCTGATCACCGGAGCACAGGAAGGGCTGGGCACATGACCCGCACACTGCCGCTGGCCAGACCAGCGGCCACCACGACGCTGGAGGTCGAGGACCTCGTCGTCGAGGTCCTCACCGAGAACGGCTGGGCGACGGTCGTCGACGGCGTCTCGTTCAGCCTCGGGCGCGGCGAGACCCTGGGCATCGTCGGGGAGTCCGGCTCCGGCAAGAGCGTGACCTGCCTCGCCATCGCCGGGCTGATGCCGCCGCGCCAGACCCGGGTCCGCGCCGGGACGCTGCGGCTGCTGGGCCAGGACCTCACCACGCTCGACCAGCGGCAGATGGCCGACATCCGGGGTCCGAAGATCGCCATGATCTTCCAGGAGCCGATGAGCAGCCTGAACCCGGCGTTCACCGTCGGCGACCAGATCGCCGAGGTGCTCCGCCGGCACGAGGGCCTCTCGCGCAAGGCGTCGAAGGCGCGCGCGATCGAGCTGCTGGACCGGGTCGGCGTGCCGAACCCGGCGCGGCGGTTCGGCCAGTACCCGTTCGAGTTCTCCGGCGGGATGCGGCAGCGGGTGATGATCGCCATCGCCCTGGCCTGCACCCCGGACATCATCATCGCCGACGAGCCGACCACGGCCCTCGACGTGACCGTGCAGGCCCAGATCCTCGAGCTGCTGCGCGAGATCCAGCGCGAGCACGGGATGTCGGTCATCTTCATCACCCACGACCTCGGCGTCGTCGCCGACGTCTGCGACCGGGTGCTGGTCATGTACGCCGGGCAGATCGTCGAGGGCGCGCCGCTGGACGAGCTGTTCGAGAACCCGCAGCACCCCTACATGGAGGGACTGCTGGCGGCGATGCCCCGCATGGACCAGGTCAGCGAGGCACTGGTCAGCATCCCCGGGCACCCGCCGCAGGTGGGCAGGATGCCCGCCGGCTGCCGCTTCCACCCCCGCTGCTCCTACGCCCGGGAGCAGTGCACCTCCGGAGACGCGCCGACGCTGGAACAGGTCGGCCCCACGCACACCACCCGGTGCCTGCGGCACCCCGAGCTCACCCTGCGGGGGACCACATGACCGAGCTGGCGAGGGCGTGCAGAGACACAGCACCGGCGGACACGGCGACGACGAGCGCCAGCGAGGAGGAGTCGTGACCGAGATCGAGCCGCTGCTGGACGTGAAGGACCTGCAGGTCACCTTCTCGCCGCGGAAGAAGATGTTCCGCGAGCAGGTGTCCCTGCGGGCCGTGGACGGCGTGAGCTTCCAGCTGTACCCCGGGGAGACGGTGGGCCTGGTCGGCGAGTCCGGCTGCGGGAAGTCCACCACCGCGCGCGGGCTCATGCGCCTGGTCGAGCCCAGCGGCGGCTCGGTGAAGCTGGGCGGCCAGGAGCTGCTGGGCCTGCCGGCGAACAAGATGCGCAAGGCCCGCAAGGACATCCAGATGGTGTTCCAGGACCCCTACTCGTCCCTGGACCCCTCGATGCTGGTGCTCGACTCGATCGCCGAGCCCATCGACGTCCACCTGGACCTGGACCGGGCACAGACGGTGGAGCGGGTCGGATCGCTGCTGCAGCGCGTGGGGCTCCCGGCGGAGTACATGTACCGGTACCCGCACGAGTTCTCCGGCGGGCAGCGGCAGCGCATCACGATCGCCCGCGCGATCGCCGCGGACCCGAAGATCCTCGTGCTCGACGAGGCGGTCAGCGCGCTCGACGTCTCCACCCAGAACCAGGTCATCGGCCTGCTGGAGGACCTCTCGCGGGACGCCGACCTGACCTACCTGTTCATCGCCCACGACCTGTCGGTGGTCCGGCACATCTCCGACCGGGTCGCGGTCATGTACCTGGGGCAGATCGTCGAGCACGGCGACGTCGACCGGGTGTTCGACGCCCCGGCGCACCCGTACACCGAGGCGCTGCTGTCGGCGGTCCCGCTGCCCTCGCCCCGCCTGCAGCGCAGCCGGGAGCGGATCGTGCTCGCCGGCGACCCGCCCGACCCCTCCAGGGTGCCGCCGGGCTGTCGCTTCCACACCCGCTGCAAGTACGCGATGGACATCTGCCGGACCGTCGTCCCGCTGCCCACCCCGACGATCGGCTCCGGCGAGGTCGCCTGCCACCTGCACACCAGCGGCCCGCAACTGGGCGGGGCGTCGGTCCGCGAACTGGCCACGCCGCGCGCCGCGGTCGTGGGCTGAGGAGGCCGTCGTGAGATCAGCCCGCTGGAAGGGCGTCCGGAGCATCTCCCTCGACGAGGTCGCCGACCCCCGTCCCGGCCCGCACGACGTCGTCCTCGACGTCGGGGCCTGCGGGATCTGCGGCTCCGACGTGCACGCCTACGCCGAGGGCGCGTGGATCACCGAGGGCGCGCCGATGGGCCACGAGTTCGCCGGGACGGTCGGCGAGGTGGGCGCCGAGGTGACCGGCCTCGCCGTCGGCGACCGGGTGGCGGTGATCCCGATGGGGCCCTGCGGGGTGTGCCCGCAGTGCTCCCTCGGCCACCCCAACCTCTGTGCCGACCTGAGCAACAGCGCCCGCGGCGGGCTCAGCGACCGCGTCCTGGTGCCGCACGCGGCACTCGGCCGGCAGCTGTACCGGATGCCGGACTCCCTCAGCTTCGAGGAGGGGGCCTTCCTCGAGCCGCTGTCGGTGGCCACGCGGGCGGTGCGCTCGGCCGCCCCCGACCTGGCCGGCCCCATCCTGGTCACCGGGCTCGGCTCCATCGGCCAGTGCGTGCTCCGGGTGCTGCAGGCGTACGGGGCCACCGACGTGCTCGGCGTGGACGTGTCCCCGCCGCGCCTGGCCGTCGCGGCGGAGACCGGGGCCGCGGTGCTCGACTCCCGCGCCGAGGACCTCCGGGAGCACGTGCTCGACCGTTGGGGCACCACGGTCTCCCCGTACCAGCGGGGCGGCAACGTCGGCACCGTCTTCGAGTGCTCCGGGGCGCTGTCGGTGCTCGACGTGCTGCCCGAGCTGACCGCCCCGGCCGGCGTCATCTCGATCGCCGGCCTGACCAGCTCCACGCCGCGGCTGGACCTCAACACGGTGGCACAGAAGGAGCTGCGGCTGCTGGGCAGCTTCGCCTACACCCCGCCGGACTCCGCCGAGGCGTTCCGGCTGCTCTCCGAGGGCCGGGTGCAGGTGGCGCCGCTGGTGTCCCACCGCGTACCGCTGAGCCGCGTGGACGAGGCGTTCGAGACCCAGCACGCGGTGGACGGCTCGGTGAAGGTCGTCGTCGTCCCCGACTGAGCCGCACCCCGCGCAGCAACCACCACCGGTCCCCGGCCCCCGCCAGGGACCTCCGAGCCACGGGAGAGGAGTCCCACGATGGGCACAGCACTGGCAGGCAAGGTCGCGGTCATCACCGGAGGCGCCAGCGGGATCGGGCAGGCGACCGCCGAGCGGTTCGCCGAGGAGGGCGCCGACATCGTCGTCGGCGACATCGGCCCGGCCGACGAGACGCTGCGGCTGGTGGAGAAGACCGGACGCCGCGCGATCTACGTGCGCACCGACACCACCGTCGAGGCCGACTGCGACGGGCTCGTCGCCGCCGCCGTGACCGAGTTCGGGCGGGTGGACGTCGGCGTCGCCTCGGCGGGCATCGCCACGGCCGCCGGGCCCAGCAACGTGCAGACCCGGGTGGCGAGCAAGGACGCCACCCACGTGGTGAACCTGGACGTCGCGGCGTTCCAGAAGGTCCTGGACGTCAACGTCACCGGCCTGATGATGACCGGCCGGGCGCTGGCGCGGCAGATGCTGGCCCAGGGCACCGGCGGCTCCATCGTCAACATCGCCTCGAGCGCGGCGCGGATCCCGCTGGCCGGCGCCTCGCCGTACTGCGTGTCCAAGGCCGGGGCGTGGATGCTCACCAAGGTGATGGCGCTGGAGCTCGCGACGACGGGGATCCGGGTCAACGCGGTCGGCCCGGGCTACACCGCCACCCCGATGATCGGCGGCATCGAGCAGAACCAGACCGCCTACGACCTGGCCATGAGCATCACCCCGATGAACCGGCTGGGCACGCCCGCGGAGATCGCCGCGGCCTGCCTGTTCCTGGCCTCGTCGGAGTCCTCCTTCGTGACCGGCCAGATGCTGCACCCGGCCGGCGGGCAGTTCACCGGCTGACCGACCGCACAGACCGCACCGGCACGCGCCGGGCGGGGGCCACCGGCTCCCCGCCCGGCGCGTCGTCGTGTCGGCCCAGGTCACGGGCGTGTCACGCCGGGGCGGTCGTGTGTGACGCAGACCACGACGCGGGCTCCCGAGGTGGTCGCGCTCCCGTTGTCGCCGGTGTCGGGACCCGACAGGTTCTCAGCCACGAATCGGCTGAGAACCGACTTCTCTTGGAGGCTCACGTGAGCGGTACGACGACGTCCGCCCGCAGGTCAGGACGACCTCGGTGGTGGATCGGGCTGCTGTCGGTGCTGGTGCTGCTGGTGTCCGCCTGCGGAGGCGGGACATCGGCCAGCGGCGGCACCGGCGGCGAGATCGACCCGAACGGCACGTTCCGCTACGTGTTCGTGCAGAACCCCTCCACGTTCGACCCGCACCGGTCGGCGAACCCGTGGGACATGATCTTCTTCCGCCTGGTCTACGACCAGCTGATCATGCTCGACGAGAACGACGAGCTGGCCCCCCAGCTGGCGACGTCGTGGGAGTTCGTCGACGGCGAGACCGCGCTGGAGATGGAGCTGCGCGACGACGTCACCTTCATCGACGGGACGCCGTTCGACGCCGAGGCGGTCAAGGCCAACATCGAGCGGGCCAAGACGCTGGAGACCGGCACCCTGAAGGGGCAGCTGGCCCGGGTCGAGTCGGTGGAGGCCGTCGAGGAGTTCAAGGTCCGCATCAACCTCAACGGCCCCGGCGGTGACCTGCCGGCACTGTTCTCCGCCACCGCGGGCACCATGATCAGCCCGGCCGCGTTCGGCAACCCGGACCTGGACCAGAACCCGGTCGGCTCGGGCATGGCGAAGCTGGTGGAGTACGTGCCGGGCCAGGTGACCCGGTACGACCGCAACGAGGAGTACTGGGACCCCGAGGCCGCGAAGGCCGCGCACTACGAGATCCTCGTGCAGACCTCGGCCACGACGCGGTTCAACATGCTGCAGACCGGCCAGGCCGAGCTGACCTACCTCGACCCCTCGCAGGCGGAGCAGGCGCAGGCGGCGGGGCTGAACTCCGCGCCGTCCAAGAGCCTGTCGATCATGTCGATGTACATGAACACCGGTAAGGCGCCGTTCGACGACATCCGGGTGCGCCAGGCCATGGAGCACGCGGTGGACCGGCAGGCGATCGTGGACGGCGTCTTCTTCGGCCTCGGGGAGCCGGTGGCCCAGTACATGCCGCCGGACCACTGGGCCTACAACCCGGACGTCGTCCCCGAGGGCGAGCACGGCTACGACCCGGAGCGGGCCCGCGAGCTGCTGGCCGAGGCCGGCTACCCCGACGGCGTGGACTTCGAGATGCTGGTCCCGAGCCTGGACGACCACCGCGCGGTGGCCGAGGCGCTGGTGCCGATGCTCGCCGAGGTGGGCCTGCGGGCGAGCACGCGGGTGGTGGAGTCGCCGACCACCGGTGTGACCTTCTACGGCCGCCAGGAGGGCAACGCGTTCCCCGGCATGGGTGCGCCCTTCGCCGACCCGACGCTGCCCTACCAGGCCAGCCTGCCCGGTCAGTTCTCCAACCCGTGGAACACCACGTCCGAGGAGTTCCAGGCGGCCTGGATGGACTCGCTGAGCGGGGCGACCCGGGAGGCCCGGGCCGACGCCATCCACCGGATGGTCGAGGAGGAGAAGAAGATCCTGAAGAACTTCCCACTCCACGCGCACTTCCCGCCCAGCGCCTGGACCGACAAGGCCGTCTTCCCCGAGGGCTACGAGCCGGCCTACGCCCCGACCTTCCGCGGGGTGGGCGTCACCGCCTGAGCCGGGCGCGGGCGGGCTCGAGAGGGCCCGCCCGCGGCCGGGACGACGCACGAGGACGGCCGGGCGGGGTGCATCCCCGCCCGGCCGTCGTCGTCCCTGCGGCCGGCGGGGCGAGTGCGCTGCTCAGGGCCGCAGGAGGGCCCCGGCGGGTCGGGGAGAGGCCGCCGGCGGCTGTGTGACGCGCACCATGAACCGGCCCCCGAAGGTGGTCGACGTTCCGTTGTCCGGGTCACTCGCAGCCAGCAGATTCGACGGCGACGAGAAGCGATGCGACCGGCACCGGACGGTCGCGAGGAGGACGGCATGGGCCACGCACTGCACGACCGGGTCGCCGTGATCACCGGCGGGGCCAGCGGCATCGGCCGGGCCACCGCGGTGCGGTTCGCCGAGGAGGGCGCCGACGTCGTGATCGGCGACATCCAGCCCGGCGACGAGACGCTGCGGCTGGTGGAGAAGACCGGACGCCGCGCGATCTACGTGCGCACCGACACCACCGTCGAGGCCGACTGCGACGCGCTGGTCGCCGCCGCGGTCGCCGAGTTCGGCAAGGTGGACGTCGGCGTCGCCTCGGCCGGGGTCTCCTCCGCGGCCTCCGACGCCGACCGGGTCGCGCGCCTGGAGAGCGACGCCGGCCACGTGACCACGCTGTCGACGGCGGCGTTCCAGCGGGTCATGGACATCAACGTCACCGGCGTGATGATGACCAGCCGCGCGCTGGCCCGGCAGATGCTCGCCCAGGGCACCGGCGGCTCCATCGTCACCATCGCCTCGACCGCCGGGAAGATCCCGATCGCCGGCGCCGCGCCCTACTGCGTGTCCAAGGCCGGCGTCTGGATGCTCACCAAGGTCATGGCCCTGGAGCTCGCGAGCACCGGCATCCGCGTCAACGCCGTCGGCCCCGGCTTCACCACGACCCCGATGTGGGACGTCGCAGAGGACAGCCCCTCCCACCAGTGGGCCATGAGCATCACGCCGATGCACCGGAACGGGACTCCGGAGGAGCAGGCCGCGGCCTGCCTGTTCCTCGCCAGCGACGAGTCCTCGTTCGTGACCGGCCAGATCCTGCACCCGGCCGGCGGCCAGTTCACCGACTGACCTCGCCCGGCCAACTCTCGGAGGTATCCCCAGTGAGCGGAACGACGACGTCCACCCGCAGGTCCCGCCGGCCACGGTGGTGGATCGGCCTGCTGTCGGTGCTGGCCCTGGTGCTGTCGGCCTGTGGCGGCGGCAGCACGGCCAGCAGTGGCAGCACCGGCGGCGAGATCGACCCGAACGGGACGTTCCGCTACGTGTTCGTGCAGAACCCCTCGACGTTCGACCCGCACCGGTCGGGCAACGCGTGGGACATGATCTTCTTCCGGCTGGTCTACGACCAGCTGATCATGCTCGACGAGAACGACGAGCTGGCGCCGCAGCTCGCGACGTCGTGGGAGTTCGTCGACGGCGAGACCGCGCTGGAGATGGAGCTGCGCGACGACGTCACCTTCATCGACGGGACGCCGTTCGACGCCGAGGCGGTCAAGGCCAACCTGGAGCGGGCCAAGACGCTGGAGACCAGCACCCTGAAGGGGCAGCTGGCCCGCGTGGAGTCCGTCGAGGTCGTCGACGAGTTCACCGTGCGGCTGAACCTGAACGGTCCCGGCGGTGACCTGCCCAACCTGTTCACCGACCGGCTCGGCAGCATGATCAGCCCGGCGGCGTTCGACAACCCCGACCTGGACCAGAACCCGGTGGGGTCGGGGATGGCGACCCTGGTGGAGTACGTCCCCGGCCAGGTGTCGAAGTACGACCGCAACGAGGAGTACTGGGACCCCGAGGCCGCCAAGGCCGCGCACTACGAGATCCTCGTGCAGACCTCGGCGACCACCCGGTTCAACATGCTGCAGACCGGCCAGGCCGAGCTGACCTACCTCGACCCCTCGCAGGCCGAGCAGGCCGCGAGCGCGGGGCTGAACTCCGCGCCGTCCAAGAGCCTGTCGGTCATGTCGATCAACATGAACGTCGGGAAGGCGCCGTTCGACGACATCCGGGTACGCCAGGCGCTGCAGCACGCCATCGACCGGCAGGCGATCGTGGACGGCGTCTTCTTCGGCCTGGGGGAGCCGGTGGCCCAGTTCATGCCGCCGGACCACTGGGCGTACAACCCGGGCGTCACCCCCGACGACGAGGCGTACGGCTACGACCCGGAGCGGGCCCGCGAGCTGCTGGCCGAGGCCGGCTACCCCGACGGCGTCGAGTTCGAGTGGCTGGTCCCGAGCCTGGACGACCACCGCGCGGTGGCCGAGGCGCTGGTCCCGATGCTCGCCGAGGCCGGGATGACCGCCAACACGCGGGTCATCGAGTCGCCCACCACGCCGGTCACGTTCTACGGCCGCCAGGAGGGCAACGTCTACAACGGCATGGGGGCGCCGTTCGCCGACCCGACGGTGCAGTACCAGAACTACCTGCCCGGGGCGTTCCGCAACCCGTGGAACGTCTCCACCCCGGAGTTCGAGCAGGCCTGGCTGGACGCGCTGTCGGGGACGACGCCGGAAGCCCGCGTCCCGGCCATCCACCGGATGGTCGAGGAGGAGAAGAAGACCATGATCTCCTTCCCGCTCCACGCGCACTTCCCGCCCAGCGCCTGGACCGACAAGGCCGTCTTCCCCGAGGGCTACGAGCCGGCCTACGCGCCCACCTTCCGCGGCGTCGGCGTCACCGCCTGACCTCCGGGCGCGGGCGGACGGGGAACGCGACCCGCCCGCGCCCGGTGCTCCACCGCAGCTCCGACCGGCCCAGCCGCTCGGCGGCACATCCCGGACCACTCATCCCGGCGGCGCACCGCAGCGCCGCCGTCCCGAGAGGAAGTCAGCGCATGCGTCTCGACGGCAAGGTCGCGGTCATCACCGGCGGGGGCTCCGGCATCGGCGCCGCCACCGCGGAGGCCTTCACCCGCGAGGGCGCCCGGGTGGTGATCGCCGACATCGACGCCGCCGCGGGGGAGTCCGTGGCCAAGGCGCTGCGGGCGGCCGGCGGCACGATCGACTTCCTGGAGGCCGACGCCTCGCAGCAGGCCGACCTCGAGCGGGTCATCGGGTTCGCCACCGGCACCCACGGCCGCCTCGACGTCCTGCACAACAACCACGTCTCGTTCGAGGCCGGCCGGATCGGCGACCTGACCTGGGACGGGCTGCGCCGCTCCCTGGACGTCGGCCTGGTCTCCTACTGGTACGCGATCAAGCTGGCGCTGGAACCGATGCTCGCCCAGGGCCGCGGGTCGATCGTGAACACCGCCTCGGTCTCCGGGCTGGCCGGCGACTTCGGGCTCGGCGCCTACAACATGCTCAAGGCCGGCGTCGTGAACCTCTCCCGGGTCACCGGCATCGAGTACGCCCGCAAGGGCGTGCGGTGCAACGCGGTCTGCCCCGGCCCGATCGGCACGCCGCCCATCGACCGGCTGCACGACGCCGCGCCGGCGACGTGGGAGGCCATCCGGGAGGCCATCCCGATGGGCCGCTACGGGCGGGCGGAGGAGATCGCCAACGCCGTCCTCTTCCTGGCCTCCGACGAGTCGAGCTTCGTCACCGGCACCCACCTGGTCGCCGACGGCGGGCTGTGGGCGCACTCGGGGATGCCGCCGATCGGCGGCCTCGGCCCGGACTTCTGAGAGGAGGGCCCCCGTGACGTTCCACCCCCCGAGGAGACCGCCGCCATGAACAACCAGCCGTTCGGCACCCAGGTGGCGCCGTACCTGCGAGATCTGTGGGCCGACCACGAGGACCACTGGGCCCCCGCAGTCAGTCAGCACCGGGTCGCGGCCCACGCGCCCCGGATCCCCGTTCCGAGTCGTCAGGAGAGCACGCGATGACCACGCTGGAGATCCCGAACATCGGGACGTTCGACATCGAGCTGCTGGAGGAGGGGAGCGGAGCCCCGCTGCTGTACCTGCACGGCTACGAGCGGCACCCTGGCGCGGCCGGCTTCATCCGGCGGCTGGCCGAGAGCCGCCGGGTGCTCGCGCCGGAGCTGCCCGGCTACGGGAAGTCCACCGGCTTCGAGAACTTCACCGACGTCGTCGACGTGACCCTCTACCACCGGGAGCTGGTGGAGTCCCTGGGCGTCGAGCAGGTCGACGTCGTGGGTCACTCCCTCGGCGGGATGTTCGCCGCGGAGCTGGCGGCCATCGCCCCGCAGCTGGTCCGCCGGCTGGTGCTGGTGAACCCCTTCGGCATCTGGCTGGACGACGAGCCGGCGCTGGACCCCTTCGGCGAGGCGACGGCGGTGAAGGCCGCGAAGTGGCACGGCGAGGCACCCCAGCAGGAGCCGACGAACTTCGTCCCCGACCCCGACGACCCGCACGGGGCCATCCTGTTCAGCGCCCAGAACCTCGGCACGGCGACCAAGTTCATGTGGCCGATCGCCGACCGCGGGCTGCGCCGCCGGCTGCCGCTGATCGACGCCCCGACCCTCGTGGTGCACGGCACCTCCGACGGCCTGCTGCCGGTGTCCTACGCCGACGAGTTCGTGCGCCTCGTCCCCAACGCCGAGCTCGCCCTCATCGACGGCGCCGGGCACTACCCGATGGTCGAGCAGGAGGACGAGTTCGTGTCCGTGGTGACCAAGTTCCTCGACGCCTGAGCGCATCCCGACGACGAAGGAGAGAGACGACATGGGCAGGGTCGAAGGAAAGGTCGCGCTCGTCACCGGCGGCGCAGCGGGCATCGGTCGGGAGACCGCGGTCACGCTGGCCCGCGAGGGCGCGAAGGTGGTCGTCGCCGACCTCAACGTGGACGGCGCCAAGGAGACCGCCGCCATGATCGGGGACGCCGCGACCCCGATCTACTTCAACGCGACCGACCAGCAGTCGATCGAGGAGCTGGTCGCGGCGGTCATCGCCGAGCACGGCCGGGTGGACGTCATCCACAACAACGCCGCCCTGGTCGGGCCCGACGCGTGGTTCACCGACTCCACCGTCATCGACACGTCGGTCGAGATGTGGGACCGCGCGTTCGCGACCAACGTCCGCAGCATCTTCCTGATCTGCAAGTACGCGCTGCCGCACATGGTCGAGAACGGCGGCGGCTCGATCATCAACATGTCGTCGGTGGGCGGGATGCGGGGCGGCGCCGCCCTGACGGCCTACGGGACGACGAAGGCCGCCGTCATCGGTCTCACCCGGCACATCGCCGCCCAGCACGGCAAGCAGGGGGTGCGCTGCAACGCGATCGCGCCCGGGGTCATCCAGACCCAGCAGCTCCTGGACGCCGTCCCCGACCTGCCGGCCGCGGCGCTGGCCACGGTCGCCTCGCCACGGGTGGGGCTGCCCAGCGACATCGCCAACATGGTGCTCTTCCTCGCCTCGGACGAGTCCGCCTTCGTCAACGGCGAGACCTACCGCGTCGACGGCGGCGCGATGGAGGCCGGCCCCAGCGGCCGCTGACCGCTGCCCATCCCGCTCCGCCCCACCACCTGCCCAGGAGGCTCCCGTGATCAAGCTGACCGTCCTGTACGACCGCCCCTCCGACGTGGAGGCGTTCGAGGCCTACTACATGGCCAACCACGTGCCGCTGGCCCGCAAGGTGCCGGGACTCGACGACATCGAGGTGACGCTGTTCCAGCCGGGCCCCGACGGGTCGCTGCCGACGTACCACCTGATGGCCGAGCTGACCTTCGACGACGCCGCGGCCATGCAGGCCGCCCTCGGCTCGGAGGAGGGCAAGGCGCTCGGCGCCGACGTCGCCAACTTCCCCGGCACGACGTCGTCGACCCACCTCGTCGGCATCGTCGCCTGAGCGACGCGGCCGAGGAGAGGACCCCGCGATGAAGTTCCACTGGTTCGCCCAGCAGTACTACACCAAGCTCCCCGCGGACTACGGCGACGTGAACCGCAGCTCCTGGGTGACCGCGCCCATCAACGTGGCCGACCCCACCCAGGTGGGCGAGGACTACCACATGTACATCCGGCTGATGCAGCAGGCCGACGGCCTCGGCTGGGACTCGTTGCTGCTCAACGAGCACCACCAGACGTCGCTGGCGATGACGCCGTCGCCCAACCTGATCGCCAGCATCCTGGCGGCGACCACGGAGAACGCCGCGATCGCGCTGTGCGGCAACTCCCTGGCCCTCTACAACCCGCCGATCCGGGTCGCCGAGGAGATCGCGATGCTGGACTGCCTCTCCGGCGGCCGGATCATCGCCGGCATCGTGTTCGGCACGCCGATGGACACCGCGTTCTCCTACGGGGTGCCGCCGATCGAGCTGCGCGAGCGCTTCCACGAGGCGCGCGACCTCATCACCCGCGCGTGGAAGGCCGAGGAGCCGTTCGCCTTCAACGGCAAGTACACCCAGCTGCGGTACGTGAACACCTGGCCGCGGCCGGTCCAGGACGACATCCCCGTCTGGATCCCGGGCAGCGGCAGCCCGGAGACCTGGGACGTCGTCAACGCGCTGGACTACTGCTACGGCTACCTGTCCTTCTCGGGGAAGCAGAGCGCCGAGCCCATCGTGAAGGGGTTCTGGGACTACACCGAGAGCCAGGGCGCGAACATGAACCCCAACCGCATGGCCTTCACCCAGGTGATCTGCTGCGCCGACACCGACGAGGAGGCGGAGCGGCAGTACTCCGAGGCGGTCAAGTACTTCTACCGGCAGAACCCGACCGCCATCGAGTTCGCGACCCCGCCGGGGTACAACACGCCGGCGTCGATCCGGAGCACCCTGGAGCGGGCGAAGGTGATCAGCAACGAGGAGCGGCTCAAGGCCGCGCGCGGTGAGCTCAGCTTCTGGGAGTACGACGAGCTGGGCTACATCATCGCCGGCACCCCGGAGCGGGTGGCGCAGCGCGTGCGGGCGCTCGCGACCGATCTGCGGATCGGTCAGCTGATCACCTGCATGCACGTCGGGAACCTCCCCGAGGAGGTCGCCGCGGAGAACAACCGGCTCTTCGGCACCGAGGTCATGCCGCAGCTGCGCGACCTGTGGGCCGACGAGGAGGACCGCTGGACGCCGAAGGTCTCCCAGGAGCGGGTGGCCGCCAAGTTCGGCAGCGGGCTGCCGCAGTAGGCGGTCCGGACGGCCGGACGGCGCCACGTGCGCCGTCCGGCCGCCCGGCCGGGAACCCGACCGGCGACTGGCTCGGCGGGACGACGAGCGGAGTGGGGACGATGAGCGGCGGCAACGGACGGACGGCAGTGGTGACGGGGGCGGCCCGCGGGATCGGGGCCGCCGTGGCCCGCCGGCTGGCTGCGGACGGCTTCGCCGTCGGGGTGCTCGACCTCGACGAGCGTGGGGCCAAGGAGACGGCGGAGGAGATCCAGGCGGCCGGCGGGCGGGCGTTCGCCGCCGCGGTCGACGTGGCCGACCCCGAGGCCGTCGCCTCGGCCGTCGAGCAGGTCACGGCGTCGCTGGGGCCGCCGACGGTGCTGGTCAACAACGCGGGCGTGACCCGCGACAACCTGCTGTTCAAGATGACCGAGTCCGACTGGGACACGGTGATGGACGTGCACCTGCGCGGCGCCTTCCTCATGACCCGCGCGGTGCAGGAGCACATGGTCGAGGCCGGCTGGGGCCGCGTGGTCAACCTGTCGAGCATCTCGGCGCTGGGCAACCGCGGCCAGGCCAACTACTCGGCGGCCAAGGCCGGCCTGCAGGGCTTCACCAAGACCCTCGCCATCGAGCTGGGCCGCTTCGGGGTGACGGCGAACGCCATCGCCCCCGGCTTCATCGAGACGGAGATGACGCGGGCCACGGCCGAGCGGGTCGGCGTCCCCTTCGAGGAGTTCATGGCCGCCGCCGCCGCGGAGATCCCCGTCCGGCGGGTCGGTCAGCCCGAGGACATCGCTTCCGTGGTGTCCTTCCTCACAGGCGAGGGTGCGGGCTTCGTGTCGGGGCAGGTCGTCTACGTCGCCGGCGGTCCCCGCGCCTGAGCCGGGTGCCCGGCCGGCACGGGGCAGCCGGAGCCCGGTGCTCCCGGAGCCCGCGCCCCCCATCTCGAGAAGAAGAAGAAGGACGGACATGTCGGAGAACGGTCGGATCGTCGTGCTGGGCGGTGCCCGGACACCCGTGGGCAGCTTCGGCGGCGCCCTGAAGGACGTGCCGGCGCACGAGCTCGGTGCGGCGGCCACCCGGGCCGCGCTGGAGCGGACCGCGGTCGCGCCGGAGGACGTCGACGAGGTCGTCATGGGCTGCATCGGCCAGGTCGGCGCGGACGCCTACAACGCCCGGCGGGTCGCGCTGGCCGCCGGTCTGCCGACCCGGACCCCGGCGCACACGGTGAACCGGCTGTGCGGCTCGGGCCTGCAGGCGGTGTGGTCGGCGGCGATGCAGATCCGCTGGGGTGCGGCCGGGATCGCCGTGGCCGGCGGCGACGAGTCGATGTCGCGGATGCCGTTCTACGACTTCGGCGCCCGCAACGGCTGGCGGCTGGGCGACCGCACCCTGGTCGACGGCACGGTCATGATGCTCACCGACCCGTTCTCCGAGATCCACATGGGCGTCACCGCCGAGCGGGTCGCCGACCGGTACGGCGTGAGCCGCGCCGAGCAGGACGAGTTCGCCCTCGAGTCGCAGCGGCGCGCGGCCACCGTCGAGGCCAAGGCCGCCTTCGACGAGGAGATCGTGCCGGTGACCACCGGTGGCCGCCGGCCGGTCACCGTCGCCGCCGACGAGCACCCCAAGCCGGGCACCACCCTGGAGGCGCTGGCCGCGCTGCGGCCGGCGTTCCAGAAGGAGGGGACGGTCACGGCCGGCAACTCCTCCGGCATCAACGACGGCGCCGCCGCGCTGGTGCTCAGCACCGAGGAGCTCGCCCGCGAGCGCGGCGCCACCGGGCTGGTCGCCCTGGAGGCGGTGACCACCGCGGCGCTGGAGCCGGAACTCATGGGCTACGCGCCGGTGCTGGCCCTGCAGGCCCTGTTCGAGAAGACCGGGACCACCCCGGCCGACATCGGCACCGTCGAGCTCAACGAGGCCTTCGCCGCGCAGGCCGTCGCCTGCATCCGGGACGCCGGCCTGGACCCCGAGCGCACCAACCCCTTCGGCGGGGCCATCGCCCTGGGCCACCCGGTCGGCGCCACCGGGGCGATCCTGACCCTGCGGGTGGTGCAGGACATGCTCCGCCGCGACCTCGAGCTGGGCGTCGTGTCGATGTGCATCGGCGGCGGCCAGGCGCTGGCCGCGCTGTTCCGCCGGATCGGCTGACCCGCGCCGGCGGTCGCCCGTCCCCGTCCCGACCCCCAGAGGAGACCCGCCCCGTGAGCAGTACGACGGCCGCGCCCGCCGGCCCCGGCAGTGCCCAGCCCGACGTCCCCGACCTCGTGGCCCGGACCCGGGAGCTGGTGCGCGAGGTGGTCCTCCCGGTGGACGACCGGTTCGACGGCGATGTGACCGCCGCGGGCGGGGACGCGCTGCGCCGGGAGCTGCAGGGGGCGGCGCGGGAGCGCGGGCTGCTGGCGCCGCACGCGCCGGTGGACGTCGGCGGCCTCGGGCTGTCGATGCTGCAGCGGGCGCGGGTGTTCGAGGCGGCCGGGTACTCGCTGTTCGGCGGGCTGGCGATCAACGCCGCGGCACCGGACGAGGGCAACGTGCACCTGCTGGCGCACGTGGCGACGCCGGCGCAGCGGGAGGAGTACCTGGCTCCGCTGGTGGCCGGTGAGGTGCGCTCGGCCTTCGCGATGACCGAGCCCGCGCCGGGTGCGGGCTCGGACCCGGCGGCGCTGGCCACGACGGCGTCCCGGGTGGCCGGCGGGTGGCGGATCGACGGGCGCAAGACGTTCATCACCGGCGCCGACGGGGCCGGCTTCTTCATCATCATGGCCCGCACCAGCGGGTCCCCCGGGGAGCGCGGGGGCGGCACGATGTTCCTCGCCCCGGCCGGGGCACCGGGCCTCGAGGTGGGCCGGCACGTGCCGACGATGGACCGCTCGATGGTCGGCGGGCACTGCGAGGTGGTCTTCGACGGGCTCGTCGTCCCCGACGACGCGGTGCTCGGCGAGGTCGACCAGGGGTTCGCCAACGCCCAGGTGCGGCTCGGGCCGGCCCGGATGACCCACGTGATGCGGTGGCTGGGCGCGGCGGTGCGGGCGCACGAGGTGGCGGTGGAGCACGCGGCGGCCCGGCGCGGCTTCGGCAGCGCGATCGCCGACCTGGGCCTCGCGCAGCAGCTGATCGCCGACAACGAGATCGACCTCGCGGCCACGCGGGCGCTGCTGGACGTGGCCTGCGCGGCGCTGGACGCCGGCTCGTCGGCGGGCCAGGAGACGTCGATCGCGAAGGCGTTCGGCGGGGAGGCGATCGGGCGGGTCGTGGACCGGGCGATGCAGCTGTGCGGGGGGCTCGGGGTGTCGGCGGACCTGCCGATCGCCCGCATCGCCCGCGAGGTCCGCCCGTTCCGGGTCTACGACGGGCCGTCGGAGGTGCACCGGTTCGCCATCGCCAAGCGCGCGGTCCGGGCCGCCCGGACGCGGACGGCGTCGTGAGCGGCCTGCCCGGGCTGGACCTCGACGCCCTGGCGGCCCACCTCGCCGCCCACGGGGTGCAGCCTGCGGGCCCGCTCACGGCCGAGCTGATCGCCGGCGGCCGGTCGAACCTGACCTACGCGGTGACCGACGGCGCCTCCCGGTGGGTGGTGCGCCGGCCGCCGCTGGCCGGCCTCACCGCGTCGGCGCACGACATGGTCCGGGAGCACCGGGTGACCAGCGCGCTGCAGGGCACCGCGGTGCCGGTCGCCCGGCCGGTCAGCCTCTGCGAGGACGAGTCGGTGCTCGGCGCCCCGTTCACCGTGGTGGAGTGGGTGGACGGCGTGGTGGTCCGCGACCGGGAGGACCTGGCCGCGCTCTCCGACGACGCGCTGGCGCGGACCACGACCGGGCTGGTCGACGTGCTCGTGGCGCTGCACGCGGTCGACGTCGACGCCGTGGGACTCGCCGGGTTCGGCCGGCCCGAGGGCTTCCTCACCCGGCAGGTGGCGCTCTGGCGGCGGCAGTGGGACTCCGTCCACACCCGGGAGTTCCCCGACCTCGAGCGGCTGCACGCCCTGCTCGCCGACCGGGTGCCCGCGAGGTCGGAGGTCGCCGTCGTGCACGGGGACTACCGCATCGACAACGCCATCCTCGACCGGGACGACCCGGGCACGGTCCGCGCCGTCGTCGACTGGGAGCTGTCGACGCTCGGTGACCCGCTGACCGACGTGGCCCTGATGTGCGTGTACCGCCACCCGGCTCTCGACGTCGTCCTCGGCATCCCCGCGGCCTGGACCAGCCCCCGGCTGCCGGCGCCGGACGCGCTGGCCGAGGCCTACACCCGCAGCTCCGGCCGCGCCCTCGGCGACTGGCCGTTCTACCTGGGCCTGGCCCACCTCAAGCTGGCGGTCATCGCCGAGGGGATCGCGCACCGCGCCCACGCCGGCGCCGACGCCGGGCGGGACGCCCGCCGGGCGGCCGACGCCGTGCCCGGCCTGGTCGCGGCCGGCCTCGACGCGCTCGGGGCGGGATGACCGCCACGCTCGCGGCGCCGCTCGCCGTCCGGCCGGCCGGCGGGCGCCGCGCCCCGGCCCCCGCGAGGGGCGACGGGCCGCGGACGCTGGCCGAGGCCCGCGCGGCGGCGGGGCTGACCGCGACGGAGCTGGCCCAGGCCCTGCTGGTGAGCCGGCCGACCGTGGCCGCGTGGGAGAAGGGCGTCCGCCGGCCCGTCCGCGGGCACTGGCCGCTGCTCGGCACGCTGCTGGGGCTGCCGCCCGACGGGGTCGACGCCCTGTTCGCCGACCACCCGCCGGCCCGGCTGGACGGCGCACCGCTGCCGTCGCTGGCGGCGGTCCGGCGGCGGGCCGGCCTGAGCGGGCGCGCGCTCGCGCGGCTGCTGGCGGTGGCGCCCACGACCCTCTCCATGTGGGAGACCGCCGGCGTGCCGGTGCCCGCGGGCGTCGCGGCGGAGCTCGCCCGGGTCCTGGACACCGACGTGGCGACGCTGGCGGCGCGTCCCGCTCGGCGGATCCCGGGCCCGGATCCCCGGCCGCTGCGCCGGCTGCGGCGGGAGGCCGGCATGTCGCAGCGCGAGGCCGCGGCGTACCTGCGGGTGGCCCTGGGGACGCTGGCCCGGTACGAGGCGGGGGACCGGCAGGTGCCGGTGGCCGTGGCCCGGCGCATGGCCGTCGTCTACCGGCGCGCGACCGCCGAGGTGGTCGGCGCCTGCGGCATCGACCTGCCCCCACTCCCGCCCGGCCCGCGCTGGCGACCGCGGGAGGTCCCCGAGGGTCTGCGGGCCGCGCGGCTGTCCGCCGGTCTCACCCGGGCCGCCCTCGGCCGCGCCGTGGACCGGTCGGGGCAGACGGTCGGCGCGTGGGAGGCCGGGGTCCGGAGCCCCGGGCCGCAGACGTGCCGGCGCCTGGAGGTCGTGCTCGGGCTCCCCGCCGGGACCCTCCCGTGCCCGACCGGCACGCCGGCGCGGCGCGGTTTGCCGGGCGGGAGCACGGGCATGCCGCACCGTGAGGCCGCGGCGCACCGGGGCCAGCCCCTGGACCCCCCGTCGGAAGTGCCGGCGGGACGATGAGAGGAGTGGACAGTGCACGGGACGCCCTGTGACCACGGCAACCACACGTTCTGCACCCACGACTGCGAGTGCGCCTGTCACGGGGACGACTGACGCGGCCGTCCGGCGGTCAGGCCGGGCGGGCCAGCAGCTCCCGCAGGGTGTCGTCGACGAACTTGTTGTCGGCCTCGTTCATGCCGAGGCCGGCGAAGTGCCCCCAGATGGTGTTGATGACCCGGACCTCGCCGTGCTCGATGAACTGGGAGGCCCACTCCTCGTCCTCGGGCGGGAAGTACAGGTCGGTCCGGGCCGGCATGGAGATCAGCGGGCAGCGGATCGACCGCAGCGCCGCCTCGGTGTCGCCGTCGAACCCCGGGGTCTTCCCGACGTCGCCGTTCTCCCACGTCCAGAGCATCGCCAGCAGGTTGTTCGGGTCACGGCCGTCCAGCCAGAAGCCCTCCCAGAAGCCGACGAGGAAGTCCTCCAGCGAGGAGTAGCCCATCTCCCGGTAGGTGCGCTGCCAGTAGAACGCCTGGGAGAGGCCCCAGCCGGCGTAGATGCGGGCGAAGGCGCGCAGGCCCGCGGTGGGCAGCGCGTCGGGGGAGTAGTGGCCGCCCTTGAACGCCGGGTCGAGGGTCAGCGTGGCGCGCAGGCTCTTGAGGAAGACCTGGTTGTGCTCACTGGTGCGGCTGGAGCCGACGATCGGCGCCGCGCGCTTGACCATCTCGGGGTGGCTCACCGCCCACTGGTAGGTCTGCCCGGCCCCCATGGAGGAGCCCACCACCAGCTCGAGGGACTCGATGCCCCACTTCTGCGTGAGCAGGCGGTGCTGGGCCTCGACCTGGTCGTAGAAGGTGACCGCCGGGAAGTGCGGGCCGTCGAAGGGCGGTGGCGTGTTGCTGGGCGAGCTGGACAGGCCGTTGTTGAGCTGGTTCGGGACGACGACGAAGTACTGGCCGGGGTCGCACGCGGTGCCCGGCGCGAACGACCACTCGTTGGCGTCGTGCCACGCGCTGAACCAGGTGGGGTGGAGGATCACGTTCGACCGGTCCAGGTTCAGCGTGCCGTAGGTCTTGTAGGCCAGGCGCGCACCCCGGAGGGTGGCCCCGCTCTGGAGCGGCAGGTCCCCGAGGTCGAACAGCTCGTGGTCGGTGGGCGCAGGCACGGCGACTCCTTCCCTGGGAGGGGCGCCAGCGTTCTCGCTCGGCTCCGTCGGCCGCAAGGCCCGGCAGCGCGGCGAGTTCCTGCCGGGAGGGTGTATCCCGGCGGCCTCCCGCGGCTCTGCATCGAGACAGGCCGGAGTGGCGTCGCCGGGCGAGCCGGACGCTCCCTGGTGGTCCGGCGGACGGGGGTGGACGATGCACCGCAGACCCGGACGAGGAGGAGGGAGGTGACCCCCGATGACGACTCCCGGCCCCGATGAGGACGACCGGCTGCTGGACCTGATCGGCCAGGCCGTCCGGTCGGTCGGACCGATCCCCCCGGCGGCGCGGGCCGCCGGCGAGGCGGCCTGGTCCTGGCGGACCGTCGACGCCGAGCTCGCCGCCCTCACCCACGACTCCACGGCGGGCGAGCCCGTCCTGCAACGCAGCGCACCCACGACGCCGCGCACCCTCGTCTTCGAGGGCGGCGGGCTGGCCGTCGAGCTCAGCGTGACCGAGGAGGGCCTGGTCGGTCAGCTGGTCCCACCGACGGAGGGGGAGGTCACCCTGCTCAGCCGGGCCGGCGTCCTGGACCACACGACCGTCGACGAGGTCGGCTGCTTCACCTTCGACGAACCCGCCGGCGGCGAGGTCCAGCTGCGCTGCGGTACCTCCTCGGGCGTCCTGCGGACCGACTGGTTCTCACTCTGAGCTGCTCTGCACGGCCTCGGGTGCCCGCTCGCGGTCGAGCAGCGGCAGGAACCGTGGCGACTGCGGCCGGCCGCCCTTCAGCGCCTCCACCCGACGGTCGGGGAACTCCGCCAGGAGGGCCTCCCACGCGGCGCGCGCGGTCGTGCGCCCCGGCACCGTCCGCGCCGCGATCGCCCCGCTGACCAGGGCCGCCGCGAACGAGCTGCCGCTCCAGCGGGCGATCCCCTCGAACCTCTCCTCGGCCTTCGTCCGGCCGGTCAGGTCGACGAGCACGGAGCCGTACAGGTACGTCGAGTCGACGTCGACGCCGTCGGCCAGGACGTCGATCCAGGGCGCCCGCCGGGGCGTGAACTCGGCCTCGGCGCCATCCCGCCGGCCGTCCCCGGCGCCGACGGCGATGACGTCGTCCAGGGCCGCCGGCCAGGCCGGCTTGCGCAGGTCCTGGTCCGTGAGGTGGTCCAGCGGGCGCCGCGTCTTCCCGTGGTTGCCCGCGGCGGCCACCACCACGATCTCCGGGTCCAGCCGGTCGATCGCGGCGGCGAGGGCCAGCGGCGGCTGCCCGTCCTCGGTGTAGCAGACCATCGACAGGTTGAGGACGTCGATGCCGGCGCGGCCGAGCTCGACGATGGCCTTGGCCACGTCCCACGACTCGGCCTGCCCGTCGGCGTCGGAGAGGACCCGGCGCGCCTCGATCATGCAGCCCGGAGCCATGCGCAGGACCAGGCCGGTGACGAAGGTGCCGTGCCCGGCGATCGCCGGGTACGGCGGCTGGTTGGCGAGGACGTCCTGCGGCGAGCCGATCCAGCGGCCCGCGAGCCACTCGTGCTCGGCGACGGAGGTGTCGAGCACCCCGACGCGGACGCCGAGCCCCGGCCGGGCCACACGCAGGTCCGGCACCCAGGCGGAGAGCACAGGGTCGGAGCCGCCGCCGTGGGAGATGTGCCCGCCACCCTCCACGTGCCCGACCAGCCGGTTCTTGCCGATGGTCGGCGTCCACCCGGCGAACTCGTCGGCGAAGTGGGTGCGCAGCCCCCGCAGGAGGCGGTCCATCGCGGTCCTCGGCGGCTCGGACCGCTCCACCGGCGCCTGCTGTGCCGCCGGCTGCGTCTTCTCCCTCTCCGCCTTCTCCGCGAGCCTCGCCTCCACCTGCTCGGCTGCCTCCTCGTCGCTGCCCTCCAGCCGCACCAGGGCGAGGCCGAGGTCAGGGCTGCGGTCGACGTGCCCGGTCGGCACCCCGAGGTCCTGCGCCAGCACCCGCACGACCTCGTCGCAGTGCTCGAGGGCCACGACGAGCTCGGGGCTGTCCTGGGCCTTGTAGTAGGCGTGGCGAATGCCCTGTGGTTCGTAGACGTCCACCGGTTCCCCCTCCGCGGGCGCGCTGCGTGCGGCGAGTGTCGCGGTCCGTGGCGCCTCCCAGAACGGCCCGGGTCGTTGGACCGTTGACTCGCCTGGGTGGGGAGCGGACCGTCGTCGCGTGAGTTCCGTGCGTGAGCGCCCGGTGCGCCCACCGCCCGCTGCCGACCTGGAGGCCACCGCGGTCCGTGCGATGGAGGTCGCCAGCCTGCGGCCCGGCGAGGCGCGGGCGCTCGGGTCCTCGGTCGTGGGGCCGGCCCGCGAGCTCGGGGCGTGGTCGGCGGTGAGCATCGCCGAGCGCGCGCTCGGCGTGGCCGCGATGAACCTCAGCGAGATCGACGTGGCGGTGATCCACCTGCGGGCCGCCGTCGCGGCCGGACGCCGGGCCGGGTCCCGTACCCGGGTCGGTGAGGCCCGGATGAGCCTGGCCTCGGCACTCACGCTGCGCGGCCAGACGGGGCGCGCGTCCCGGGAGATCGACGCGGCCGTGCGCGACCTCGACGGCGTCCAGGGCGCCCGCGCCCGGGTCCAGCGGGCGGCCATCCTGCAGGAGCTCGGCCGGTACGACGCCGCCCTGGACGAGCTGCGTCGCACGCTGCCGGTGCTCCGGCAGGCCGGCGAGGCGCAGTGGGCGGCCCGCGCCCTGAACAACCGGAGCCTCATCCACCTGGGACGACGCGCCTTCGGCGCCGCGGAGGCCGACCTGCTCGACGCCCGGCGGCTGTGCCAGGACCACCAGCTCGACCTGCTCGTCGCCTACGCGGAGCAGAACCTCGGTTGCGTCAAGGCCACCCGCGGCGACGTCCCCGCGTGCCTGCGGCACTTCGACGCCGCGGAGGAGCACTACGCGCGGCACGACGTCGTCGAGCCGTCGCTGCTGGTCGACCGGGCAGGGGTGCTGCTGTCGGTGCGCCTGCTCGACGAGGCGCGGACCACGGCCGAGGCCGCCGTCGCCGCCTACGAGCAGCACGGGCGCGGCGTCCACCTGCCGGAGGCGCAGCTGCTGCTGTCCACCGTGGCCCTGGTGCAGGGCGCGACGGCGACGGCCGCGGCGAGCGCCGACGCGGCGGTCCGCGGCTTCCGCCGCCTCGGGCGGGTCAACTCCCTCGCGCTCGCCCGGTTCGCCCGCTTCCAGGCCCAGGTGGCGGCCGATCCGGGCGGCGTCGGCCCGGAGCGGGCGGCCCAGCTGGCCGCGGATCTCGAGGCCGCCGGCTGGCGGGTCCCGGCTCTGGAGGCGAGGGTGCTGGCCGGCCGGATGGCCCTCGACCGAGGGGACCGGGCCGTCGCCCGCCGGCACCTGCGCACGGCCAGCCGCGCCCGGCACGCCGGACCCGCCGACGCGCGGGCCCGGGCCTGGCTGGCCGAGGCGCTGCTCCGCGACGCCGACGGACGGCGGGCCGCGGCCCTGTCGGCGTTGCGGGCCGGGCTGCGCATCGTCGAGGACCACCAGGCCACCCTCGGCGCGACCGAGCTGCGCGCGCACGTCAGCCTCCAGCGCGGCGCGATCGCCCGGACCGGCCTGCGGATGGCCCTGGCCGACGGCGACCCGCGGCGGGTGCTGTGGTGGGCCGAGCGCGGGCGGGCCAGCGCCCTGCGGCTGCGCCCGGCCCGGCCGCCGGAGCACCCGGAGCTGGCCCGCGACCTGGCCGACCTGCGCTCCACGATGGCCGAGATCGAGGAGGCCCGGACCGACGGCCGCCCGGACGAGGCGCTGGTCGCCCACCAGGTGGTGCTGGAGCGCCGCATCCGAGACCGGTGCCGGACGCTCGAGGCCGGGGAGGGCGTTCCGCACCGGCTCGGGACCCCGGTGGCGGAGCTGACCGAGCCCCTGGGGGACGCCGCACTGGTGGAGTACGTGGAGCTGGAGGGCGACCTCACGGCGGTCACGGTCGTGGGGCACCGGCTGCGGCTGCACTCCCTCGGCCGGGCCGACGCGGTCCGGCAGGCGCTGACCCACGTGCCGTTCGCGCTGCACCGGCTGGCCGCAGCGCAGACCGGGCCGGCCGGCCGCGGAGCCGCCGCCGCGGCGGTGCTGGAGCGGGCGGCCGCCGTCTCCGACGAGCTGCTGCTGGCCCCTCTGCGGGCGCACGTCGGGGAACGGCCGCTGGTCGTCGTCCCCACCGGGCCGCTGCAGTCGCTGCCGTGGTCGGTGCTGCCCTCCTGCCGGGGGCGACCGGTCACGGTCAGCCCGTCGGCGACGATCTGGCAGCAGGCGGTCACCCGCCCGCGGCCGCCCGAGGACGCCGCGGTCGTCGTCGTGGCCGGGCCCGGGCTGCCGGGCGCGACGCTGGAGGCCGCGACGATCGGTGCGCTGTACCCGGGGGCGACGGTGCTCGCCGGGCCGGCGGCGACCGCGGCGCGGTTGGCCACCTGCACCGACGGCGCGGCGATGCTGCACCTGGCCGCGCACGGCGTCGTCCGCTCGGACAACGCGCTGTTCTCCGCGCTCGCGCTGGCCGACGGGCCGCTCACCGTGTACGAGCTGGAGCGCCTGGCCCGCCCGCCGTTCTCCGTCGTCCTCGCCGCGTGCGACACCGGCCGGCCGCACGTCGTCGCGGGAGGGGAGGTCCTCGGGTTCGGTGCCGCCCTGTTGGGCGGCGGCACGGCCACGCTGGTCGCGCCGGTGGTGCCGGTACCCGACGCGGCGACGGTGCCGCTGATGCGGGCCTACCACCAGGGCCTGCGCGCCGGCCGCTCGCCGGCGGAGGCGCTGGCCGCCGCCCAGGCGGGGCTCGACCCCGCGGACAGCGCCGGCCGTGCCGCCGCCGCGGCGTTCGTCTGCCTCGGCGCGGGCTGACGACGGCTGCAGGGGTGACGCGCCGTCCCGGGACGGCCCCGCCCACCGATCGGGACCGGTCCTGCCGGCTTCTGCCCGCTCGTGTGGCCACGCGGCACCGCCAGAGCGAGGGGAACACCGCGAGAGCACACGGCCGAGGCGGTCCTCGGCGCGGGCTGACGGCGGGGGACGAGGGTGCCGCGGGTCAGGCGTCCAGCAGCGCCTGCACCGCCTGCGAGGCGCGCACTCGGGCCAGGGCGCGGGCCCGGGTCGGGCCGATGCTGCCCACCGGCAGGCCCAGTCGGCGGCTGATCTCCTCGTAGGGCAGCGGCGGGTCCTCGATGAGCAGCAGCAGGAGCGACCGCTGCCGCTCGGGGAGCTCGGCCAGTGCCACCAGCAGCGTCTGGTGGCGTTCCAGCGCGAGCAGGTCGGTGTCGACGGCGGGTTCCCCGCTGCCCTCCGGCCAGCCCTCCTCGCCGAGGTCGGCGGGGGTGACCTGCTTGTTCCGCCGGAGCACGTGGAGGCACTCGTTGCGGGCCGTCGTGAGGATCCAGCCCGGCAGGGCGGCCGGCTCGCGGACGTTGCCGAGGTTCTCGACCAGCCGCAGCCACACCGTCTGCACCACGTCGTCGGCGTCGCTGCCCAGCCGGTAGCGGCGGACGACCGACAGCACCAGTGGCGTGTAGCGGTCGACCAGCGCGTTCCAGGCGGCGGAGTCTCCGGCGACCGCGGCGGCCACCAGTTGGGGTACCGGGTTCGCGTCCCCGTCGGGGTCCAACGGTCCACCCCCTCTCGGCCGGGGCTGACGTGCCCGAGAGCGTAGCGGCGGGGACGGTGCTGGGCGGGCACGCGTCCCGGTCGGAGCGCGGCTACGCGGCCGGGTCGGCCTCCAGGCTGCGCAGGAGCGCGGCTCGCTCCGCCTCGGCACGGGCGAGCTCGGCGCGCAGGTCGGTGACGACGTCGGTGAGGACGTCGAGGTGCTCGCGCTTCTCCTCCGCGGTGAGGTGCCCGAAGGAGGTGGCAGCCAGCAGGTTCGTCATCGGGGGGCCTCGCTTCCTGGTGCACGTGGGGTACCTGCTCGGAGCCGGGGGAGGCGGCGCTGATACGGCGTCAGCACCTCGTGCCCCAGGCGCACAGCCAGCCCGGGGAGCGGTCCGGGTGCACCGCCCACGCCACGTCCCGGAACCCGGCCGTGTGCAGCAGGGCGGCCAGCCGGGTGCCGCTCGGGCCACCCGATCGCACGGCGACCGTCACCCGCCCCGCCGGGCGCAGCACGCGGTACGCCTCCCGCAGGCCGCGGACGTCGTCGGGCCACGCGGGGAGGGCGTCGAGGACGCACACCCGGTCGAAGGAGCCGTCGGCCGCGGGCAGGTCCACGGCGTCCCCGCAGCGGATCCGGATCCGCCCGTCCCGCAGTGCGCTGCGGTGCCGGCGGGCGGCCCGGCGCGCCCGCCGCGGAGACGGCTCCACAGCGACGACCTCGTTGAGGAACGCCGCCGCGCTCAGCCGGCCGAGGACGGCGCCGCGCCCGCAGCCCAGGCCGAGCACGCGGTCGTCCGGCCGCACCCGGAGGTGGGGGATCGTCCAGCGGGCCGGCGTCCGGGTCAGCAGCACGCCCGTGGGCGGTTCCGCGGAACGCGGCCCGCGCGCAGCGACGAGTAGAGGTCCAGCAGACCGTCGATCCGCGTCCGGCAGCCGGCCACCTCGGCCCGGTGGTCCGGGGTGTCCTTGCGGGCCTGCCGGAGCCGGGCCGCGTCGAGGTCCTCGCGGGCCCGGGCGAGGTCGGTCGTCAGCTGGTCGAGGAGGTCGGTGGTCGGCTGGTCGAGGAGGTCGGTGGTCGGCACGGTCATGACGGCTCCCGGGGTGCGCCGGCCGGTCAGGCGGTCCGGCCGACCGGCACGACCGCGGGCGGGACGGTGCGGCGGGGGCAGGGGGACGGCACCGCCCGCAGCCGTGTGGTCCGCGACGCCGGGGTGCTCGCGCGGCGGGCGATCTGGCGGGGCAGGTGCCAGGCGGTGCAGTCGGAGCAGCCGGCGATCCACGCGCGGGTGTGCCGGGTGCACGGAGCGGTCGGAGCCATGGGACGTCCTCGGGGGTGCGGGCGGGAGGATCGGTCGGCTCGCGGGGTCGGCGGTGGCCCGGTGGGATCTGTCCCGGGAGGCCGTCGGCTTCGCGGACCTGCTGGACAGAGCCGCGCCCCTCGACGGTGATACAGCCGCCTCCCGCCGGTGGACGCGCCGCCGGCGGGAGGCGCCGGTCAGGTCCGGTCGCCCTTGCCCGAGGCGCGGGCGCCGGCGGGGGCGTCCGCGCCCGGCGCGCCCAGGTGCCGCTCGAAGAACGGGGGGATGACCAGGTCGCCGGGCTCCAGCTCGTCGACGGAGGTGTGGCCGAGCCCGATCAGGGCCGAGCCGAGGCCGTCGCGCAGCAGGTCCAGGACGTTCTCCACGCCGGCCTGGCCGTTGGCGGCCAGCCCCCACAGGTAGGCGCGGCCGATCATCACCGCCCGGGCGCCCAGGGCGAGGGCCTTGGCGACGTCGGTGCCGCGGCGGATGCCGCCGTCCATGAGGACCTCGACCTGGTCGCCCACGGCCTCGGCGATCGCGGGCAGGGCGCGGATGGCCGCCGGGGTGCCGTCGAGGTTGTTGCCGCCGTGGTTGGACACCGAGATCGCCGTGACGCCGGCGTCCACCGCGCGCTCGGCGTCGTCGACCCGCATGACGCCCTTGAGCATGAAGTGCCCACCCCACTGCTCGCGCAGCCAGGCGACGTCGTCCCACGAGGGCATCGGTGACTGGGTCCACTCGCCGTAGGCGCCGAAGAAGGTCGGCGCCGGCGCGCCGGGCTCGGCGACCATGTTGGGCACGGTGAGGTCCGGGACCTTCCCGGTCCGGGCGAAGTCGAGCAGCCACCGGGGCTTGAGCAGGACCTGCGGCGCGTACCGGCGGGCGGCCTCGAGGTCGATCTTCTCGGGGATGAACGGGCTGCCCCAGTCGCGGCCGTAGGCGAACGACCAGTCCAGCGTGGCGATGAGGCCGACCGCGCCGGCCCGGCGGGCGCGCTCCATGCGGGCGGCCATCGCGTCGCGGTCGCCGACCCAGTACATCTGGAAGAACGTCTGCGGGTTGGCCGCGACGACCTCCTCGACCGGCTTGCTGGCGAAGGAGGACAGGCCCATCGCCACGCCCCGGGCGGCCGCGGCCCGTGCGACGGCGACCTCGCCGTCGGGGTGCACGGCCTGCACGCCGGTCGGGCTGATCACCACCGGCATCGACACCGGCTGACCCATGACCGACGTCGCCAGCCGGCGGTCGTTGCTCAGGCCCGCCACGTGCGGCGCGAACCCCAGCTCGCCGAAGGCCGCGGTGTTGTCCTCGACGGTCAGCCCCCGGTCGGAGCCGGCCACCAGGGCGCCGTAGACGCCCTTCGGCAACCGCCGCTCCGCCCGCCGCTGGGCCTCCGCCACCGACTCGAACCAGGCGTTCGCCATCGCCGCACCCTCCCGTCGTCGCGTGCCGTGCCCGACCACCCTCGCCCGCCGACGGCGGGCGCGCAGCGCGGACCGGGGTCGGCCACCGGCTACCGGACCGGGGCCGCGGCGCCGCCGGCCGGCCGCCGGAGCAGCACGGCCCGCAGCCGGTCGCCGTCCTCGACGTACCACTGACGGGTGCGCTCGGCCCGCTGCAGCCCGCCGCCGGAGAGGTACTCGGCGAAGCCGGCGTGGCCGCCGGCGGCCGCGGTGCCGGCGATGTCGTAGCACCAGTCGTGGTTGAGCCGGACGGCGGTGACCAGCCGGTCCCGGTCGGCGTCGGTCAGGCCGTAGCGGTCCGCGAAGCGCCGGAGGCGGAACAGCCCGCGCCCGCGCCGCAGGTCGTCGACGTACCGGTCCGGTCGCAGCGGCGCCCACAGGCGGACGGCGCAGGCGACGTCCCAGACCCGCGAGCCGGGGCTGGCCAGGTCGAAGTCGATGAGCGCGACCGCCCGCCCGCCGCGGAACACGACGTTGTCCAGGTTGACGTCGTTGTGGCTGACCAGCTCGCCGGCGAACGGGGCGGGCGGCGACGCGGGCCAGGCGTACGGCGACGGGTCGAAGCTGCCCACCGCCCGGTGGTAGTCGCGCAGCAGCGCGGCCACGCTGTCCAGCGCCTCGTCGGTGAGCGCCCACGGCGGGTACGGCGGGGTGACCGCGGTGCCGGGCACGAACGAGAGCACTTCGCGGCCCAGGTCGTCCAGGCCCAGGAACCGGGGCGCGCCGGCGAACCCGACGTCGGCGAGGTGGCGCAGCAGGGCGTGGGTGGCCGGGCTGGTCGGGCGCAGCGGACGCCGGACGGTGTCCCCGACCCGCACGACCTCGCCGCGGTTGGCCGTGCCGCCCACCAGGGCGACCTCGGTGTCCCTGTTCTCGGGCACCGGACCTCCAGGTCCTCGTGCCCGCGCCGGCCCGGGCCCCTCAGGTCTCCTCGAGCACGGCCCGCGCGAGCGCCGTGTGGGTCACGATGCCCCCGACGAGGCCGCTGCGGAGGGCGGCGCGCACGGCCGGCGCCTTCCGCACGCCGTAGGGGACGACGACGACCTCGGGGATCGCCCGCATCTCCTCGGCGCTGATCGCGATCATCCGGTCGGCCAGCTCCGTCGGGACGGGCTCGCCCTCGGCGGAGACGAAGACGCCGGAGATGTCGGCGCAGACCCCCAGCTCGCGCAACGCCCGCCGGTCGGCCTCCGAGGCCGAGTCGTGGATGGTCGACTGGCCCGGCTCCCACAGCCCCACGCCGGCGACGGCCTTGGTGACCGACGGCAGCTGGCCGAAGGCGCGGGCGACCTCGGGCTGCTGGCGCAGGGCGCGCGCGGTGGCGGCGTCGGGCACCGTGAGCGGCGCGTAGAAGCAGTGCGCCACCCCGCCCGAGGCGGCGGCCACGTCGCGGACGACGTCGACGGAGGTGTCCGGCCCGTCGGGGAGGGAGAGCGCCCCGGTGAGCTGGACGACCGGCGTGCCCGGCAGCGGGGGGAGGGCCCGCGCCATCGCGCTGACCGACCGCGCCCAGGCCAGGCCGAGCACGTCCTGCGCCGTCACCACCTCGGCGAGCAGCTGCGCGGCGGCGCGGCCGACGTGGTCGCGCAGGGTGGGCGGGTCGTCGTCCGGCGTGTCGACGACGACCGAGTGCTGCAGCCCGTACCGGTCCCGCAGCCGCGCCGACAGGTCGACGTCGATCTCGCCGTCGTGCCGGATCTCGATGCGCACCAGGCCGCTGGCCCGCGCGGCGTCGAGCAGCCGCGCGACCTTGAACCGGCTGAGCCCGAACTCGCCGGCGATCTCCACCTTCGACCGGCCGTCGAGGTAGTAGCGGCGCGCGACGGACGCGGTGAGGACCACCTGGGCGGGGCCGGTGTCCTGCGGGGGCATGCGGGGCCCTTCTGCTCAGCCGAGCGGATCGGTCGCTCCCATTGCACCGCATCTTGACGCCGACCGGCGTCCTGACGAGACTTCCGTCACACAGATGAGGGATGAGCCGCTCAGATGAGCAGCGCTGTCCCGGTGCCTGTCCGGGGAGAGACCATGTCTGCACCCGTCCACCGAGGTCGCCGGTCCCGCCGGGCCGGGCACCGACCCCGTCTGGCACTCGCCTCGGCCACCGCCCTGGCCCTGGGGGTCAGCGGGTGCGCCGGCTGGGGCGGGGGTCCCGGCGGGGGCGGGGAGGACAGCATCAACGTGCTGATGGTCAACAACCCGCAGATGGTCGACCTGCAGCAGCTCACCGCGGAGCACTTCACCGCCGAGACCGGCATCTCGGTGAACTACACGGTGCTGCCGGAGAACGACGTCCGGGACAAGATCAGCCAGGAGTTCTCCAGCCAGGCCGGCCAGTACGACGTCGCCACACTGAGCAACTTCGAGATCCCGATCTACGCGCGCAGCGGGTGGGTGGCGCCGCTGGACGACTACATCGCGGCCGATGCCGAGTTCGACCAGGCCGACGTCCTCGGCCCGATGACACAGTCCCTCTCCGGGGACGACGGCCGGGTCTACGGCGAGCCGTTCTACGGCGAGTCCTCGTTCCTCATGTACCGCACCGACGTCCTGGAGGCGGCCGGCCTCACGATGCCGGAGAAGCCGACCTGGCAGGAGGTCGCCGACATCGCCGCGGCCGTCGACGGCACGCAGCCGGGCATGGCCGGCATCTGCCTGCGCGGGCAGCCCGGCTGGGGCCAGATCTTCGCGCCGCTGACCACGGCGGTGAACACCTTCGGCGGCACCTGGTTCACCGAGGACTGGGAGGCGCAGGTCAACAGCCCGGAGTTCGTCGAGGCCACCCAGTTCTACGTCGACCTCGTCCGCGAGCACGGGGAGGTCGGTGCACCCCAGGCCGGCTTCACCGAGTGCCTCAACAACCTGATCCAGGGCAACGTCGCCATGTGGTACGACGCCACCTCGGCCGCCGGGTCGCTCGAGGCCGAGGGCTCCCCGGTCAAGGGCAAGATCGGCTACGTCGCCGCGCCGGTGGTGGAGACCCAGAGCTCGGGGTGGCTGTACGCCTGGGCGTGGAGCATCCAGCAGGCGAGCACCAAGAAGGACAACGCGTGGGAGTTCATCTCCTGGGCGTCCAGCCGGGAGTACGAGGAGCTGGTCGGTCAGGAGCTCGGCTGGTCGCGGGTCCCGGCGGGAAAGCGGGCGTCGACCTACGAGAACCCCGACTACCTCGCGGAGGCCGGCGCCTTCGCCCAGCCGACGGTCGAGGCGATCCGGTCGGCCGACCCGTTGAACCCCGGCGTGCAGCCTCGCCCGGCGCCCGGCATCCAGTTCGTCGGCATCCCGGAGTTCCCCGACCTGGGCACGCGGGTGTCCCAGGACGTCAGCTCGGCGATCGCCGGCCGGATGACCGTGCAGGAGGCCCTCGACCGGGGGCAGCAGCTGGCCGAGGACGTCGCCGAGCGCTACCAGGAGCGGGAGTCGTCGGGATGACCGCCACCACCTCGTCGCGCGGCACGCAGCCCGCGCTGCCCGAACCCCCACCCGACCGGGAGCGGCCATGAGCACCACCCTGGAACGCAGCCGCGAGGACGTCCGGCCGCCCGGCCCCCCGTCCGGCGGAGCACTGCGCCGGTCGGCCGACTGGGCGCGGCGGGCGCCGCTGCTGCCGGCGCTGGTCTTCATGATCATCGTGACCCAGCTGCCGTTCGTGGCCACGCTGGTCATCTCGTTCATGGACTGGAACGCCTACTACCCGGACGAGCGCGGGTTCACCGGCTTCAGCAACTACGTCGACGTCGTCACCGACGTCGCCACGCGCGACGCGATCATCGTGACCATCCAGCTCACCGTGGTGGTCGTGCTGGTCAGCCTGCTGCTCGGCATGGGCATCGCGCTGCTGCTGGACCGCAAGTTCCTGGGGCGCGGCGCGGTGCGCACGATGATGATCACGCCGTTCCTCGTCGTCCCGGTCGCCGCGGCCCTGCTGTGGAAGCACGCGCTGTTCAACCCCGAGTACGGCCTGCTCAACGGCACCCTGACCTGGCTCTGGGGGCTGTTCGGCTCGGACGACGCGCCGCAGCCGGACTGGATCACGATGGCGCCGCTGGCGTCGATCGAGATCGCCCTCATCTGGCAGTGGACGCCGTTCATGATGCTGATCCTGCTGGCGGGCCTGCAGAGCCGGCCGCTGGACGTGATCGAGGCGGCCCGGATCGACGGCGCCAGCAGCTGGCAGATCTTCCGCTACATGACCTTCCCGCACCTGCGCCGCTACCTGGAGCTGGGTGCGCTGCTCGGGGCGATCTACATCGTGCAGACCTTCGACGCGGTCTTCGTCATCACCTCGGGTGGCCTGGGCACCGCGAACCTGCCCTACACGATCTACCAGACCTTCTACACCGCCCACGACTACGGCCTGGCGTCGGCGGCAGGCGTCATCACCGTGATCGGCACGATCGTCATCGCCACCCTGGCGCTGCGGACGGTGTCGACGCTGTTCCAGGAGGAGAACGTGCGATGAGCTCGGTCACCGACGTCGCCCCGGTCCCCGCCACCCGCACGTCCGAGGGGGCGCCCCGCCGGCCGCGCAAGCCGCGGGGCGGGCTGGTCCTCGGCCTGGTGGCCTGGGTGGTCGGGCTCCTCTTCGTGACCCCCGTGCTGTGGATGGTGCTCACGTCGTTCCACAGCGAGGAGGCCGCCGCCACCAACCCGCCCTCGGTCTTCGCACCGCTGACCCTGGAGGGCTACCGGACGTTCTTCGGCGTCGGCACCGGGACCAACCCCTGGCCGGCACTGCTGAACTCGCTGACCGCCAGCATCGTCTCCACGATCCTGGTGCTGCTGCTGGCGATCCCGGCGGCGTACGCGCTGTCGATCCGGCCGGTGCGCAAGTGGACCGACGTCATGTTCTTCTTCCTGTCCACCCGCATGCTGCCGGTGGTGGCCGGGATCCTGCCGATCTACCTGTTCGCCCAGTGGAGCGGGCTGCTCGACAACATCTGGCTGCTCATCGTGCTCTACACCTCGATGAACCTGCCGATCGCGGTCTGGATGATGCGCTCGTTCCTCGCCGAGGTCCCGGTGGAGATCCTCGAGGCGGCCGCGATGGACGGCGCCGGGCTGTTGCGGACGCTGCGCCAGGTCGTGGCGCCCATCGTCCTGCCGGGGATCGCGGCGACCTCGCTGATCTGCTTCATCTTCAGCTGGAACGAGCTGCTGCTGGCCCGGACCCTCACCGGGACCCGGGCCCTGACCGCGCCGGTGTACCTGACCGGGTTCGTGACCAGCCAGGGCCTGTTCCTCGCCCAGATGTGCGCGGCGGCCTTCGTGGTGTCCCTGCCGGTGCTCGTCGCCGGGTTCGCCGCGCAGGACAAGCTGGTGCAGGGCCTGTCGCTCGGCGCCGTGAAGTGAGGGCAGTCGTCCGCCCGCAGGTGGCCGTCGTCCACCCCCAGACCTGACTCGAGCGAGGAGAACCCGATGGCCTCCGTCACCTACGACAAGGCGAGCCGGATCTACCCGGGCTCGGACAAGCCCGCGGTCGACTCCCTCGACCTGCAGATCGCCGACGGCGAGTTCCTCGTCCTGGTCGGGCCCTCCGGCTGCGGCAAGTCCACGAGCCTCCGGATGCTCGCCGGCCTGGAGGACGTCGACCGCGGGAGCATCCGCATCGGGGACCGGGACGTCACGAACCTGAAGTCCAAGGACCGGGACATCGCGATGGTGTTCCAGAGCTACGCCCTGTACCCCCACATGACGGTGGGCGACAACATGGGCTTCGCCCTGAAGATCGCCGGCAAGAGCCGGGAGGAGATCGCGACCCGGGTCCGGGAGGCGGCCAGGATCCTCGACCTGGAGCAGTTCCTGGACCGCAAGCCGAAGGCGCTCTCCGGCGGCCAGCGCCAGCGCGTCGCCATGGGCCGGGCCATCGTCCGCCAGCCGCAGGTGTTCTGCATGGACGAGCCGCTGTCCAACCTCGACGCCAAGCTGCGGGTGCAGACCCGCACGCAGATCGCCGCGCTGCAGCGCCGCCTGGGGACGACGACGGTCTACGTCACCCACGACCAGGTCGAGGCGATGACGATGGGCGACCGCGTGGCGGTGCTCCGGGCGGGCGTCCTGGAGCAGTGCGACACGCCCCTGCGGCTCTACCAGGAGCCGGCCAACGTCTTCGTCGCCGGGTTCATCGGCTCTCCGGGCATGAACATCGCCGAGTTCCGCATCGAGGACGGCCACGCGGTGCTCGGGCGGGCGCGCCTGCCGCTGAGCACCGCGGCCCTGAGCGCGCTGTCCGCGGAGGGGGCCGACCGCGTCGTCGTCGGCTTCCGGCCCGAGGCCCTCGACCTCGTCTCGGCGCAGGACGCCGGCGCCTTCCCCGTGGACGTCGGGGTGGTCGAGGAACTCGGCTCGGACGCGTTCCTGCACGGGACGCTGCCGGAGCTGCGCGAGGACTCGGGCCCCCTCGGCGACAGCATCGTCGCGCGGGTCGACCCGGCCCGGCCGCCGGCGAAGGGTGAGCAGGTGCACCTGCGCATCCAGCCGGGCAAGGAGCACGTGTTCTCGCCGTCGACCGGACGGCGGCTGCCCACCTGACCCCCGAGGAGACCGTCATGGCGCCGCTTGACGCCTCGTCGCTGCCGTCGCTCGCGGGCACGGTGTCGGTGCCGACCTACGACCGGTCCCGGCTGCGGGCCGGCATCGTGCACCTGGGCGTCGGCGCGTTCCACCGGTCCCACCAGGCGATGTACCTCGACCGCCTGCTGGAGCGCGGCGAGGCGGAGGAGTGGGCCATCTGCGGCGTCGGCGTGCTGCCGTCGGACCGTCGCATGGCCGAGGTGATGGCGGCTCAGGACGGGCTGTACACGCTGGTCGTCAAGCACCCCGACGGCAGCCTCGAGGCCCGGGTGGTGGGGTCGATCGTCGAGTACCTGCTGGCCCCCGACGACCCCGACGCGGTGGTCGAGAAGATGGCCGCCGAGACCACGCGGATCGTCTCCCTGACCGTCACCGAGGGCGGCTACAACGTCGACCCGGTGACGGGGGAGTTCGACGCTTCCGACCCCGGCGTCGTGCACGACCTGCGGCCCGGGGCGGCCCCGGCGACGTCCTTCGGCCTGGTGGTGGAGGCGCTGGTCCGCCGGCGCGACCGTGGGCTGCCCCCGTTCACCGTGGTCTCCTGCGACAACATCCAGCACAACGGCGACGTCGCCCGCCGCAGCTTCGCCGCCTACGCCTCGCTGCGGGACCCGGACCTCGGCACGTGGGTCGACCGCGAGGTGCCGTTCCCCAACTCGATGGTCGACCGGATCACCCCCGCGACCACCGACGACGACCGCGCCGAGGTCGCCCGGCGCTTCGGCGTCGACGACGGCTGGCCGGTGGTCTGCGAGCCGTTCACCCAGTGGGTCGTCGAGGACCGCTTCGGCCTCGGCCGCCCGCCCCTGGAGGACGCCGGGGTGCAGGTCGTCGAGGACGTCGACCCGTACGAGCGGATGAAGCTGCGGCTGCTCAACGCCGGCCACCAGGGGCTGGCCTACCTCGGGCGTCTTGCCGGCTACCGGCTGGTGCACGACGCGGCGCAGGACCCGCTGTTCCGGCGGTTCCTGCTCGGCTACATGGAGGAGGAGGCGACGCCGACCCTCCTGCCGGTCCCCGGGATCGACCTCGACGAGTACCGGCACAGCCTGATCGAGCGCTTCTCCAACCCGCACATCCGGGACACGCTGGCGCGGCTGGCCTTCGACGGCTCCGAGCGGCTGCCGAAGTGGCTGCTGCCCGTGGTGCGCGACAACCTCGCCGCCGGCGGGGAGGTGCGCCGGTCGGCCGCGATCGTCGCCGGCTGGGCGCGGTACTCCGAGGGTGTGGACGAGGACGGGCAGCCGATCGAGATCGCCGACCGCCGGCGGGACACCCTCGCCGCCTCCGCCCGCCGCCAGCGGCAGGACCCGCTGGCCTTCGTCGCCGACCGCGAGCTGTTCGGGGACCTGGTCGACGACGAGCGGTTCACCTCGGCCTACCTCGCGGCGCTGACCTCGCTGCACGAGCGGGGGGCCCGGGCCACCCTCGACGCTCTGGTGGCCGAGCTGGCCGGCACCTGACCCTCCGGTCAGCCGCCGGGGGTGCCCGGCTCCCGGTGCAGGCCCAGGCCCGCGATCCACAGGTCCAGCAGGACGTCGAGCACCACCTGCCGGTCGGTCTGCCAGTACCCGATCACCCAGTCGGTGACGAAGTCGGTCAGCTGGATGATCAGCAGGCTCAGCCGCAGCCGCGCCTCCTCGCGGTGGTCCTCGCCCCACCGCGCCAGGTAGCCGGACATCGCGTCCGCGCACCGGCCCAGGAACTGCGGGGTGAGCGCGGCGAGCTCCGGCTCGAGCCCGACGGCCTGGCGGTTGACGACGACGTCGTCGCGGTGCCGCTCGTAGAAGCCCAGGGCGTCGTCGAGCCAGGCCCGCAGCTGCTCGCGGGTGGGGACGCCGAGGGCGTCGAGGCGCTGGTAGTACTCGATGGTCTCGGGCATCAGCCGGCGCTCGGCGAGCGCCGCGGCGGCCTGCCACTTGCCGTCGAAGTGCAGGTAGAAGGTCGCGCGGCTGGCGCCGGCCCGCGAGGCGATCTGCTCGATCGTGGTGGCGGCGTAGCCCCGCTCCACGAACAGCTCCTCGGCCGCCTGCAGGAGCACCTCGAAGGTCGAGGCCTTCTGCGCCTCGCGGATGCTCGGGCGCGCCCTCACCTGCGCTGCGGGGGCCTCCTCGGACACCGGCTGAGTGTAGGGACGGAACGACGCCGTCCGCTCCGCCGTCCGGGCCACGGGCGCGGCGGCTCCCCGGGGCCCGCCGGCGGGGCTCACCCCAGGCTGGCCCGGACGGCGTCGATGAGGGCGGCGGTCCGCGGCTCGCCGACCAGGGAGGCGCCCAGCTGGTTCTGCGCGTAGCCGAAGCCCACCCGGTGCTCGACGTCGGCGAAGCCCAGGGCCCCGCCGGCCCCCTGGTGGCCGAAGGAGGCGGGACCCAGCAGCGGCAGCCCGGCGTGGTCGAGCATGAAGCCGGTGCCGAACCGGCTCGGGTTCATCAGGACCCGGTCGGCGCCGAAGACCTGCTCGGCGCGGGCGGCCTCGACGGTGGCCTCGGACAGCAGGCGGACGCCGTCCACCGGTGCGACGGTCGCCGCGTACATGCGGGCCAGCGAGCGGGCGTTGGTCACGCCGTTGGCGGCCGGCTGCTGCATGCGCAGGGCACGCGGGTCGTTCCACGTCTCGGCGTGCGGGGTGGGCAGCGCGCCGTTGGTCGACAGCACCCGGGCGAACAGCGACGTGGGGTCCGTCATCGCCCCCACGATCTGCAGGACTGCAGCCTTGACCTGCGGGTCCTCGATGGCGTCGAGCGCCCCGGGGTCGGGGACGCCGTCGATCAGGGGCGCGTGGTCGACGTCGGTGCCCTCGGGGACGCCGATCCAGAGGTGCAGCTCGAGCGGCGCGGCGATCCGCTCGGCGAACTCCTCGCCGAGGGACCGGCCGGTGACCCGGGCGACCAGCTCGCCGAGCAGCCACCCGAAGGTGAGGGCGTGGTAGCCGTGCGCGGTGCCCGGCTCCCACAGCGGCTCCTGCGCGGCGAGCGCGGCGGCGGCCGGGCGGCCGGCGAACAGCTCCTCCCGGGTCAGCGGCGCGGTGGGCACCGGCAGGCCCGCCTGGTGGGTGAGCAGCATGCGCACCGGGACGCCGGCCTTGCCGCCCTCGGCGAACTCCGGCCAGTAGGTGGCCACCGGGGCGTCGAGGTCGAGCACGCCGGCCTCGGTGAGGGCGTGCACCAGGATCGCCGTCGCCCCCTTGGTCGCGGAGTAGACGGTCGTGGTGGTGTCCGGGCCCCACGCGCGGCCGGTGACCGGGTCGGCGACCCCGCCCCACAGGTCCACGACGGGGCTGCCGTCGACGTAGACCGCCACCGAGGCGCCGACGTCCCCGCGGACCCGGAAGTTGTCCTCGAAGGCCTCCCGCACGCCATCGAACCCCGGAGCGACGTGCCCCTCGACCGACAACTCTGCGGCCATGACCTCTCCTCGGTCTGCGCTGACGACGTCCGCCGGCAGGCCCGGCCGACCCCTTCCCACGGGTGTGAGCCGCGCCACAGTAGGGCGGCTCCGACGGTCGGGTCAACGAGTCGCTGGACCGCAGTCCAGTCAGTTGACGGCGGACCGGGGGCGCTGTCACTGTGACCCACCTCACTGCCGGGCCGGGCAGTGGTCACCCCCTCTGTCCCGATCGCCAGGAGGCACGGACATGCGCTGTGGGATCACGCTCTTCATCCAGGGCTACCAGGACTGGGACCGCTTCGAGGCGGTCGAGGCCGGGGAGCCGGTGCCCCCGCTGGACCCCGCGGAGGACGCTCGGCGCTACGACGAGGAGATCGAGTCGGCGCTCAAGATCGAGGACCTCGGCTTCGACTCGCTGTGGACCGTCGAGCACCACGTCAGCCCGTACACGATGATCACCAACCCGATCCAGCTGCTGACCTACTTCGCCGGCGCCACCAGCCGGATCGACGTCGGCACGATGATCGTCGTGCTGCCCTGGCACCACCCGCTGCGCGTCGCCGAGGACATGACGATGCTCCAGTACGTCCTGCGCGGGCGGACGCCGTTCATCGGGGTCGGCCGCGGCGCCGGCCGGCGCGAGTTCCGGCAGCTGGGCTTCGACATGAACGAGTCCAAGGAGCGCTTCGCCGAGAGCATCCAGGTCATCCAGAAGGCGCTCACCGAGGAGCGGTTCAGCTTCGCCGGGGAGCACTACCGGTTCGAGGACGTGTCGATGCGGCCCCGCCCGCGCGACCCGCAGCAGCTGCTGGACGCGATGCACTTCTCGTGGGGGTCGCCGGCCTCGGCGCCCATCGGGGCCCGCTTCGGCCTGAAGCCGCTGATCATCCCGCAGAAGCCGTGGGCGGACTACCACGCCGACCTCACCGAGTTCAGCCGCGCCCGCGCAGAGTGCGGGCTGCCGCCGGTGCGGCCGCGGATCCACATGAACGTCTTCTGCGCCGAGACCGAGGCCGAGGCGGAGGCGGGTGCCCGCCAGTTCGTGCCGCAGTACGCCGACAGCGCCGTCCGGAACTACGAGCTGTTCAGCAACCACTTCGCCACGACGAAGGGCTACGAGCACTACGCGCAGATGGCGAACGCCGTGCCGTCGAAGGAGGTCGCCACCGCCGGCATGGCGCAGACCTACCTCGACAACCACGTCTGGGGCACGCCCGAGCAGTGCATCGCCAAGCTGCGGGCGATCGCCGAGGAGTTCCACCCCGAGGAGTTCATGCTGGTCATGCGCTTCGGCAACATGCCCCAGGACGTCGCCGAGAGGAGCACCGCCCTCTTCGCCCGCGAGGTGCTGCCGGCCGTGCACGAGTTCCCGACGATGGAGCCGATCGGCTACGAGCTGGAGGCCGCCGCCGTCTGACCGCCAGCCGGGGCCGGCCCGGGGTGCGCGTCCAGCCGTCTCCCAGGCGCCCCCAGCCGGCCCCCGGCCGGGCGGACGACCCTCCCTCCGGGAACCGGCCGGACGACGGAGGACAGATGGCGCACCACCAGCAGGACGACCCGGCGACGCGGTACCAGGGCCGCCTCCTGCCCCGACCCCGCGAGGAGGTCGTCGACCAGGGGCTCGGCTCCGACGTCGGCCCCCTGCTCACCCGCCGCCGGCTGCTGGGCTCTCGCGCACCGTGCCGTCGCGCGGCCGGGCTGGGACCGTGGAGGCGTGCCCGCCGTGACCGCCCTGCCCGAGGCCGTGCGGTCCCGGTTCCGCGCCCGCGTGTCCGGCGACCCGGCCGGGGTGCCCGACTGGGTCCGCGACATCGGCACCGTGGGCAGCGGACCGGGATGGTTCGAGCCGGACGGCGTCGTGTGGTGGGTGCACGGCGACCTGTCCACCCTCGTCGGCGGGATCGCCGCGCTCCTCGGCCAGGCCGCCCACCCGCTCGCGCTGGCCGGCGTGCAACGGCACTCCGCCTACCTGGCCGACCCCTGGGCGCGGCTGGCCGGCACGGCGCGCTGGCTGGTGGTGACGACGTTCGGGTCGGCGGAGCTGGCCGAGCGGGAGGCCGCCCGGGTGCGCCGCATGCACACCGTCGTCCGCGGCACCGACGCCGCGGGCCGGCCCTACTCCGCCGGCGACCCGGACCTGCTGCGCTGGGTGCACCTCGCGTTCACCGACGCCTTCCTCGCCGCGCAGCAGGCCGTCGGCCGCCCGGCGCCGGCGCGCTTCGGGCGCCGCTGGCCGGACACCTACGTGGCCGAGTGGGCCCGCAGCGCCCGTGCCCTCGGCGCCGGCGACCTGCCGGCGACCGCGGCCGAGCTGGCCGAGGCGCTGGCCTCCTACCGGCCGGTGCTCGAGCCGGTGCCGGGCGAGCTGCGCTCCTTCCTCACCGCTCCGCCCGGCCTCGGCGCAGGGGAGCAGGTGTTCTACCAGGGCCTCGCCGGGGCCGCCGGGCTGCTCGTGTCGCCGGTGGTCGCCGCGGCGGCCGGGGTGCCCGGCCGGGGCCGCGGCGTCGTCCGGCTGCCGGTGACGCGGGCGCAGCTGCGGGCGCTGCAGGTGGTGCTGGGGCCGCGCAGCCCCTCGGAGGAGGCAGCGCGCCGGCGGCTGCGGCTCGGCCCCGAGTCGACGTGGACCGGCCGGCGGCCGTGAGGGACCATCGGGCGCGGGTGCCGGAGGAGCGGGAGGGCGGCATGGCCACGGTCAGTCTCTCGGCCGGCGACTTCGCCGAGACGGTGGGGGCCGGCGGCATCGTCCTCGTCGACTTCCGGGCGTCCTGGTACGGCCCGAGCCGCGGGTTCGCGCCGGTGTTCGAGGCGGCCGCCGAGCGCCATCCGGACCTCCTCTTCGCCACCGTCGACGCGGAGGCCGAGCGCGGCCTGGCGGCGGCCGTCGGGGTCCGGGCGGTGCCGACGCTGATGGTGTTCCGCGACGGGGTCCCGGTCTTCGCCGAGCCCGGCGCGCTGCCGGCCGACTCGGTGGAGCTGCTCATCGCCACGATCCGGGAGCTGGACATGGCCGCGGTGCGGGAGCAGTTCCCGCACCGGTGACCGCCCGGCGTCAGCGCGCCCGCGCCCGGCTGCTCGACGGCGAGGCGGTCCGGGAGGTCGTCGTCACCGTTCCCTGACGGCACCGCGGCCGGGCCCCGGTGTCGGGACCCGGCCGCTGCGGGCGGGGGATCAGTGCAGTGGTGCCGGTGCCGGCTCGTCGTCGGCGGCACGCTGGCCGTCGGCGTCCGCCGGCTCCTCCGGCCGGTCCGCGGGTACGTGCCGTCGGGCCGGCTCGGGGTCCTCCACCGCCTCGCCGCGGGCGACCATCCCGGCGACGTCGGACAGCGGGATCTCCTTGAGCAGCAGCGCCAGCACCAGCGCGATGGCGAAGGCCGGCAGCAGGTACCCGAACACCGGGGCCAGGGCGTCGGCGTAGGAGTCGACGATGGCCGTGCGCAGCGGGTCCCCGGCCGCCTGCACCGCGGCCGGCACCAGGCTCTCCGGCGAGGTGATGCCCGCCGCGACCGCCTGCTCGCCGTTGGCCTGCAGCGCGCCGGTGAGGTTCTCGGTGAGCCGGCTGGTGAAGATCGTCCCGAAGATCGCCACGCCGAGGGTGGCGCCGACCTCGCGGAAGTAGTTGTTGGTGGCGGTGGCCGCGCCCAGGTCCGCCGGCGGGACGGCGTTCTGCGCCACCAGCACGACGATCTGCATGATCAGCCCGAGGCCCAGGCCGATGACGAACAGCATCGTGCAGATCGTCACCAGCGACGTCTCCCCCGACAGCGTGGTCATCCAGGCCATCGCGGCGGCCACGACGAGCACCCCGATGATCGGGAAGGCCTTGTACCGCCCGGTCTTCGTGGTCGCGATGCCCGAGCCGATGACGGTGATGAACAGGCCGCCCATCATCGGCAGCAGCAGCAGGCCGGAGTTGGCCGCCGAGGTCCCCGAGGCCATCTGCAGGAACGTCGGCATGAACGCGATCGCCGAGAACATGCCCAGGCCCACGGCGGCGCCGAGCGCGGTGGTGACGACGAAGGTGCGGTTGCGGAACAGGCTCAGCGGGATGATCGGCTGCGCCGCCCGCTGCTCCACCAGGACGAAGGCCAGCGCCGAGACGACGAACGCGGCCATGAGGGCCAGCGTGGCGCCGTCGGTCCAGCCGCGGTCGCCGCCGAAGTCGGTGAAGAAGATCAGCGACGTGGTGGTCGCCGACAGGGTCACGACGCCGGCGTAGTCCACCGGCTCGGTGTTGCGCCGGCGCGGCAGGGTGAGGGCGAACCAGCCGATGAGCAGGGCGGCGACGCCGACCGGCACGTTGATCCAGAAGCACCACTGCCAGCCCAGGCTCGCGTGGTCGGTGAAGTAGCCGCCCACCAGCGGGCCGGCGACGGCGGAGAGCCCGAAGACGGCGCCCAGCGGGCCCATGTACTTGCCGCGCTCCCGGGCGGGGACGACGTCGGCGATGATCGCCTGCGACAGGATCATCATGCCGCCGCCGCCGAGGCCCTGGACGCCGCGCCAGATGACGAACCAGGTGAAGTCCGGCGACAGGGCGGCGCCGACGCTGGCGACGGTGAACAGGCCGATCGCGACCAGAAACAGGGTGCGCCGGCCCCACAGGTCGCCGAACTTGCCGTAGATCGGCATGACGATCGTGCTGGCCAGCAGGTAGGCCGTGGTCACCCAGGCCATGTGGGAGACGCCGCCGAGGTCGCCGACGATCGTCGGCATCGCCGTCGAGATGATCGTCTGGTCCAGGCTCGACACGAGCATGCCCGCGATGAGCGCGGAGAAGATGAGGTTGATCCGGCGTCGGGTCAGGACGATCGGCGCCGGATCGGTGGTGGCGGTGGTCAACGTGCTCCCTGGACGGGTCGTGGCGCCGAGGTCGTCGGCGCCGGGCTGAGGGTGGCGAGGAACGCGGTCCGCGTCGCCTCGAGGTAGGGGGAGAGGGGTGTGCCGTCGTCGGCCTCGAACCAGGCGCGGCAGGCCGACCGCACCAGCGCCTGGGCGGTGGCGGCGAGCGCGGTGCAGCCGGTGTCGGGGCCGGGCAGGCCGAGGCGCTGTGCGAGCAGGCCGGCGATCTCCTGCTCGTGCGAGGCGGCCCGGGCCAGGTGGACGGCGAGCAGGCGGGGCTCGCGCTCGGCCAGCGCCATCGCCGTCTGCAGGCCGGTGCGGCCGACCTCGGTGAACAGCGGGGTCGGGTCGAGCAGGCCGAGCAGGTCGGCCAGGAGGTCGCCGGTGGGGCCGCCGGCGAGGAAGGCCGCCCGGGTCTCCGGGGTGCCGACGGGGGGCTCCTCGCCGATGACGGCGAGTTCCTTCGACTCGAAGTAGTTGAAGAAGGTGCGCAGGGAGACCCCCGCGCGGCTGCAGATCTGCTCGACCGTGACGCCGTCGAGCCCGGCGGCCAGGACGAGTTCCTGGGCCGCCTCGGTGAGCCGCCGCCGGGTGTCGGACTTCTTGCGCTCCCGGAGCCCGCTTTCTTGCACGCCGTGCATCGTTGCACGGTGTGCACTCATTTCCCAGGACGTGTGGCGGAGCGCACGGGCGGGTCGCACCCGGGGGCCGGCCCGCCGCACCCGGCGGCGGGCCGGACGCCGTCAGGCCCGGGCGAGCACCTCGAGCGCGGCCTCGGCGCAGGCGGTGTCCTCCTCCGGGGTCGCGCCGCTCACGCCGACACCGCCGACGACCTCGCCGTCCCGGAGCACCGGGAGGCCGCCACCGAGGGTCGTGGGGCGGAAGCCGAGCTGGGCACCGGCCACGACCAGCACCTCCGGGCGGCGTTCCTCCACGTCGCGGAGCTCCCCGGAGGGACGGCGGAACGCCGTGGCCGTGGCCGCCTTGGTGCGCGCGATGCCCGCGGTGAACCCGGGGGCGCCGTCCGCGCGGGAGACGACGACCTCCATCCCGGCACCGTCGACCACCGCGACGCTCACCCGCACGCCCAGCCCCTCCGCGTGGGCGAGGGCGGCGTCCACCGCCGCGCGTGCCTGCTCGTTCCCGATGCCGTGGCTCATGCCCGTTCCTCCCGGTCGTCGTCGGGCCGCGGGAGCTCGCGACCCCCGGCACACCGTGCCAACGGGGAGCGGAACGGGCGAAGCCGGGTCAGGCGAGAGGGAGGGCGGGTCAGCGGGGGAGGGTGATCCGGTACTGGGCCATCTTCCGGTACAGCGTGGCCCGGCCGATGCCCAGCTCCTCGGCGGCGCGGGTGATCGTCGTCCCCGGTTCGGTGAGGCAGCGGACGATCTCGTCGCGCTCGAGGCGCTCCAGCCGGCTGAGCGGGCGGCCGCCGCCGTCGAGCACCTCCGGCGGCAGGTGGTGGACGTCGACGAGGTCGGCGCGGGCCGCCGCGTCGCGGACCGCGCGCCGCAGCTGGCGCACGTTGCCCGGCCAGGCGCAGGTGGTCAGGGCGCGCGCGGCGCGGGGGGTGAAGTCGACCGGGCGGTGCCGCTCCTGCCGGGCGAACCAGGCGGCCAGCGGCAGCACGTCGTCGGTGCGGTGCCGCAGCGCGGGCGCCTCGACGACGGTGTCGACGAGGGTGGCCAGGCGGCCGGGCACCGCGGTGAAGTCGGGTGCGGTGAGCACGAACGGCTGGGGCCGGCCGCTGCGGCGCACCGCGGCGAGGGTCTGCGCCAGCTCGTCGGCGGCCCAGGCGGGCAGGTGCGCCAGGCCGGAGACGATGACGAGGGTGTCGGGGTCGCGCAGCTCCGGTGTCCACAGCTCCAGCCAGGGCGCGACGTCCCCGCCCTCGGGCGCCCGCGCGTGCAGCACCCGCTGGCGGGGGGCGACCCGGCGGCGGGCCGCGGCGGCCAGCGTCGCCTTGCCGCTGCCCGGTTCCCCGACGACCGCGGTCACCCGGTCCGCCGCCGCGGCGGCGCCGGCCACCGCGGCGCGCCACCCGGCCGACACGCACGGGTCGCCCGCCTCCGCCGCGAGGTGCCCGCCGACGACGTGGAAGACCTCGCCCCGCGGGGCCGGTCGGACCGTGCGACCGCCGGCGCGGACCAGCATCAGCGCGCTCGTGGCGCTGGCCGCGGCCTGGGCCAGGCCGAGCAGCAGCTCCGAGGACGAATCCGACCAGGTGGTGAGGTTGATGCTGCCCGCGAGGTCGCCGCTCACCGGGTCGACGACGGGCACCGCGGCGCAGGTGAACCCGCGCAGCTCGGCGCACCAGTGGTCGGCGGCCCGGACCAGCGACGGTGCGCGGTCGGCGAGGGACAGGCCCAGCCCGTTGGTGCCGGCGTTGCGCTCGGCGTAGGAGAAGCCCGGCGCCAGGTGGACCCGGTCGAGGGAGCGGAGGATGCCGGCGTCGCGGCACAGCCGGGCCAGCACCAGGCCCTCGGCGTCGGCGACCATGAGGCTGACCGGCTCGTTCGGGATCGCCGCCTGCAGGTCGGTGAGCACCCGGTGCGCGCACTCGTACAGCAGCGACCCGGTGTCCATGGAGCCGGTGAAGACGGGGACGACCTCGTCGGGGGTGACGCCGTAGTCCTGGCTGCGGCGCCACGAGGCCCGCAGCCGGGGCGGCGCCGGCCGGGCGGCCAGCGCGGGGTCGGTGAGGGGGTCGGGGGTGGCCCGGGGCACGTCCACGGGACACCTCCTGGGCGGGGCGGGCCGGGTGGCTGTGGCCCGCGCCACACGAATGTAACCCCGCAGGACGCCGTCCAGGGGGCGTTCCAAAGTGAGACAACGAGCGGCTTCTGCCGCCGTCCGGCCCTGCCTAGCGTCTGCTCCACGAGCGTGACAGGCGTCACAGGAGAGCCGACGGAGGCCGCACATGTACACCAAGGACGGCGAGAAGTACTACGTGGTGGACGCCCACATCGCGCTGTGGGACGCCCGCCCGGAGAACCAGCGCAACGTCCACGGCAAGCAGTTCATCGACTGCTTCTACGACTACCACCGCAACCTCAGCCCGGAGTCGGAGGTCTGGGGGTACGAGGAGTACCTGTACCAGGGCGGCGAGCGGCTGATGCGCGACGTGTTCGTCGACGGGATCGTCGACCACGCGATCTTCCAGCCGGCCCGGCTGGCGGAGTTCTACCACCGGGGCTTCGGCCAGACCGACGAGGCGTTCGCGCTGGCCCAGGCCCACCCGGACAAGCTGACCTACAACCACTACTGGGACCCCCGCGACGGGGAGAACGGCCTGGACCGGCTGCGCGCCGACGCCGAGCGGTTCGGCCTCAAGGGCGTGAAGCTCTACACCGCCGACTGGCACGGCGAGTCCCGCGGCTGGAAGCTCACCGACCCCATGGCCTACCGGTACTTCGAGGTCTGCCGCGAGCTGGGCATCACGAACATCCACATCCACAAGGGCCCGACCATCCGCCCGCTGGACCGGGACGCCTTCGACGTCGCCGACGTCGACCACGTGGCCAGCGACTTCACCGACCTGACCTTCGTCGTCGAGCACTGCGGGCTGCCCCGGCTGGAGGACTTCTGCTGGATCGCCACCCAGGAGCCCAACGTGCACGCGGGCCTGGCCGTGGCGATGCCGTTCATCCACACCCGGCCGCGCTACTTCGCGCAGATCATCGGCGAGCTCGTCTACTGGATCGGCGAGGACCGCATCCTCTTCTCCAGCGACTACGCCCTCTGGACGCCGAAGTGGCTGGTCGAGCGGTTCGTGGACTTCCAGATCCCGGAGGACATGACCGAGTACGCGCCGCTCTCCACCACCGTGAAGAAGAAGGTGCTCGGCCTCAACGCCGCGCGACTCTACGACCTCCCCGTTCCGGAGGAGTGCCGGCTGCCCGAGGCCGCCGAGACCGAGACCGGCCCGCGCGAGCCGGGGGCCGCCGACCTGGCGATGGCCGGGGGGAGCAGCCGGTGACCCAGGTCCTCACCGGGGAGGTCACCGAGGCCGCCGTCCGCGCCGCGCTGGACGCCGTCGTCGACCCCGAGCTGGACGAGCCGATCACCGACCTCGGCTTCGTCCGCTCGGTGGCCGTGGACGGCGCGACCGTCGAGGTGCACCTGCGCCTGCCGACGTCGTTCTGCGCGCCCAACTTCGCCTGGCTGATGGCCTCCGACGCCCGCGAGGCGGTGGCCGCCGTCCGGGGGGTCGGGCGGGTCGTGGTGGCCCTCGACGACCACTCCGACTCCGACCTGATCAACCGCGGGCTCGCCGCGGGCACGGACTACCGGGCCACCTTCGCCCACGAGGCGGAGGAGTCCCTCGACGAGCTGCGGGCCACCTTCACCCGCAAGGCGCACACCGCGGCGATGGAGCGGGCGCTGACCGCGCTGCTGCGCGCCGACCGGTCGCTGACCGAGGCCGACGTCGCCGGCCTGACCCTCGCCGACCTGCCGGCCGGTGCCCCCACCACCGTGGCGCTGCTGCGGCGGCGGGCGGCGCTGGGGCTGTCCACCGACCCCGGCGCGCCGGTGCTGGTCGGCGACGACGGGAGCCGCCCGAGCCCCGAGCAGGCCCCGCTGGTCCTGCGCCGGGCCCGGTCGGTGCGGATCTCCGTCGACGGCAACGCGCACTTCTGCCGCGGGCTGCTCGCCACCCGCTACCCGGGGGCGGAGGCCGACCAGGTGCCCCGCCCCGAGGACCGTCCCCTGATCCCGCTCACCGTCTCGAAGGGAACGCACCCGTGAAGGCCGTCCGTGTGCACGAGTACCACTCCGACCCGAGGATCGACGACATCCCCGAACCGCAGATCCAGGGTCCGCTCGACGTCATCGTCAAGATCGGCGGCGCCGGGGTGTGCCGGACCGACCTGCACATCCTCGAGGGGCAGTGGGCCGAGCTGCAGAACCCGGAGCTGCCCTACGTGATCGGGCACGAGAACGCCGGGTGGGTGCACGCGGTGGGGGAGGGTGTCACCAACGTCGCCGTCGGTGACACCGTGATCCTGCACCCCCAGCCCAGCTGCGGCCTGTGCGCGGCCTGTCGCGCCGGCCACGACATGCAGTGTGCGAACGCCTTCTTCCCCGGGCTGTCGAACGACGACGGCGGCATGGCCGAGTACCTGCGCACCACCGCCCGGGCCTGCGTGAAGCTCGACCCGTCCACCAACCCGGCCGACGTCGCCGCACTCGCCGACGCCGGCATCACCGCCTACCACGCGGTGCGCAAGGCCCTGCCGCTGCTGCACCCGGGCACGACGACGGTCGTGCAGGGCGCGGGCGGCCTCGGCCACATCGGCGTCCAGTGCCTGGCCGCGCTGTCGGGCACCCGGATCATCGTCGTCGACCGCAACCCCGACGCCCTGGAGCTCGCCCGGCAGATCGGCGCGGACGAGACCGTGCTCGCCGACGGCGACCAGGTGCAGGCGGTCCAGGACCTGACCGGCGGGGGCGCGAACGTCGTCCTCGACTTCGTCGCCGAGCAGGGCGCGGAGATGGACGGCTGGCACATGACCGGCCCGGCCGGCTCGTACTACGTCATCGGCTACGGCGGCGAGCTGCGCATCCCGACGCTGGACTTCGTCGCCGGCGAGAAGAACATCGTCGGCAACATCGTCGGCACGTACACCGACCTGGCCGAGCTGATGGTGCTCGCGCAGGCCGGGAAGGTCACCCTGCACACCCAGCAGTACCCGCTCGACCGGGCCGTGGACGCGCTGCGCGACCTCGACGCCGGGAAGGTCCGGGGGCGCGCGATCCTCGTCCCCTGACGAACGGCCGCCACGGCTCGCCGGCTCGCCCGGCCCGCTCCAGGCCCGGGCGAGCACGGCCACGGCGGCCTCAGTCGCGCCGGGCCAGGGCGGCGGACTGTTCCGCGCAGAGCTCGGACAGCGCCTGCGGCGCGGCGCGGCAGATCCGCGGGAAGCTCAGGTAGCCGTGCGGCATCGCCACGTACCCGGTCAGGCGGACCGGGACGCCGGCCCGGCGCAGCGCGGCGGCGTAGCGCAGGCCGTCGTCGCGGATCGGGTCGTGCTCGGCCACCTGGACCAGTGCCGGCGGCAGCCCGGCGAGGTCGTCGGCGAACAGCGGTGAGGCGTAGGGGTGGGTCGGGTCCTGGCCGCCGAGGTAGTGGTCGCGGAACGACAGGCAGTCGGCCTTCGTGAGGATCGGCGCGTGCGCGTTCTCCTCGATCGAGGGGCTGCTCATGGTGAGGTCGACCGCCGGGTAGACCAGCCCCTGGTGGGCGATCCGCGGACCGGAGCGGTCACGGGCCATCAGGCTGACCACGGCGGCCAGGTTGCCCCCCGCGCTGTCACCCATGACCGCGACGCGGCCGGGGTCGGCGCCGAGGTCCGCCGCCCGGTCCACCACGTCGACGAGGGCGCCGTAGCAGTCCTCGGCCGCCGCGGGCCAGCGGTGCCCGGGCGCCAGCCGGTAGTCCACCGAGACCACCACGGCGCCGGTGGTCGTCGACACGTGGCTGCACAGCCAGTCCGCGGTGTCGAGCGACCCGATCGTCCAGCCTCCGCCGTGGAAGTTGACGACGAGCGGCAGTCGTCGGTCGGCGGCACGGGCGGGCCGGTAGACCCGGATCGGCACGGACGCCACCTCGCCTTTCGCGGTGCCGTCCGCGAGCGTCACGCCACCGGCGACCGCGCCGAACAGCAGGTCCGTCAGCGGGTTGTGGCCGATCCGCTGCTGCTGCGCCCGCTGCAGCCGGGCGTCGTCCATCGAGGCGACCGAGGCCAGGCCGGCCAGCCGGCCGAGCAGCCGCACGCGCAGGTCCATCCGTGTCATGCCGCCATCCTGCCCCGAGGGTGGCCCGTGCCCGGTCCTACGCCGTGCTCGTGGCCAGCTCTGCCGCCGCGGCCTCCGCGCGGCGCCACGGGCGGACGACGGTCAGGACCAGCACGGCCATGAGCGCGCTCGCGGCCAGCATCGTCGCGGCCATGACGGCGCCGGTGGTGCCGGTCAGCGAAGCGAGCGGCGGCAGGGCCGCGCCGGCACCGAACACCACCATGCCGAGCAGGGCCGAGGCGGCCCCGGCCGCGGACCCGTGCGGCGTGAGCGCCAGCGCGGTGCTGTTGGCGCCCACGCCGCTGAGGCAGGCGACGACGACGAACAGCGGCACGAGTACCGCGACCAGTTCCTCGCTGAGCGCGCCGGCGAGCAGCGCAGCCGACGCGGCGACGACCAGCAGCACCGACGCGACGAGCAGCCGCGCCGGGCCCAGGCGCATGACCAGGGCCCCGTTGACCTGGCCGCCCAGCACCAGCCCGACGGCGTTGGCCGCGAACACCAGGGAGAAGGCCTGTGCGTCCAGGCCGTGCTCCTCCTGCAGCACGAACGAGCTCATCGAGATGTAGGTGAACAGGACACTGCCCTGCAGTGCGTTGACCGCCAGGTACCCGGCGAAGGCCCGGTCCGTGACCAGGCCGCCCATCTGGCGCAGCTGCGCCCGGACGCCGGCGGTGTGCCGTCCCTCCTCCGGGAGGGTCTCGGGCAGCGCCGCGCGTGAGCCGAGCAGGATGACCGCCCCGATCCCCGCCAGGGCCAGGAACAACCCGCGCCAGTCGGCGAACCGCAGGATCTGCGCGCCCAGCACGGGCGCGATCACCGGCGCCAGGCCGAAGACGAGCACCAGGTGCGAGAACACGCGCGCGGCCCGCCGTCCCTCGAACAGGTCCCGGACGACGGCCCGAGCGATGACGATGCCCGCGCCGCCGGCCAGCCCCTGCACGAAGCGCAGCGCGAGCAGGAGCCAGATCGAGGACGCCAGGGCGCACAGCGCCGAGGTCAGCACGAAGAGCGCCACCCCGACCAGCAGCGGGCGGCGGCGCCCCACCCGGTCGCTGAACGGGCCGGTGACCAACTGTCCGAAGGCGAGGCCCCCAGACAGGTGGCCATGGTGGCCTGCGCCAGCGACGGCGTGGTGTCCAGCGCTCCTGCCATGTCCGGCAGGCCCGGGAGGTAGAGGTCGGTCGCCAGCGGCCCGAAGGCGGTCAGCGCGCCGAGGACCAGGTAGGTGCTGCGGGGGATCCGCGGCTGCGCCATCGGGCTCCTGTCGTCGGGCGGTCGTCGTCCCGGCCAACGTCTCTCCTCCGGACGGCCCCGGCGAGGACGTCGTCCCGGAGTGCGGAACGAGCGCGCCACGACCTCGTCGGGCGAACGGGGGCGCCCTGGCAGGCACGGACCGGTCCACGGAACGGCACGCGGGTGTTGTCCAGATCACTCCGGTGGCCTGTCCTGGCGCCCCCCACACGCCCCGGAGGTGCAGCAGTGGAACTCAGGCGATCGGCCGGCGACCCGCAGGAACGCCGTGACCGGTCGGGTCGGTGCACTCGTCCTGCGTCCGCCCCGCCGAGCCGCCGCTGATCATGCGTGACACGGTGTTCTGCCTGATCGGCGACGCCGACCACGACGCCATCCGGGCGTCCGTGGAGGAGATGGCCGAGACGGTGGCCGAGTACGTGTCGGGCTACCGGCTCAAGCAGGACGTCCAGTTCACCCCGATCCCCGACGGGGAGCCGGTGCACACCCTCCTGCCTGAGGGCGCCGGTCCGGTCACCACCAAGGTGACGGTCTTCCTCGAGGTGGAGGGCGCCGCCCACTACCTGCCGGCCTACGCCGGCAACCTCGACATCATGACCTCGGCGGCCCTGCAGGTCGGCGAGCGTCTGGCCACCCGGACCCCTGCGCAGGTGACCGCATGACCGCACGGAAGCTCTACGTCCAGGACGTCACGCTGCGGGACGGCATGCACGCCGTCCGGCACCGGATCTCACCCGCCGACGTCGCTCGCATCGTCGCCGCGCTCGACGCTGCCGGGGTCGACGCGATCGAGGTCGCCCACGGCGACGGGCTGGCCGGCGGGAGTCTCAACTACGGCCCCGGCTCGAACAGCGACTGGGAGTGGATCGAGGCCGCCGCCGAGCACTGCGACCGAGCGGTGCTGACCACGCTGCTGCTGCCGGGCATCGGCACCATCGCCGAGCTCGAGCACGCCTACTCCCTCGGCGTGCGGTCCATCCGCATCGCCACCCACTGCACCGAGGCCGACGTCGCCGCCCAGCACATCGCCACCGCCCGCGACCTGGGCATGGACGTGTCCGGGTTCCTCATGCTCAGCCACATGGCCCCCGCCGCCGAGCTCGCGCGGCAGGCCGAGCTCATGGAGTCCTACGGCGCACACTGCGTCTACGTCACCGACTCCGGCGGCCGGCTGACCATGGACGGCGTGCGCGAGCGGGTGCGCGCCTACCGCGACGTGCTCGACCCGGGCACGCAGATCGGCATCCACGCCCACCAGAACCTGTCGCTGGCGGTGGCCAACTCCGTCGTCGCCGTGGAAGAGGGCGTCACCCGGGTGGACGCCTCCTTGGCCGGGCACGGTGCCGGCGCGGGCAACTGCCCCATCGAGCCGTTCATCGCCGTGGCGAACCTCCAGGAGTGGCAGCACGGCTGCGACCTGCTCGCCCTGCAGGACGCCGCCGACGACCTCGTCCGCCCGCTGCAGGACCGCCCCGTCCAGGTCGACCGGGAGACCCTCACGCTCGGCTACGCCGGCGTCTACTCGAGCTTCCTCCGGCACGCCGAGGCCGCCGCGACGCAGTACGGCATCGACGTCCGCAGCATCCTGATCGAGGTCGGGAGGCGCCGCCTCGTGGGTGGCCAGGAGGACATGATCGTCGACATCGCCCTCGACCTGCTCGCCGAGCGCGCGGCCGAGGTCGCGTAGCCGCTCGTCGTCCGTACCTGCCCGCGCCCCCTTGTCGACCGGGGGGCGCGGGCGGTCTCCTGTTTGCGGCCCTACCCTGCCCGCAGCCGCGTCGTCTTCCCGAGGAGCCCCATGTTCTCGAAGGTCCTGGTCGCCAACCGCGGGGAGATCGCCGTCCGGGCGTTCCGTGCCGCCTACGAGCTGGGTGCGGGCACGGTCGCGGTGTTCCCCTGGGAGGACCGCAACTCCGTCCACCGGCTCAAGGCCGACGAGAGCTACCAGATCGGTGAGGAGGGCCACCCGGTCCGCGCCTACCTGTCGGTGGACGAGATCGTCGGCGCCGCGCGGCGGGCCGGCGCGGACGCCGTATACCCCGGCTACGGGTTCCTGTCGGAGAACCCGGACCTGTCGGCGGCCTGCGCCCGGGAGGGCATCACCTTCGTCGGCCCGTCGGCCGAGGTGCTGGAGCTGACCGGCAACAAGGCCCGGGCGATCGCCGCCGCCCGGGAGGCCGGCCTGCCGGTCCTCGCGAGCACCGAGCCCAGCGACGACGTCGACGCGGTGCTGACCGCCGCGCGGGACATGCCGTTCCCGGTGTTCGTGAAGGCCGTCGCCGGCGGCGGCGGGCGCGGCATGCGCCGGGTGGAGGACCCCGCAGAGCTGGCCGGCGCGGTGCAGGCGGCGATGCGGGAGGCCGAGGCAGCCTTCGGCGACGCCACCGTCTTCGTCGAGCAGGCGGTCGTCGACCCGCGGCACATCGAGGTGCAGATCCTCGCCGACGGGCAGGGGAACGTCGTCCACCTCTTCGAGCGGGACTGCTCGGTGCAGCGCCGGCACCAGAAGGTGGTCGAGCTGGCCCCGGCCCCCAACCTGGACCCCGCGCTGCGGGAGCGCATCTGCGCCGACGCGGTCGCCTTCGCCCGCGCCATCGGCTACGTCAACGCCGGCACCGTCGAGTTCCTGCTCGACGCCCAGGGCCGGCACGTGTTCATCGAGATGAACCCGCGCATCCAGGTCGAGCACACGGTCACCGAGGAGGTCACCGACGTCGACCTGGTGCAGTCCCAGCTGCGGATCGCCTCGGGGGAGACCCTCGCCGACCTCGGTCTGTCGCAGGACACCATCCGGCTGCGGGGCGCGGCGCTGCAGTGCCGCATCACCACCGAGGACCCCGCCAACGGCTTCCGTCCGGACACCGGCCGGATCACCGCCTACCGCTCGCCGGGCGGCGCGGGCATCCGGCTGGACGGCGGCGCCTCGCTGGGCGCGGAGGTGGAGGCGCACTTCGACTCGCTGCTGGTCAAGCTGACCTGCCGCGGCCGGGACTTCGCCACCGCGGTCGCCCGGGCGCGGCGCGCGGTGGCCGAGTTCCGCATCCGCGGGGTGGCCACGAACATCCCGTTCCTGGCCGCCCTGCTCGACGACCCCGACTTCGCCGCCGGGCGGGTGACGACGTCGTTCATCGAGCAGCGCCCGGACCTGCTCACCGCGCGCAGCAGCGCCGACCGCGGCACCCGGCTGCTGACCTACCTGGCCGACGTGACGGTCAACCAGCCCCACGGGGAACGCCCGCACCTGGTCGACCCGCTGGAGAAGCTGCCCCGGGTGGACCTGCGCGCCACGCCCCCCGACGGCTCGCGGCAGCGGCTGGCCGAGCTCGGGCCGGAGGCGTTCGCCGCGGACCTGCGCGCACAGACCGCGCTGGCGGTCACCGACACCACCTTCCGCGACGCGCACCAGTCGCTGCTGGCCACCCGGGTGCGCACCAAGGACCTGCTCGGCGTCGCCGGGCACGTCGCCCGGACCACCCCGCAGCTGCTGTCCCTGGAGGCGTGGGGCGGGGCCACCTACGACGTGGCGCTGCGCTTCCTGCACGAGGACCCGTGGGAGCGGCTGGCCGCGCTGCGGGAGGCGGTGCCCAACATCTGCCTGCAGATGCTGCTGCGCGGCCGCAACACCGTCGGCTACACGCCCTACCCGGAGCAGGTGACCACGGCGTTCGTGGCCGAGGCGGCGCGCACCGGCATCGACGTCTTCCGCATCTTCGACGCGCTCAACGACGTCGCCCAGATGCGCCCGGCCATCGACGCGGTCCGCGAGACCGGGACGGCGGTGGCCGAGGTGGCGCTGTGCTACACCGGCGACCTCTCCGACCCCGGCGAGACGCTGTACACGCTGGACTACTTCCTGCGGCTGGCCGAGCAGATCGTCGACGCCGGCGCGCACATCCTGGCGATCAAGGACATGGCCGGGCTGCTCCGGCCGCCGGCCGCCGCGACGCTGGTGACCGCGCTGCGGGAGCGGTTCGACCTCCCCGTCCACCTGCACACCCACGACACCGCCGGCGGCCAGCTGGCCACGCTCATGGCGGCCTGGCAGGCCGGCGTGGACGCGGTCGACGGCGCGGTCGCGTCCATGGCCGGCACCACGAGTCAGCCGCCGCTGTCGGCGATCGTGGCCGGCACCGACGCCACCGAGCGGGCCACCGGCCTGGACCTGCGGGCGGTCAACGACCTGGAGCCGTACTGGGAGGCGGTGCGCCGCATCTACGCGCCGTTCGAGTCCGGCCTGCCGTCACCGACCGGGCGGGTCTACACCCACGAGATCCCCGGGGGACAGCTGTCCAACCTGCGCCAGCAGGCGATCGCGCTCGGGCTGGGGCAGCGGTTCGAGGAGGTCGAGGACGCCTACGCCGCCGCCGACCGGCTGCTCGGCCGGCTGGTCAAGGTCACGCCGAGCTCGAAGGTGGTCGGCGACCTCGCGCTGCAGCTGGTCGGCTCCGGCGTCGCGGTGGAGGACTTCGCCACGGAGCCCGGGAAGTACGACCTGCCCGACTCGGTGATCGGCTTCCTCCGCGGCGAGCTGGGCGACCCGCCCGGCGGCTGGCCCGAGCCGTTCCGCAGCCGCGCGCTGGAGGGCCGCCGTCCCGCCGAGCCGCCGGCCGAGCTGTCCGACGACGACCGCGACGTTCTGGCGAAGGAGCCGCGGGCGACGCTCAACCGGCTGCTGTTCCCGGGCCCGACGCGGGAGTTCCTGGCCCACTCCGAGGCCTACGGCGACGTCTCGGTGCTGCCCACCAAGGAGTTCCTCTACGGCCTGCGGCCCGGCGACGAGCACGCCGTCGACCTCGAGCCGGGTGTCACGCTGCTGATGGGCGTGGAGGCCGTCTCCGACCCCGACGAGCGCGGCATGCGGACCGTGATGTGCACCCTCAACGGGCAGCTGCGCCCGGTGTCGGTGCGCGACCGCTCCGTGGAGGCCGCGGTCAAGGCCGCGGAGAAGGCCGACCGCAGCGACCCGAAGCAGGTCGCCGCGCCGTTCGCCGGCGTGGTCACCCTCCAGGTCGCCGAGGGCGACAGCGTCGCCGCGGGCCAGCCGGTGGCCACCATCGAGGCGATGAAGATGGAGGCCGCGATCACCGCACCCGCGGCCGGCACGGTGCAGCGCCTGGCCATCGGGTCCGTGCAGCAGGTGGAGGGCGGTGACCTGCTCGTCGTCCTCGGGTGAGGCGGTCAGTAGGAGATGACGCCGCGGGAGCCGCCGCCCACGGCGACGGCGTCCCCGGTGATCGCCGCGCTGCGGGGTGAGGCGAGGAAGGTGACCACGTCGGCCACCTCCCGGGCGGTGACCAGCCGGCCGATGCTGGTGCCGGCGGCCATCGCCCGCTCCGCCTCCGCGGGCGTGCCGCCCTGCTCGGCAGCCCGGTCGGCGAGCAGCTGGGCGGTGCGCTCGGTCACCGTGATGCCGGGGTGGACGACGGTGACGGTGATGCCGGCCGGGCCCAGCTCGTCGGCGAGGTTCGCCGTCATCGCGGCCACCGCGACGTTGCGCACCGAGCCGACCAGGGAGCCGGTCCGGCGGGCGTTGAGGCCGCTGATGTTGATGATCCGGCCCCAGCCGGCCGCGGCCATGTGCGGCGCCACCGCCCGCGCGCAGCGCAGGTAGCCCAGCACCTTGGTCTCCACCTCCTCGCGCAGCGCGTCGTCGGAGAGCTCGGCCAGCGGCGGCACGGGCCCCGAGGACGCCGGCCGGGCGGCGGCGTTGACGAGGACGTCCACCCCGCCCAGCTCGGCCACGACGCGCTCGACCGCGGCCCGCACCGCGGCGTCGTCCCGGGTGTCGGCGGGGCAGGCCAGGACGGTCGTGCCGTGCCGCCGGACGCGGCCGGCGGCGGCGTCGAGGGCCTCGGCGCCCCGGGCGACCAGCGCCACGTGCACGCCCTCGGCCGCCAGGCCGTCGGCGATCTCCAGGCCGATGCCGCGGCTGGCGCCGGTGACGATCGCCCGCTTGCCGGTGAGCTGCAGGTCCATGCCCCCTGCCTACCGGCCCGGCCGGCCGGCGGCGAGCGGACCGGCGGCGGCCTCAGCCGCCCGCCGGCGCCCAGATGCCGGTGATCGGCTCGGCGTCGGCGGCCTCCCCGAGGGGCTCGAGGCCGTACATGTCCTCGATGGTGCGCAGCAGGTCGTAGTGGTCGATGCGCTGGTCGCTGCGGGTGGGGACGACACCGGCGCCGGCCACGACGGTGGCGATGTGGTTGTCGTCGGTGCCGCTGTCCTCGTCGAAGGTCATCACCAGCAGGCTGTCGTGCGCCGTCGCCCACTCGACGTAGGGCCCGAGGTTGTCCTCGGCCCAGGCGTCGCCCACGTCGACGCCGCAGTCGTGCATGTCGTTGCACAGGTCCGGGACGACGAAGGCGACGGTGGGCAGCTGCGCGTGGTCGGTGGGCCAGGCGCTGAAGGGCTGGTTCACCGAGTCGGGCAGGTCGGTCCAGTTCACCCAGGGGTTGTGCTTGCGGGCGTAGTCGCCGCTCTCGCAGCCGGTGTACCCGGGGCGGGGGAGGCCCTCGGCGTACCCGACGAAGGTCTCCCCGGCGGCCAGCAGTTGGCTGGCGAGGTTGTCCCCGGTCAGCTCCACCGGGCAGTCGTTGTCCTCGACGCCCTGCGTGGACCCGGAGAACAGCGCCAGGTAGTTCGGCTGGCTCGGGTGCACCTCGCCGTGGGCGTCGGTGAAGTCGGCGCCGGACCGGGCCAGCGACGTCAGGTAGGGCGCGTCCGAGCTGCCGACGACGTCCGTGGCGTCCTCGTTCTCGAACACCACCACCACGACGTGGTCCGGGCGCGGCAGCTCGCCGGACGCCGCCGGGCCCTGCTCGGCCGTCCCGCCCCGGGATGGCGCGGCGGCGTCGTCCGAGCCGGACGTGCCCGCCGGTCCGGACGTGCAGGCGGCCAGGAGCAGCGCCAGGGCCAGCACGGCCGCCGGGCGCCCGCGCGGCGTCCGGGTGCGGCCGGTCGCGGACGCGCGGGGCTGGTGCACGGCGGGCATCGCGGCTCCCGGGGGCAACGACCGGCGGCGGGCCACCCCCGCTGCCACGGAACGGAACTGCAGCGTCCGCAGCCTCGCCCCGCCGTCGGGGGTGCACAAGGGGTGGCGCGTGACTCACAGGGACCTGACAGGTGGTGTGGCCGGTCACAGGCGCAGAGTCGGGGCATGGACGCGCTCCCGGCCGACCAGGGGTACCGCGCCGGCGAGCCGGGGTTCCGCCGCGCCACGCTCGCGATCTTCCTGGCCGGGGTGGCGGTGTTCGCGATGCTCTACCTGCCGCAGGTGCTGCTGCCCGAGCTCACCCGCGTCTTCGCGGTCTCCCCGGCGGCCTCGACGCTGTCGGTCTCCGTGGCCACCGCGGGCCTCGCCCTGGGACTGCTGGTCCTCGGCCCGGTGTCCGACCGGCGCGGGCGCACGGCGATCCTGCACGGCAGTCTCGCCACCTCGGCGTTCCTCGCGGTGCTGGTCGCGGTGGCCCCGACCTGGCCGGTGCTCCTCGTCCTGCGCGGCCTGCAGGGCTTCGTGCTCGCCGGCCTGCCCGCGGTGGCCGCGGCCTACCTGCGGGAGGAGCTGGACGCGTCGGTCTCCGCCCGGGCGATCGGCCTGTTCGTCAGCGGCAACGCGATCGGCGGGCTGACCGGCCGGCTGCTCGGCGGCGTGCTGGTCGACCTCGGCGGCTGGCGGACGGCGACCGGCGGGATCGCGCTGCTGGGGGTGGGGTGCGCGGTCGCGGTGCGGCTGCTGCTGCCGCCGTCGCGCCGGTTCGTGCGGGTGCCGCGGGAGGTGCCGGTGCTGCGGCAGCTCGTCGCCGGCGTCACCGACCCCGTGCTGCTCGGCCTGTACGGCTGCGCGGCGCTGCTGATGGGGGCGTTCGTCGCGGCCTACAACGCCGCGACGTTCCGGCTGGAGTCCGCGCCCTACGCGCTCGCGCCGGCGGTGGCGGGGCTGGTGTTCCTGGCCTACCTGCTCGGCTCGGTCAGCTCGGCGGTCGGCGGGGAGCTGGCCGGGCGGTTCGGCCGCCGGCCCGTGGTGCCGGTCGCGGTGGCGGTGATGGCCTGCGGGGTCGCGCTGACCCTCGCCGCGCCCCTGGCCCTGTTCGTCACCGGGTTGTGCGTGCTCACCATCGGCTTCTTCGCCGCCCACGGCGTGGCCAGCGGGTGGGTGGCGCTGCGGGCGGCCTCGGGCGGGCGTGCCGTCGGGCAGGCCGCCTCGCTGTACTCGTTCTGGTACTACGTCGGCTCGTCGGTCGGGGGCACCCTCGCCGGCGTGGCCTGGGACGGCGGCGGCTGGACGGCTGTCGTGCTGCTCACCGGGGGACTCACGCTGGCCGCGCTCGTCCTCTCGCTGGTGCTGGGGCGCAGCACCGCCCTGCAGCCCGGCTGAGCGGAGGGCGCCCGGCCGGCACCACCTGGGAGGAGTCCCGGCCCGGCCGGTGGCGGCCCGCGTCAGTGCTCGAGCAGCCAGACGGCGCTGTTGGGCGGCAGGGCCACGGTCCCGACCGCGGCGTGCACCCGCGTGCTGGAGCTGAGCAGCACCGTGCCGGAGCAGCCGACCAGCGCCGTCTCGGTGCCCATGTTGACCACGCAGCGCACCGTCTCGTCCTCGCCCGCGCAGCGCACCGTGAGGACGTCGCCGTGCGTGGTCACCGTCGCCGTGCCGGTGGCGAACGCGGGGTGCGCCCTGCGCACCGCGAGGGCCCGGCGGTAGAGCTGCAGCGTCGAGTTGCTGCGCCCGGCCTGCCGCGACACCGCGTACCGGCCCCAGTCGGCCGGGATCGGCAGCCACGGCTCCGCGGCGCCGTCGGGGGAGAAGCCGACCCCGTCGGTGGCGTTCCACGGCATGGGGATGCGGCAGCCGTCGCGGCCGGCGCGGGCGCCGCCGCTGCGCAGGAAGATCGGGTCCCGCTTGGCCTCGTCGGCGACGACGGCCTGCGGCAGGCCCAGCTCCTCGCCGGCGTAGAGGTACGCCGAGCCGGGCAGCGCGAGCATCAGCAGCGCCGCGGCGCGGGCGCGGGCGCGGCCCAGCGCGCCGCCGCCGAAGCGGGTGACCTGACGCTCCTTGTCGTGGTTGCCCAGCACCCACGACACCGGGGCGCCGACGGTGCCGAACGCGTCCAGCGCGCTGGAGATCGCCTCGGCGAAGGCGTCGGTGTCCCACGCCGACTTGAGCAGCCGGAACGACAGGGCCTGGTGCATCTCGTCGGGCCGCGAGTACAGCGCGACCTGCTCGAGGTCGGCCAGGCAGACCTCGCCGACCAGCATGGTGTCGGGGTACTCGTCGCAGATCGACCGCCAGCGGCGCCACACGTCGTGCACCTCGGGCTGGTTCCACGTCATCGCCTGCTCCGGACCGTGCCCGAACAGGGTCGGCGCGTAGAACCCGGGGTTGTCCCGCAGGGCGGCGTCCTTGTACAGGCCGTAGGCGACGTCGACCCGGAAGCCGCTGACCCCGCGGTCCAGCCAGAACCGCAGCGTCCGCTCGAAGTCGGCGGCGACCTCGGGGTCGCGCCAGTTCAGGTCGGGCTGCTCGGGGGCGAACAGGTGCAGGTACCAGCGGCCGTCGGGCGTGCGCGACCAGGCCGGCCCGCCGAACAGGGACTGCCAGTTGTTCGGCGGCTCCTCCGACGGCGGGGCGAAGTGGTAGCGGCCGGCCTCGGGGCAGTCCGGGTCGGCCAGCGCGGCCTGGAACCACCGGTGCTGGTCGGAGGTGTGGTTGGGGACGACGTCCAGCACGACCCGCAGGCCCACCCGGCGGGCGTCGTCCACCAGGGCCTCGAGGTCGGCGACGTCGCCGTACTCAGGGTCGACGGCGCGGTAGTCCACGACGTCGTAGCCGCCGTCGGCCCCGCCCGAGGGGTAGTGCGGGTTGATCCACAGCGCGTCCACGCCGAGCCAGGCCAGGTAGGGCAGGCGCGAGCGCAGGCCGGCCAGGTCGCCGATGCCGTCGCCGTTGCTGTCGGCGAACGAGCGCAGGTACACCTGGTAGACCACGGCGCTGCGCCACCAGGGCGACGGAGCGGACGCGGAGGCGGTGCGGGGGTCGGTCGAGAGCCCCGCGAGGGAGAGCCGACGTGCCATGTGGCCTCTATCGGCAGTCCGCCCCCGGGTGTGGTGTGGCTCGGATCACAAAACCGCCCGCCCCGGTTGGCAGGTTCCGCCCGGGCTCAGCCGTCGGTGCTGTTCCCGGGCGCCGCCGCCAGGTCGCGCTCGAGGGCCAGCGCCGTCGCGCCGAGTGCGGCGACCCACTCGGGCACCCGGACCCGGCTGAAGCGCACCGTGGGCATCGACAGCGTCAGGGCCGCCACGGCCTCGCCGTCCTCGCGGTGGACGGGGTGGCCGATCGCGGTGACGCCCCGCTCGGTGGCCTGGTTGTTGATCGCGAAGCCCTGGCGGCGCACGCGGGCCAGCGTCCGGGTGAGCGCCGGCAGGTCGACGGGCCCGGCGTCCGGCCCCGACCAGATCTCCGCCAGCGCCTGCGGCGACAGCGCGGCCAGCAGCACCAGGCCGCCCGAGGCCGCCTGCGCCGGCAGCAGGCGGCCCTCGCGGTCGCCCACCCGAAGCAGCTGGTCGCACTCGACGGTGGCCACGAAGCGCACACGGTCGCCGGTCCGCACCACGAGGTTCACCGTCTCCGCGCACTGGTCGACCAGGCTGCGCATGTGCGGCAGCGCCACCCGGCGCAGCACGCTCGCCGGCTCGGCGGCGGGCATGGGCCGCAGGACGTGGCCGGCGTGGTAGCGGCGGTCCTCGTCCTGCCAGGCGAAGTCCCGGTACACCAGCATCGACAGGATCCGGTGCGCCGTCGACCGGGCCACCCCCAGCCGCTCCGCGGCCTCGAACACCCGCAGCGGCCCCTCGTGCTGCAGCAGGACGGCGAGCCGGAGGGCGGAGTCGACGGACTCGATGCGGTACACCGGCTCGTTGTCCACCGCTGCCCCTTCCTGAGCTCCGGAGCGGTCGATTCCGCAGCCCAGAATGCCGCACGGTCCTCCGCGTGGTGCGGGTCACGATCCCAGCGCGGGTGACCGTCACCCGCGAGGAGCTGAGGAGGGCCGGCGTGCCGGAACGAGCCGCGGGAGCCGACCGAGCGGACCCAGGAGCGCAGCGCAGCGAGCTGGCCGAGGCCAACCACGTCCTCGTCGACCAGGGCATCCTGGACGGCTTCGGGCACGTGAGCGTCCGGTCGGCCGAGGACCCGGGTGCCTTCCTGCTCTCGCGCAACCTCGCGCCCGGCCTGGTCCGGCCCGACGACGTCCAGCTGATCACCCTCGACGGGCACACCGACGACCCCCGCCCGTCCTACCTCGAGCTGTACATCCACGCCGAGATCTACCGGGCGCGTCCGGACGTGCAGGCGGTGGTGCACAGCCACTCGCCGGCCCTCATCCCCTTCGGGGTCTCCCGGACGCCGCTGCGGCCGATCCTGCACATGGCCGGCTTCCTCGCCCCGCGGGTGCCCGTCTTCGAGGCCCGCGACTCCCTGGGCGCGGCGTCGGACCTCCTCGTGCGGGACGCCGCCGCCGGGGCCGCGCTGGCGGGGTCGCTCGGCGAGGCCTCCGTGGTCCTCATGCGCGGCCACGGCTCGACGTCGGTCGGCGCCTCGCTGCAGGAGGCCGTGTACCGGGCCGTGTACGCGGAGGTCAACGCCCGCGTGCAGAGCGAGGCGCTGCGCCTCGGCGAGTGCGTCTTCCTCACCGACGAGGAGGCGGCGGCGACCGTGGCGACCATCACCGCCCAGATCCCCCGCGCCTGGGGCTTCTGGCGGGACCGCGCCCGGGTGCCGGCGTGACCGACCGCCCCCGCACCACCCCGACCGCACCCCTCCCGGCCCGAAGGAGTTCCACCTTGACCCGAACCACGTACCGCGCCGCCGCCGTCGGCGCCGCGGCGCTGCTCGCCCTCACCGCGTGCGGGAGCTCCGACGGCTCCGGGAGCGCGGCGCCGGGGGAGGAGGGCCCGACCCCCGTCACCATCGGCACCCAGCCCATCGTGGACTCCGCGCCGCTCTACCTCGGGGTCGACCAGGGCTTCTTCGAGGAGGAGGGGCTCGACCTCACCATCGAGAGCGCGGTCGGCGGCGCGGCCGTCGTCCCGAGCGTCGTCTCCGGGGACTTCGAGTTCGGGCGCGGCAACGTGCTGTCGACCATGATCGCCGTCGACCAGGGGCTGCCCCTGCAGTGCATCACCAACGCCAACTCCACGGCCGGCAACCCCGACTTCGGTGCCGTCGTCGTGCCGGGGGACTCGCCCATCCAGTCCATGGCCGACCTCGCCGGCCGCACGGTGTCGGTCAACACCCTGAACAACATCGGGGACACCACCATCCGCTCGGTGGTCGAGGAGGCCGGGGGCGACCCGGGCGCCGTCCAGTTCGTCGAGATCCCGTTCCCCGACGCCCCGGCCGCGCTGCAGAGCGGCCAGGTCGACGCCGCGTGGATCCTCGACCCCTTCCTCACCGAGGCCGTCGACGCCGGCGCGCGGGTGCTGTCGTACAACTTCTCCGACTTCCACCCCGAGCTCGACATCTCCTGCGTCTTCACCTCCCAGCAGCTGCTCCAGGAGCAGCCGGAGGTGGTGGAGGCCTTCCAGCGGGCCATGAACCGGTCCCTGGAGTTCGCCCAGGAGAACCCCGACGAGGTCCGGCGGATCACCGGCACCTACACCGAGATCGACCCGGCGGTGCTGGAGCGGATCACCATCCCCACCTTCCGGACGGAGTTCAGCGAGGAGGCCATGGCGCTGCTCGGGGCCAAGGCCACGGAGTACGGCACCCTCTCGCAGGAGCCGGACCTCGACCAGCTGCTGCCCTGACCCCCACGGCCCGGGGGACGACGACCGGTCGTCCCCCGGGCCGCGCGCGTCGGGCCTCCGGAGCGGCCTAGCATCGGCGCCCATGCGCCCGTTCCTGTTGCTAGCCTCGCGGGCCGAGGACGAGGCCGCGGACGACGAGTACGCGGCGTTCCTCCGGCTGACCGGGCTCGACGAGGCACAGCTGCGCCGGGTGCGCATGGAGGCCGGCCCGCTGCCGGACCTGGACCTCGACGACTTCTCCGGCGTCTTCCTCGGCGGGGGACCGTTCAACTCCAGCGACCCGCCCGAGGAGAAGTCGCCGGACCAGCACCGCGTGGAGGCCGAGCTGCGCCCGCTGCTGGACGAGGTGGTCGCGCGCGACCTCCCCTTCTTCGGAGCCTGCTACGGCATCGGCACGCTGGGGGTGCACCAGGGCGGGGTGGTCGACCGCACCTTCGGCGAGCCGGTGTCCTGCGTGGCGATCGAGCTCACCGAGGCCGGCCGGGAGGACCCGGTGCTGGCCGGGCTGCCGGAGGTGTTCGACGCGCTGGTCGGCCACAAGGAGGCCTGCCGGGTGCTGCCGCCCTCGGCCGTGCTGCTGGCCACCTCCGCCGCCTGCCCCGTGCAGATGTTCCGGGTCGGGCGCAACGTGTACGCCACCCAGTTCCACCCCGAGCTCGACGTCCCGGGGGTGGTCACGCGGGCGCGGGTCTACCAGCACGCCGGCTACTTCCCTCCCGCCGAGCTCGAGGAGTTGATCGCGCGGCTGCGCACCGCGGTGGTCTCCGAGCCCGGCCGCATGCTGGCCAACTTCGTCGCCCGGTACGCCTGAGGGCCCACGGGGCGGCTTCACCGGGCGGCCCGCGGGCGGGAGACTGCCACCGCACGCCCGGTCGTCCACCGCCCGGGCCCTGGAGGGGCGGGAGACCTGGATGACCCCGGCGACGGGAGCCCGATGGGCGCGGGTGTGGTGACCGGCACGCAGTCCTCCCCGGGCGGGGGCTCCGGCCTGCTGGCCCGCGTCGCGCCGCTGCGCCGCAGGCTGCGCACCGAGGCCGGGAGCGCCGGCCTGCTGCTGCTGGCCACCGTGGCCGCGCTGCTGTGGGCCAACTCCCCGGTGGGCGACTCCTACGACGCCTTCTGGCACACCGAGTTCGCCGTCCGGGTGGGGGGCACGGAGCTCGCCCTGGACCTGCAGCACTGGGTCAACGACGGCCTGATGGTGTTCTTCTTCTTCGTCGTCGGGCTGGAGATCAAGCGCGAGCTGGTCATGGGCGAGCTCACCGACCGGCGCCGGGCGGCGGTCCCGGCGCTGGCCGCCGTCACCGGCCTCGCGGTGCCGGCGCTGGTCTACGTGCTGTTCAACCTCGGCGGCCCGGCGGTGTCGGCCTGGGGCGTGGTCATCTCCACCGACACCGCGTTCCTGCTCGGCGTGCTGGCGCTGGTCGGCCCGGCCTGCCCGGCGCAGCTGCGGCTGTTCCTGCTCACCCTCGCCATCGCCGACGACGTCGGCGCGCTCAGCGTGATCGCGCTCTTCTACACCGAGGACCTCGCGGTCGTCCCGCTCGCCCTGGCGGTGCTCGGCCTCGCGCTGATGCTGGGCCTGCGGTACCTCAACGTCTGGCGCGGCCCGGCGTACCTGGTGCTCGGCGTCGCGGTGTGGATCGCGATGTACGCCTCGGGCGTGCACCCCACCCTCGCCGGCGTGGTGATCGCGCTGTTCACCCCCGCCTACCCGGCGCGGGTCGCCGAGGTGGAGGACGCCGCCCGGCTGACGCGGGCCTACCGGCAGTCGCCCAACCCCGAGTTCGCCCGGGCCGCTCGGCTGAGCATCGACCGCTCGGTGTCGGCCAGCGAGCGGCTGCAGCAGCTGTGGCAGCCGTGGACCAGCTTCGTCATCGTCCCGGTGTTCGCCCTCGCCAACGCCGGGGTCGTCCTCAGCGGGGACACCCTGCGGGCGGCGCTCACCTCACCGGTCACGCTCGGCGTGGTGGGCGGGCTCGTCGCCGGCAAGCTCCTCGGCATCCTGCTCGGCACCCTCCTGGCGGTGCGCGGCGGGCTCGGCGAGCTGGCGCCCGGGCTCACCGGCTGGCAGCTGGCCGGGGGAGCGGCGCTGTCGGGCATCGGCTTCACGATCTCGCTGTTCATCGTCGACCTGGCCCTGGACGACGAGCGGCTGGCCGACCAGGCCCGGGTCGGCGTCCTCATCGCCTCGCTGCTGGCCGCGCTGCTCGGCTGGGGGCTGTTCCGGCTCGCCGACCGCCGCCGTCCCCCCGGCGCCACCGGGCGGCCGGTGCTGCTCGACCCGCCGGTCGACCCCGCGCGCGACCACGTCCGCGGCCGGGTGGACGCGCCACTGACCCTCGTCGAGTACGGCGACTTCGAGTGCCCCTTCTGCGGCCGGGCCACCGGCGCGGTGGAGGAGCTGCGCGAGCGGTTCGGGGAGCGGCTGCGCTACGTGTTCCGGCACGTCCCGCTGGTCGACGTCCACCCGCACGCGCGGCTGGCCGCGGAGGCGGCCGAGGCCGCCGCCGCCCAGGGCCGGTTCTGGGAGATGCACGACGAGATGTTCGCCGCGCAGGACCGGCTCACCCCCGGCGACCTGCTCGACCACGCCGCGGCGATCGGCCTGGACGTGCAGCGCTTCGCCCGCGACCTCGGCGCCGGCCGCCACGCCCGCCGGGTCGAGGAGGACGTCGAGTCGGCGGAGGCCAGCGGCGTCGAGGGCACGCCCACCTTCTTCGTCAACGGACGCCGGCACGCCGGCCCCTACGACGCCGACACCCTCGCCGCCGCGCTCCTGGCCACCGCCGGAGCCGGAGTCGCCGCCGACGTCCCACCCGCCGCGGCCGACGACGACCCGGCCGGCCTCGTCCTGCCGGCCCTGGGCCCCCGGCGGGAGGAGCGCCCACCGGCCGACGCGGTCGCGGAGCCCGTGCCGGCCGACCTGCCGGAGACCCCCGACCGGGACGGCGCGGACCCGCGGCTGACCGACGAGCACCTGGCGGTGCTGGACCGGTTCGGCGTCCGGCGCCGGTACGAGGCCGGCGACGCCGTCTTCCGCGAGGGCGACCCGGGCTACGACTTCGCCGTCGTGCTCTCCGGCGCGGTCGCGATGGTGGAGGACCTCGGCCGCCCGGGGCAGCGGGTGCTCGCCGTCCACGGCCCGCGCCGCTTCCTCGGCGAGCTCGACCTGTTCAGCGACGCCCCGGTGTCCCTGACGGCGCACGTGCTGCGGGCGGGCGAGGTGCTGTGCGTGCCCGACGACCGGATGCGGGAGGTGTTCGCCGCCGACCACGACCTCAAGGAGACGGTGCTGCGCTCGTTCCTCCTGCGCCGCTCGATGCTGCTCGAGCTCGCCGCGGACCTGCGCATCGTCGGCCGGGCCGGCGCACCCGACAGCCGCCGGCTGCAGGACTTCGCCCGGAGCAACCGGTTGGCGGCGGTCTTCGTCGACCTCGACAGCACCGCCGACGGCGCGGCGCTGCTCGGCGAGCTGGGGGTCTCCGAGGCCGACCTGCCGGTGGTGGTGTGGCGGCGCGGGGAGGTGCTGCGCAACCCGACCGACGCGGAGGTCGCCGCGGCCGTCGGCGCCGGCGGCTGAGCCGGCCAGGACGTCCACGGCGTGGCGGGAACCCGCGGGGGTCCCCGCCACGCCGGGCCGTCCGCGCGGGACTCAGCGCTGGGCGAGATAGGCCGCGGCGGTCTCCCGCAGCCGGTCGTGCACCCCGTCGACCGCGACGGCGCCGCCCAGGTACCGCTTGGCCAGCTTCGCCACCATCGTGTAGTTGGTGTCCACGACGTTGCCCGCCGGCGCCAGGCCGGCCTGGCTGACCAGCTGGTAGGCGTCCAGCGGGTCCCACCCGGTCAGCTGCGCCGCCCACGTCACCAGGTCGTGCTGGCTGATCCGGAACGCGTCCTCCAGCGGCCGCACCGAGCCGGTCGACATGAGGAACTCGTCGCTCTCCAGCCGCGGCCAGGCCGGTGCCCCGCCCTTGACCAGGTCGACGACGACCACGGTGCGCATCGCCGCCTCGACGGCGGTGCCGCACACCTCGCCCTCGCCCTGCCGGCAGTGCCCGTCGCCGAGGGAGAGCAGCCCGCCCGGGACGTTGACGCCGAGGTACAGCGTCGTCCCGGCCCGGACCTCGGGGGTGTCCATGTTCCCGCCGTGCGCCCCGGGGGTGATGCTGGCGAAGACCTCCCCGCCGGCCGGCGCGACGCCGATCGTGCCGTGCATCGGGTCCAGCGGGAGCTCGACCTCGGGGCCGCCGCGGCGGGGACGGAAGAGGCAGGTGCCCCGCTCCCGGTCGACCTCGTAGACCCAGACCAGCTCCTCCAGCGCCTCGTGCAGCATCGCCGTCGAGTGCGTGGTGGTGAGCGCCCCGAAGTGCGGGAACGTCGTCGACACGGCCCAGTCGCGGACCGGCGCGATGTCCACCACGTGCACCGCCAGCGTGTCGCCGGGCTCGGCTCCCTCGACGGCGATCGGCCCGGTGACCGGGTTGAGGTAGGGGAACTCGCAGACCTGGCTGGGCAGGTCGCCGACGCCCCGGACCCGGCCGCCGAAGCAGTCCTCGGTGGTCAGCTCGACCACCGTGCCCGGGGCGACGGTCACCAGCGGCTCGCCGCCGCCGAAGGTGTAGCGGAGCTGGTCGGCCGTCGGCTCGACGGTCACGACCTCCAGCGAGATCGTCACAGGCTCTCCTCCGCGCGGAGCTCCGCCTCGCGGCCGGTGGCGAGCAGGGCGACCAGCAGGACGACACCGACGCCGAGCCACACGAAGCCGAGCGTCTGCGCGGCCACCTGCGCGTTGATCACGACGTACACGAGGATCGCGAACCCGATCACCGGGACGGCCAGGTGCAGCCACCAGTTCCGGCTCTTCTGCCGCACCACGTAGTGCACGACGACCGAGACGTGCAGCAGCAGGAACGCCGACAGCGCGCCGAAGTTCACCAGCGTGGACAGCAGCGAGATGCCGTCGTCCCGGCTGCTCATGTAGAGGCCCAGCACGAGGGAGACCGCGGCGACCAGGAGCGTGGCGTTGACCGGCACGCGGCGGGTCGGGTGCACCTTGCGCAGGAAGCCGGGCAGCTGGCGGTCACGCGCCATGGCGAACAGCAGCCGCGAGGTTGCGGCCTGCGCGACCAGGGAGTTGGCGAAGCCCCACGCGATGGCGGTGGCGATGGCGGTCAGCGTCGACAGCCAGGCCCCGCCGGCGACCGCGGCGGCGTCGTAGAAGGCCGTCCCGGCGGCGTCGCCCTCGGCGATGAGCGTGTCGGGGTCGGGCACGAGCAGGGCGGCGACCCAGGTCTGGACGATGAACAGGGTCCCGGCCAGCGCCAGCGCGGCTATCATCGCCTTGCCGATCGAGCGCGCCGACTCGCGGTTCTCCTCGGCGAGGGTCGAGATGCCGTCGAAGCCGAGGAAGCTCAGCACCGCGATGGACACCGCGCCGAACACGAGCTCGAGGGAGAACGTGTCGCTGTTGTAGATCGGCGAGAAGTCGAACCCGCGCCCCTCACCGGAGGCCAGCGCGACGATGCCGATCACCAGGAAGATCGCCAGCACGATCAGTTCGGCGACCAGCATGATCTTGTTGACCCGGGCCGTGAACTCGATGCCGAAGTAGTTGACGACGGTGTTGAGGACGACGAAGCCGACCAGCCACACCCAGATCGGCACCGAGGCCCAGATCGAGTTCATCGCCACGGCGGCGATGAGGTAGAGCAGGCCGGGGACCAGCACGTAGTCGAGCAGGATCATCCAGCCGGCGATGAACCCGACCGGCTGGGCGATGCCGCGCCCGGCGTAGGTGTAGACCGAGCCGGCCATCGGGAAGGCGCGCGACATCTGCGAGTAGGACGCGGCGGTGAACGCCATGGCCAGGCCGCCGATGGCGTAGGCGAGCGCGATCATCCCGCCGGAGGCCTGGAAGACGCTGCCGAAGATGCCGAACGGCGCGATCGGCACCATGAAGATCAGGCCGTAGACCAGCAGGTCGGTGAAGCTGAGCGAGCGCTTGAGCTCCTGGCGGTAGCCGAACGCCTCGACGCCCGGGTCGCCGGTCGCGGGGATCGGTCCCCGTGCGGCGCCCGGGAGCGGACCGGCCGGGTCGCCGGTCCGGTGGTGGGTGGTACGGGGGTCGCTCACGGCCACTCCTCTTCCTCCGGCTCGGGGCCGGGCGGGGAGAGACTAGGCCGCACTGCTTCCAGATGGAAGCAGATGCCGGTCAGGCGATCCGGACCTCGCGGAAGGCCAGCCCCTCGGCCCGGGCCAGCCGGGGGACGGCGCGCACCGGGCGCGGGGCCGGCCGGGGCCCGGCCGGCGTGACGGCCAGGCGCACCCCGTCGTACACGCCGCGGGCGTACGCGCACACCACCGGCGCGGCGGGGCCCGCCCGGCGCAGGTGCCGCTCCTGCAGGTCGAGTTGTCCCTCGTCGGCGGCGCCGTCCACGGCGGCGAAGGACGGCATGCAGGCGAACAGCTCGCCCGTGTCGTCCCCGCCGACCGCGTAGAGGCCGTTCTCCTCCAGCGCACCGGACAGTCGCACCACCCGCCGGTCCAGCCCGGCCCGGCCGAACTCCCGGTTGAACGCGACCAGGTCCCGCCCGACGAGGCTCAGCAGGACGGCGTCCGCGCGGGTGCGCCGGACGAGGTCGACCATCGGGCCCGGGTCGGCCGGCCCGAACGGCACCAGCAGCTCGCCGACGACGTCCGCGCCCAGCCCGCGCAGCACCGCGGCCGCGGCGCGGTGCACGGCCTGCGGCCAGACGTAGTCGTTGCCCACGAGCGCCCAGCGGCGGGCCCGGCGGTGGCGGACCAGCCAGGCCAGCGCCGCGGCGTGCTGGTCGCGCGGGGAGGAGCCGATCCGCAGCACGCCCGCCCGGTGCCGGCCGCCCTCGTGCGGCGGGGTGAACACGTACGGCGCCCGGCCGCCGAGGGCGGTCTCCAGCGCGCGGTGCACGTCGCTGGTGTGGAACCCGACGAGGACGTCGAACGCGCCGGCCTCGTGCAGCGCGGTCGCCTCGGCGGCCACCACCGGGGGCGGCCGCCCGGAGTCGACGGTCACCAGCTCCACCGCCCGGCCCCGCACGCCGCCGTCGGCGTTCGTCTCGTCCGCGGCGAGGCCGGCCAGGTCCAGCGCGGACGGGGCGGTCATCGCCAGCGGCCCGGTCAGCGGGACGGCCAGCCCGACGCGGACGACGTCCGGAGGGCGGGGGAGGAGCAGTGCCTCCCACGCGTCCACGGGACCGGTCGGTTCGGGCACCTGATGAGTATGGTGCGGCCATGGTCGTCGAGCAGCAGGCGAACCCGGTGACGGCGGGTCCCGGCACCTCGCTGGTGGAGCTGCTCACCGTCGCGCAACGCCGGGTGGCCCGCGGCGTGACCGCCGCGCTGGCCGATGACGGCGCCACGCTCGACGTCTTCCGCGTGATGCGCTGCCTCGCCGCGGAGCCGGGGCGGTCGATGGGGGAGCTCGTCGCGGCGCTGTCCCTGCCGGCGCCCACCCTGACCCGGCTGGTCGACGGCCTCGTCGACGCCGCGGAGGCCTACCGGCTGCCGGACCCGGACGACGGCCGGCGCGTGCGCGTGCACCTGTCGGCCCGCGGGCGCACCCGGCTGGCCCGGCTCGAGGGCCTGGTCCGGGCGCACGAGGACGCGCTGGCGGCCACCCTGGGCGCGGACCGGGTCGAGACGCTGGCCCGCGCGCTGGCCGGGTTCGCGCCCGCCTGAGTCAGTCGGTGCTCGGCGGCAGCAGCCGCGGCATGAAGACCTCGTCGATCGGCCGTGGCCCGACGTACTGCCGGCAGGTGCAGGCCACCCACTGGTGCCCCGACCAGCGCCCCCGCTTGTCGTAGGTGTCGCGCCGCAGCTCGGCGTAGCAGGTGTTGGTCCCGGTGTCGTGCTGGCTGAGCGTGTGGCCGCACCCGCACAGCGGGGTGGTCGGGGCCGGCGGCGCGGCGGGCCTGCGGCGGCTCAGCCGGCCGCCGAGGAAGCCCATGGCGAGCAGGGCTGCGCCGACGATCAGGCTGACTGGTTCCACCGTTCCGGCTCCTCCCGCGTGGTGCCTGTCGACGGTAACGCGGGAGGAGGGCCGGCGGTGCCGCTCAGTCGGTCTTCTTCCCCCGGCCGCTGACGGCGTCGCGCAGGTGGTCCAGCAGGCTGGCGACCGGGCCGAGCACGGTGCGGACGCCGGCCTCGTTCGGCGTCATCGGGTGGGCGCGCGTGGGCGCGATGGCCTTGACCCGCTCCACCTGCTCCGCCATCCGCACCAGCTCGTCGCGGTCGAACGTCGCCCGCAGCTCGGTGAACATCCGGCTCTCCTCGTGCTCGACGTGGTGCCGGATCTCCCGGATCAGCGTCTGCACCTCGGCGTCGAACTGCGGGTCGTCGGCGTCCATGCGCTCGAGCCGCTTCATGGTCTCCTCGGCCTCGGCGTGCTCGTGCTTGGAGTGCTCGGCCTCCTCCTTGTCCACCTGCTTCTCGACGCGCGGGTAGACCTGGGTCTCCTCGGCCACCGAGTGCTTGACCAGGCCGATGGTGACCTCGTCGACCAGCTCCCGCTTGCTCCGCAGGGCGTCGGGCCCGGTCTGCCCGACCAGCCCCTCGAGCTGGGTGAAGATGCGGTCGAACTCACGGTGGTCCGCGCTCAGCAGGTCGACGACGTCCCGCTGGCCCTCTGTCTGTGTCACGGTGTGCTCCTCCCGGTCGGCTGGCTCCTGGGTTCCCCGCAGGACGCGGCGACACACCGGTCCCACCTGGTCCGTCCCACCCGGCCGGGTTGTTTCGACCATGTGGACAGGGGCACAGGGGACGCGTGGAGTCCTATGCCGTGGGGTTCGCCCGTCCCGACCGCTGGTCGCCGGGGCGACCGACCGAACAGAGTCACCCCTGGCACGCCGTGGAGGCCCATCGGCCTCCGGCCGAGCTGGACGGTGAGGTGGAACTCGCCGTCTGCGGGGCCATCGTGCAGGTCTGGGGTTCGCAGCAGTGGGCGCGCGTCGGCGCGGGCCGCACCGCCTGCCCGCAGTGCCAGCAGATGACCGCGGTGGGCACGCCGCTCAGCGCCGTCGGCTGAGGGGAGGCCGTCCCGTCACCGCGCCGGGCGCCGGCCGCTGATCGCCGAGAGGCCGGTGATCTCCCGGCCCACGATCAGCGACTGCACCGAGTCGGTGCCCTCGAAGGTGAAGACGGCCTCCATGTCGGCGTGGTGGCGGGCGACGTGGTGCTCGAGCAGGATCCCGTCCCCGCCCAGGATGTCGCGGGCGTCGGCGACGATCGCCCGGGCCTTCGCGGCGTGGTTCATCTTCGCCAGCGACGCCATCGCCGCCGTCATCCGCCCGGCGTCGGCCAGGGTGGACAGCCGCCAGCACATGAGCTGCATGGCGGTGATCTCGGCCAGCATCCGGGCGAGCTTGTCCTGCACCAGCTGGTAGCCGGCGATCGGCTGACCGAACTGCTCCCGCCGCAGCGCGTGCGCGAGCGCGAGCTCGTAGGCGGCGGTGGCCAGCCCGAGGGCGCGCCAGGCCACGGTGTACCGGGTGCGGTCGAGCACCGCGGACACGTCCCGGAACGACGAGCAGTGGGCGAGTCTGTTCTCCAGCGGCACGCGGACGCCGTCGAGGGTGATCTCGGCCTGCCACACCGCCCGCAGCGCGGTCTTCCCGGTCATGACGGTGGCCCGGTAGCCCGGCGTCCCCTTGTCGACGACGTAGCCGCCGACCGCGCCGTCCTCGCCGCGGGCCCACACCAGCACGTGGTCGGCGATGGTGCCGTTGCCGATCCACTTCTTCTGACCGTCGAGCACGTAGCAGTCGCCGTCCCGGCGCGCGGAGGTCTCCAGGGCGACGGCGTCCGAGCCGTGCCGGGGCTCGGTGAGCGCGAAGGCGCCGATCCGCTCCATGCGCGCCATCGCCGGCAGCCAGCGCTGCCGCTGCTCCTCCGAGCCGAGCAGGGCGATCGACTGCATGGCCAGGAAGCTGTGCACCCCGTTGAAGGTGCCGACGCTGCCGTCGGCGCGGGCCAGCTCCGCGGCGACGATGCCGGCCGACACCGCGCTCATCCCCGGGCAGCCGTATCCCTGGATGGTGCCGCCGGCGATGCCGAGCGCGGCGATCCCCGGGACGAGCTCGAACGGGAACTCCGCGCGCTCCCAGTAGTCGTTGATCCGCGGCGTGACCTCCCGGTCGCAGAAGGCGCGCACCCGGTCGCGCAGCTCGATCTCCTCCGGGGCGAGGAGCTCCTCGAGGGCGTAGAAGTCGGGGCTGGTCCCACTCACCCGGCGGACGCTACGGCGGGGGCGACCGGGCCGCGCGCCGGACGGCGCCGTACCCGCGGGGGTCGGTTAGGTTGCCCCGGGTCGCCGTCGGGAGGTCGGGTGCCGTTCTTCATCACGCGGGTCGCGCGGCTGCTGCACCTGCGGCTGCGTGGCTGGCGGTTGCCGCTCGCCGTCGCCGTGTTCGTGTTCCTCAGCAGCTGGCTGGCGATGGCGCTGGTCGAGCCGGCGGGCAGCGGCATCGCCGACCCCGGGACCTACTGGTGGTACTTCGCCGTCACCTCGGCGACGGTCGGGTACGGCGATGTCTTCCCGGAGACGCTCGGCGGCCGGCTGGTCGGGGCCTACGTCATCGTCGGCGGCATCGTCACGCTCACCCTGCTCTTCACCTCGCTGGCCGCCGCGCTGCAGTCGGGGAAGGGCAAGAGACTGAGGGGGCTGGTCACGCTGGACCTCGCCGACCACGTCGTCCTGCTCGGGTACGCGCCCGGCCGCTCCGCGCGGATCATCGGCGAACTCGTCGCCGAGCGCGACGTGCAGGTGGTGCTCTGCGCCTGGGACGAGGTGACCGAGGACCCACTGCCGGAGCTGCCCGACGTCCACTTCGTCCGGGGCGATCTGACGTCGGAGGACGTGATGTCCCGCGCCGCCGTCGCCCGCGCCGGGACGGCGGTCGTGGACGTCCGCGACGACAACGAGGCGCTGGCCGTGGCGCTCTCCGTCGCGCACGCCAACCCGCGGATCCACCTGGTCGTCGCCCTGCGCGACCTCGGCCGGCTGGACACGCTGCGCTACGTCCACCCCGAGGTGCAGGCGGTGCAGTGGCACATGCCGTTCCTGCTCACCGAGGAGGCCAACGACCCCGGGATCGCGCAGGTCTACAACGACCTGATGACCAGCGGAGGACACGGCAACACCTACTCGACCCGCGTCCCGGCCGGCTTCGCGCACGCCACGTTCGGCGACTGCCAGACCTGGTTCGGCCGCACCTTCGGGGCCACCGTGCTCGCGCTGCGCACCGAGGGCCGCCTGGTCGTCAGCCCGGCCTGGGACGCGCCCGTGACCGAGGGGGCGACGATCTACTACGTCGCCGGACGCCGGATCGAGCCCGCGCGGCTGCTGGCGACCCGCTGAGGCTCACGCTCCGAGCAGCCCGCGCAGGTAGGCGGCCTGCCCCAGGTGCTGCAGGTCGTCGGAGAGCACGCTGACCAGCCGGACGCCGAGGGTGACCGGCGGGTCCCAGCGCTCGTCGACCACGCGGTCGAGGTCGTCGTCGGACAGGTCGCGCAGGAACTCCGCCGTCCGCTCGTGCACGGCCGCGGAGTACCCCAGCAGCAGCTCGGCCGACGGCACCCGCACCGCGTCGACCTCCTCGCGGCTCATCCCGTAGCCGGTGGCCGCCTCGTCGACGGGCAGGCCGAAGCGGCCGGCCCAGCCGTCCGACGTCCAGACCTGCTCGGTGCCCGCCACGTCGGCGACGTGGTCGTCCTGGACCCGGAGCAGGTGCCAGACCAGCCAGCCGACGGGGTTGGCGTCGGGGCCGACCCGCCGGGCGAGGTCGTCGGCGTCGAGCCCCTCGACGGTGCCCCGGAGGGTCTCGGCGATCTGCTCGTAGGCGTAGAGCAGGAGGTCGCGGCTGCGCATCAGTCGTCGTCCCCGTCCCGCGGCTCGCTCTGCGCCTCCAGGTCGGCGGCCTGCTCGGGCGTCTCCAGCTCCAGGGCGATGTCTCGGGGCTGCGGCTGCTGAGGGTCCGGCGTCGTCATGCCGCGAGCGTGCCGCAGATCGGCCGCGCCCGCGTCTCCTAGAACCAGCCGAGCAGGTACCCCGCCAGGGCGGTCAGCCCGGCGAGGACGGCCAGGGTCAGCAGCAGCAGGGCCACGACGGGGACGACCACCCACCGGCGCTTGAACCGGCGGCGACGCGTCCGGGCGGGGGCGGCGGGCGGGGGCTGCTCGGGCGGCCCGGGCGGCCCGGGCGGCTGGGGCGGCTGGGGTGGCGCTCCCGCCGTCCGGCGCTCCCGCCGCCGGTCGACGAGGTGGCGAGCCTGGTCGCGGGCGTCGCGGGCCACGGCGCCGAGGACGGTCGCCGAGGCCGCGGCGAGCCCCTTCAGGTCGGCGGCGTCGAACCGCTCCAGGCGGCTGCCGTCGCGGGCGGCCCCGGAGGGCCGGTCGGGCGCCGGGCCGCGCGCCGGCGGCGACCACGTGGGTGGGACGCCGGCACCGGCCAGCGCCTCCTCCAGCTGCCGGCGCGCCTGCTCGGCCGTGGTGCGCGCGGCGGGGTCCTTGGTCAGCAGCCCGCGCAGGACCGGCGCCAGCGGGCCGGCGTGCTCCATAGGGCCGGGCGGCTCGGTCACCACCGCCATGAGCGTGGCCATCGGCTCGCCGCGGGAGAAGGCGAGCCGGCCCTCGACCGCGGTGAACAGGGTCGCGCCCAGGGACCACAGGTCCGCCGCCGGGCCCGGCGGCTCCCCGTTGGCCCGCTCGGGCGCCATGTAGGACGGCGAGCCGATGATCGCGCCGGTGGTGGTGATCGTCGGATCGCCGGTGGCGGTCGCGATGCCGAAGTCGGTGAGACAGGCCCGGCCGTCGGGGGCGACCAGCACGTTGGCCGGCTTGACGTCGCGGTGCACGATGCCGGCGTCGTGCGCCGCCGAGAGGCCTGCCAGCACGTCCAGCCCGATCCGCGCGACCGCCGTCCACGGCAGCGGGCCATCCCCGTCGACGACCTGCTGCAGGCTGCAGGACTCGACGTGCTCCATGACCAGCCAGGGCCGGCCGTCCTCCTCCACCACGTCGTAGACGGCGGTGACGCAGGGGTGGTCGAGCCGGGCGGCGGTGCGGGCCTCGCGGAGGGTGCGCTCGCGCAGGACCCGGCGCTCGTGGTCGGACAGGTGCACCGCGAAGGTGACCTCCTTGACCGCGACCGGGCGTTGCAGCTTCTCGTCGGTCGCCAGCCACACGACGCCCATGCCGCCGCGGCCCAGCACCTCGCGCAGCGCGTACCGGCCCCCGACCAGACGCTCTGCAGCAGCGGGTTCCGCGGCCATGGGCGGACGGTACGCCGCAGGGCCGCGCAGCGCCGGGCCGGAGTGCACCGCGAGGCGGAGCGCACCGCGGGACGGTCGGCGGCAGGGCGGCGACGAAGGACCCTGGGCGGCGGCGCCGCGGCGGCCGACGCTGGGGTCGTGCCGGCCGGCCGCCGGGCACCCGGTCCGGCGGGGACGGAGGCCGGGGGAGGGCGTCATGACCCAGCGGGCCGAGGAGGCGGAGGAGCGCAGCCGGGGGCCGCGCGTCGTGGTCGGCGTGGACGGCTCCACCGGGGCGCGGGCGGCCCTGCGCTTCGCGCTGGAGGACGCCGCCCGTCGCGGGGTGCCCGTCGAGGCGGTGACCGCGTACCGGCCGCCGGAGGTCTGGATGGACTTCTACGGGGTGGAGGACCAGGACGCCGACCGGGCCCGGGCGGTCGCCGTCGAGCGGGCCGAGGCGTTCGTCGCCGAGGTCCTGCGCGACGTGCCGCAGCCGGTGCCGGAGGTGCGGGTGCGGGCGGTCATGGGCGTGGCCGCCGAGGGGCTGATCCGCGAATCGGCGGGCGCGGACCTGCTGGTGGTGGGCAGCCGCGGCCACGGCGGCTTCTCCAGCATGCTGCTGGGCTCGGTGAGCATGCAGTGCGCGCTGCACGCGGCCTGCCCGGTGACCGTCGTCCACTCACCGGAGGCACACCGGCACCGGCTGGGCCTGCGCCGGGAGCACGCCGCCCGGGGCGCGCGGACGGCGGTCGGGTGACCCGACGCCTGGTGCTGCGGCCGGCCACGACCGACGACGCGGAACCGGTCGCCGGCGTGCACGCGCGAGCCGGACGGGCCGCCTGGTCGTCGTTCCTGGGCGACGTCCTCGCGGAACCGGAGGTCGGGACGTGGCGCGCGCGATTGGACGAGCCCGGCTTCATCGTCGCCGAGCGGAACGGGCGTGTCGTCGGTTTCGCCCGGGCCGACGACGCAACGGGGGAGGTCGCCTACCTCTACGTGGAGCCCGGCGAGCAGGGCCGGGGGACCGGGCGGCAGTTGCTCGCGGCGGTGCTGGCGGAGCTCCGGGCGACGGGTCACCGGCGGGCCCTGCTGCGGACCGAGGAGCGCAACACCGGGCCCCGGCGGTTCTACGAGTCCGGCGGGTGGCGCCCGACCGGCGAGGTGCTGGAGCGGGACTGGCGCGGGCGCCGGTTGCGCGAGGTCTGGTACGAGCGCTGCCTGGACTAGGCCGGCTCGCCCAGCCAGCGCCGCAGCACCTCGTCCTCGCGGCGGAGCACGACCAGCGCGAGCTCGCGGACGGCGGCCTCCACCTGCCGGCCGACGATCGGCGCGTCCACCTCCGCCTCCGCGGTGACCGTCGACCGGGTGCCGCCGTCGACCGGGGTCAGCCGCCGCTCGCCCCGGACCACCGCGGTGCGCCCGAAGACCTCGGCGCTCACGTGGACGACGCCGTGGTGCCCGGCATCGCCGTCGGTGCCCCACGTGCGCCGGTCCACCACGGCGACCTCCCGGCCGACGAACCGGGTGAACACCGGCGGGATGCCCACGGTGGGCACCAGCAGCCGCATCGTCGTGCGCGGGCCGCCGTCGGCCTCCCCGGTCTCCACGCCCTCCAGCCGGGCACCGAGCGCGTCGACGTAGTCCCGCAGGAAGGCCTCGTCGCTGAGGACGGCGAGGACGTCGTCCGGAGCCGCGGGGAAGGTGGCGGTGTGGTCGATGGGCACGCCGTATCCTCCTCCGTCCGTGACCGCCGCGCCCGCCGGACCACCCGCACGGATGACGGAGAGCCGGGCACGCGTCCACGGAGCGTGTCGACGCGGCCGGGGTCCGCACGGAGGTCGGGCCGTGGCCTCCCGGCGCGGGATTACGGAACCGTACGGTCATGTCGCTCGCCGGTAGGAGCGCCGGCACCGGCCGCTGGAGCAACCGCATGCGCAGGATCACGGTAGGGGCAGTCGTCGGGGCGGCGGCGGTGACACTGGCCGTCCCCAGCGTGGCGGCGGCGGCCCCGGCGGAGGCGCGCTACCTGGTGGTGCTCGCCGACGGCGTCGCCGACCCCGTCCGCGCCGCCACCGACCTCGACCAGCAGTACGGCGGTGAGACGGAGTCGGTGTACGACGCGGTCAACGGGTACGCGGCGGAGATGACGCAGGCCGAGGCCGCGGCCCTGGAGGGCGATCCCGCCGTCGCCTACGTCGTCTCCGACGGGACGTTCGCCCAGCTGGACAGCGAGCCCTTCGCGGTCTCCTGCCAGCAGGGGCCGAGCCCCGCATCCGCGCAGTGCCTGCCCGAGGACGTCGACCGGATCGACGGCGAGCAGAGCAGCACCGCCTCCGGGGACGGCGCCGGCGCGGTGGGCACGAACATCGCCGTCATCGACACCGGGGTGGACCGCAGCCACCCCGACCTGAACGTCGTCGGCGGCGTCGACTGCTCGACCGGCACGCCCGTGGACGCGCCGTCGGCGTTCACCGACGCCATCGGGCACGGCACGTTCGTGGCCGGCGTCGCGGCGGCCCGGGACGACGGCGCCGGCGTGGTCGGTGTCGCGCCGGGCGCGCCCGTCTACAGCGTCAAGATCTTCAACGACACCACCGGGACGGCCACCAACGCGGCGGTCCTCTGCGCGGCGGACTGGGTCACCCAGACCCGGCTCGACGACGACCCCGCCAACGACATCGCGGTGGCGAACATGAGCATCGGCGGGGCGGGCACCGACGACGGGCAGTGCGGTGCGACCGACCAGGACGCCATGCACACGGCGATCTGCCGGTCGGTGGAGGCCGGGACGCTGTACGTCGCCGCCGCCGGCAACTCCACGGTGGACTTCGGTGCCATCGCGCCGGCCACGTACGACGAGGTGCTCACGGTGACCGCGGCCAGCGACTTCGACGGCCGGCCCGGCGGGCAGGCGTCGCCGACGTGCTACGGCACCGACTTCGGACAGCTGGGGGACCGGGACGACGCCGCGGCGTCCTACAGCAACTACGCGACCACCGAGCAGGACCGGTCGCACACCGTGGCCGCGCCGGGGACGTGCGTGACCGGTCCGATGCCCGGCAGCGCCTACGGTGCCGCGGCCGGCACGAGCTTCAGCGCCCCGCTGGTCTCGGGGACGGCGGCGCTGTGCATCGACGCCGGGATCTGCTCCGCGGGCGACCCGGTGGCGACCGCCGACCGGATCCGGGCCGACGCCACCGACCACAACACGGCCGACCGGGCCTACGGCTTCGAGGGCGACCCGGTGCGGATGGCCGGCGAGCGCTACTACGGCTTCCTGGTGCGCGCCGCGGCGTACTGACTCACGGCGAGGAGCCCTCGATCCAGGCGCGCACGGTCGCGGAGAACAGGTCGGGGGCCTCGACGTTCCAGTCGTGGCCCACCCCGGGCACGACCCGGCCCGCGGCGACGGGCAGGACGGCCGGGATGGTCTCCACCGCCCGCCGGATCAGCGCCGACTCCCGGCCGCCCGCGAGCGCGAGCGTCGGCGTCGGCACCGCGGCCATGGAGCCAGGGAGGGTGTAGCCGGCGACCTCGGCCGTGATGCGGCGGCGGGTCCGCGGGCTCATCGCCGGCACGTCCGCGGTGAAGGCCGCGCGGATCCGCGGCGGCAGGCCGAGGGCGCGGGCCCGGGCGTCGACGAGGCGCCGGCTGCGCACCTGCGCCGTCGTCAGCCAGGCCTGCGGAGCGAGCAGCCAGCGGTGCGGCCACGGTTCGGTGGTCACCCCGCTGACGACCGCCCGCTCCAGGACGTCGGGATGACGCTCCAGGAGGGTCAGGACGACCTGGCCGCCGAGTGAGAGCCCGACGACGTGCGCCCGCCTGCCCGGCGCCCGGGCCCGGACCAGCGCGGCGACCCGGTCGGCGGTGTCGGCCAGCGAGGTCCACGGCACGTCGCGGCTGCGGCCGTGCCCCGGCAGGTCCACGCCCAGGCAGAGGTGGTCGGCGAACGCCGGCACCTGCTGCCACCACATCCAGCTCGCCACCCCGACGCCGTGCAGGAACACGATCGCCGGCGCGCCGGGCGGGCCGGCGGCCTCGGCGTGCAGCGACACGACCTCAGCTCCGGCGGCTGACCACCGCGAACGCGGTCGCGCCCACGGCCACCTCCGCGAACAGCAACAGGGCCAGCACCACCTCCACGCGGGCGCCGAGCCCGATCGCGAGCGCCGCGACCCCGGTCAGCGGCAGGGCGAGCAGGCCGAGCACGGCCAGGGCCCGGGTGAGCAGGGCGTCGTCCCGCTCGTCACCGGTCTGCGTCCACGCCCGCTCGAAGCTCGTGGCCGAACCCGGACGCCGGCGCACCCGCCACGCCATCACCGCGACGGCGACCAGCGCCACCGCCGCGCCCTGGAGGAAGCCCAGCCCCGTGTTGCCCGGCCCGTACTCCTGCAGCAGCAGCCCGACGGCGATGAGCAGCGCGACCGCCGCGAGGACGGCGCCGAGCGCCAGCGCCGTCTGGGTGCCGGTGCGTCGGTCAGTCGACATGGAAGATCTCCTCGACGGTGCGCTGGAAGTGGCGGGCGATCGCGATGGCCAGGGGGAGCGAGGGGTCGTAGCGGCCGGTCTCGATGGAGTTGACCGTCTGCCGCGAGACCTCCAGCGCCTCGGCCAGCTCGCGCTGCGAGAGCCCGCAGGCCAGCCGCAGCGCACGGACGTCGTTCTCCAACGGACACCTCGAGGTGGTCAAGGGGGCTTGTCGCGACAAGCGTGCTTGACACCCTCGGCGGGTGTCAAGCCTCCTTGTCTCCGGCTCGGTGCGCGGCCCTCAGTCGGGAGCGCTGGATGCGGGTGGACCGGACATGGAGGCATGGACGTCCACGAGGGGGGTCGCCGGGACCCGGATGAGGCCCCTGGCCGGGCGGTCGAGGTCGAAGGTCACCACGAGCAGGACCGTGACGAGCAGGGCCGCGACCACCGTCGTGGCCAGACCGCGCCGGATGGAGGACAGGTGCAGGGCGAGGTGGAGGGCCAGCGCGCCGAGAGCCACAGCAGCCCCGACGACCTCCACGACGAGCACGGCCGTCGGCACACGGTTCGTCAGTGCGTACACACGGGTGGACTGCGCGTCGAACATCTCGTTGAGCGACTCGACGTACAGACGGGGGGCACTGGCGACCGGTTCTCGCTCGAGAGCGTCTCCGGCCAGCGACCAGAGCCGGCGCTGGTCGCGCTCACTCGCTGACAGTGCCGCCTGCTGGGCGGGGCTTCCCGGCACCGAGTCGGCGATCTCGATGCTGGTCCGGGTGTACCGCCGCAGCACGTCGAGCGTCTCGGTGCGCATCGGCTCGGGAAGGGTCTGCGCGCGCAGGTAGGTCGTACCGATGGCGTTGGCTTCGTCGACGGTGTCGGCCCTGCGGGTCTCGTACCGTCCCAGGGCGAGGCTGAGGCCGAAGGCGAGGAGCAGGCCCATGAAGCCGATGAGCGCCCCTTGCAGCACCCCGAGCGGCTCTCGGAACCTGTCCGATGAACGGCCCATCCGCTGGCCGATGAACAGCCCGCCGAGCGTCGTGCCGATCATGACCAGACCGAGCAGAGCCGCCAGCACCCAGGTGTTCAGCCCGAAGAACAGCATGCTGCCCCCTCCGGGCCACGTGGCCTCCGCAGGAGAGTGCTCGGGGCGACCCGAGGCGCCTCCGACGCGGCGCAGCACCCGGCCGGACCGGAGGGCGCATCTGTCGCGGCTGAGGCGGGGTGCGCTGCCGGCGAAGCGGTCAGCGACGTCGGTAGCGTCGGTCCTCTCGCCGGTCCTCTCGCCGGTCCTCCCGGCGGTCGGTGCGCCTCGCCACTCCGTGGGCGACGACCGCGGCGGTCCCAACGGTCACAGCGGTGCGGGCGACCGGGGCGGGCCCGATGACCGCGGCCCGGCGCATCCTCCTGGCTGCCAGTGGCATGTCAGTCCTCCTGTCTCGCGTCGTCCTCGTCGAGCGCGGCGAGCATGGCCTGGACCGGGATGCGGCCGCTGGCCACCAGCTGGCCGCCGGCGTGCCGGACGGCCGAGGCGAACGGGGCCGCCCAGGTGTTCTCCCAGACCAGCAGCGCCGCGGTGCTCCCTGGCTCGATGGCCGCTGCGACGGCCAGGACGTCCTGCTCGCTGAGCAGCATCGCGAGCTCGCCCTCGTAGGCCCGCAGGGCGCCGACGTCGGACTCGGTGACGTCGCCGAGCTCGAAGAAGTCGAGCGTCCCGTCGTCGTCCTTCCGGATGAGCAGCAGGTCCAGGACCCGGACCATGCCGCGGTCGACCAGCTCGGCGAGGGCGGGGGCGATCTCTCCGTTGAACCTGCTCCCGGGGAACTCGACGACGATCCAGTCGACCGGTCCGAGCTCGTCGACGGCTTCGCGGGCCTCTGCGGTCACCTGTTGTGTCACGCCGCACCTCCCTGTGTCGGCCGGGGCATGGCCCTGGTGGGTGACTGGAGGATCTGCTGGTTCGGCCGGCCGGTCCTCACCCCTCGAGGACGACCTGCCGCGGCGAGGACCCGGCCGGGCCACTCCGGGGTCGCCGCCGGCTCTCGCCGTCAGCCGGCGGGGGAGGCTCCGTGCGGCCACCGAGCCGCCTGCCCGGGGCCGGCCGCGGACGCGGTCGACGGCCTGGTTGGGGGAGGAGGTGCCGAGCTTGCGGTAGATGGAGGTGACCTGTGCCTCGATGGTGTGGACCGACAGGTGCACCGACGCAGTGCTGATCACGCTGTTGCTCGTCATCGGCACCCTGCTGGTCGCGGATGGGCTCAGGGCTGCATGAGCATGGCGGCGCCTCGGATGGGAACCGGTGGGGCGGGTGCGGCTCGAACTGGCGGTTCGTGTGTCCACCGCCCTAGGTGTTCACGGATGGCGCGCGCCGCGTACGGCCAGCTGGACAGCCGTGCCGGACCGGTGCTAGGACGGTCCCCGTCCTGTCGCCCGCGAGCTGTGCCGTCGCGAGCGAGAGAGGGGATCGAGGCCGGCCATCGGGTGACGATCGCTACAACGCTGAGGGGCGATGGCTGTGAGAAGACGTCGCATGGCAGTTCCGGCGGTCGCGGCATCGACGGTGATCGGGGTCGTACTCGCGCCTGCGGCCCTGGCCGGCACGGTGCCTGTCGTCACCACGACGTGTCCGAAGACGCTCACCGTCGCCACGTTCGAGCCGGGGGAAGAGGTGTCAGGCAACGCGACCGTGACCTCACGGGACGCAGCGGACCGGCTGAACCGAGGTGAGGGCCTCTTCCTCCTGGAGGAGGGCACGTCCAGGCCGTTCACCATGGCGGTGCACCTGGGCGCCGAGAGCGACGTGAGCCAGCCCTTCTCCTTCACCGCGTCGGGGACCTCGCTGAGCGCTTGCCTGCTCGCGACGACTCACGGTGGTGGCGAGGAGAACATCGGCACCGTGTGGACGAACGTGACGGCATAGCACCTGGGCCATCGCGGGTCGCTCCGCGGGGGAGCTGAGCCGGGACCGGGACGAGGCCCGCAGGACCGAGGCCCCGGCCTGCGGGCCCGATTGGTGGGGCGGGTGGGGCTCGAACCCACGACCCAGGGATTATGAGTCCCATGCTCTGACCGGCTGAGCTACCGCCCCGGTGTGCTCCAGCCTGCCAGATGGCGGCCGGCCGCCGACGGGGCCGTGAGGGTGAGCCCGCCGGGCGGTTTCGGGGAACTGTGCGCGACATCTCAGCGGCGGCGGCCCGGTGCCCGGGACGTGGCCGGGGCCGCCTGCGGCCCACCGCGCGGCCCGGGCCGTCCTCGCAGGTCACCGCGGGAGTCGCGCGAGCGGTGGAGCGGTCCTGAAGATCAGCTCTCCGGGGTCGCGTACTCACGCCTCGTAGCGGGATGTCACTCCTTCGGGCAACGAGGCGCGCCGGAGGTGTTACTCGATCGTGACCGCGGGGGGTCACTCAAGGTAGTTTTCCCGACGGCCTCGCCGGGTTCCGCTCCTCGACACACGAGGGCACCGGCCTGGCCCCGCCGAACCGCCGACGCCTCCCTCCGGGGGCCGAGACGGACCGGGGACCCACCGTTCCACTGGGGTGAGTCCTGCCTGCGTAGGGGGACGCAGGCGGGTAGGGCGCCGTCCGGCCCGAACCCGTCAGCTAACTCGGTAGGCGGTCGCGAGGATGGGAGAACCGTCGCCTTGGCGACCCTGCACCACCTGATGACCCTGCCTGCGCGCGGAGCGCCGGCCCGCCGGCTGCTGCGTGCGCCTCGCCGGGCGCTCGTCGTCGCCGCCGTGGTCGGCGGGCTGCTGGCCGGCACCCCGGCCGCGCTCGCCGCCCCCACCGTCTCCGGCACCTCCGAGCAGGAGAGCCTGGCCGCCGAGGTCGCCCGCATCGAGCAGCTGGTCACCGCCGCCGAGGAGAAGCTGCAGCGGATGACCGTCGAGGCCGAGGCCGCCGCCGACGCCGCTCTCGTCGCCCGCGCGGAGCTGGCCACCGCCCAGGCTGAGGCCGATGCCACCGCCGCCGAGCTGGCCACCGCCCAGGCCGACGTCGCCGCCGCCGAGGAGGACGTCGCCACCCTGGGGCGGGAGGCCTACATGGGGGCCGACAACCGCTACGGCGACATCGAGCTCATCCTCGACGCCGAGAGCCCCACCGAGTTGCTGCAGCAGGCGGCGACGATGGACGTCCTCGGCGCCCAGCGCGCCGCGCGGCTGACCGACTTCCTCGCCGTCGAGCAGCGGGTCGAGGAGGCCGACCGGGCCGCCCGGGCCGCGGTGACCCGGCTCGACGAGGCCGCCCGCGCCGCCGACGAGGCCGAGGCGGCCGCCACCGCCCACCTCGCCGAGGCGCAGTCCGAGTACGACGCCGTCGCGGCGCAGAAGGCCGCTCTCGACGAGCAGTACCGCGCCGCCGGCGAGCGCCTGCTCGCCGCGCAGGGCGCGGCCGACCCCGCCGCCGCCTTCAACGCCCGGCTCGACGCCCGTGCGCAGGGCACGACCGGCATGCCGACCGCCGGCCGGCTCACCTCCTGCTACGGCGCCCGCTGGGGCACGATGCACCAGGGCATCGACATCGCCGCCCCCATCGGCACCCCGATCTACGTGCCGGAGGACGGCGTCGTCCTCCAGGCGGGGCCGGCCAGCGGCTTCGGCCTGGCCGTGTACGTGCAGCACGCCGACGGTCAGATCACCCTCTACGGCCACGTGAACCAGTTCTCCGTCACCGCGGGCCAGGTGGTGACCGCGGGCCAGCAGATCGCCGAGGTCGGCAACCGTGGCCAGTCAACCGGGCCGCACCTGCACTTCGAGGTGCACCAGGGCGGCCTCTACGCCAACCGGGTCAACCCGATGCCCTGGCTGGCGCAGCACGGCATCGCCCTCGGTGGCGGGTGCTGACCTCGACCTGACCTGACGCGGACGGCCCGCGGCCCCCGGTGCTCCGGCGGCCGCGGGCCGCCGTGCGTTCAGCGGCGGCCGCGCAGCCGCCCGAGCAGGCCGCCGACGCCGCCGAGGGTCTGCGCGGCCAGCTGCAGGATCGGCCCGCCTGGGATGCCCGGCGCGACCTGGACGACCGGGGCCAGCGCGAGCAGCCCGCCGAGCTCGTGCACCCGCAGCCGCCGCCGGGCCAGCGCCGCGACCGGGTTGACCCGACCGGAGGCCGCCTCGAGCAGCAGGTCCGCCGGCGCCTCCACGGCGGTGCCCTGCGGTGCTCCCGGGGCCACCCGCCGCACGGTCCAGCCCGCCGGGTCGGCGGCGAAGGCCCAGCCGCCCTCCGGCGTCGCCAGGGTGGCGCCGCCGGTGATGCCGACGGACGCGGACAGGGCGCCGGTCACGTCCGCGAGGGCCGCCAGGCCCGCCTGCAGGACCGGCTCCGGCACCGGCGGGGCGCCGCACGCGGTGAGATCCAGCCCGTGCACGGCCAGCTCGTACGCCTGACCCAGGACGACGCTGAGCAGGGGCAGGGTGCCCACGACCGCGACCGCCGGTGCGGTGTCCAGCTCGACGGGCCCATCGGCCAGGTAGCGGGCGGTGGCGTCGCGGTTGCGCCGCAGCGCAGCCAGCACCTCCTCCCGCGTCGCGTCCCGGTGGGCGGCGGTGACCCGGGCGTTGGTCGGGTCGACCTCCGGCGGTGTCCCCGCACCCCCGGCCCGCGCGGAGGCGACCAGGTCGGCCAGCGCCGTGTGGTCGTCCCAGCAGCCGAGGTGGACGCAGATCTCGTGCGCCCGCCACCCGGGCAGCCGTGAGGGCCGGTCGAGGTCCACCGCCTCCGCCTGGGCGAGGAAGGCGTCCCAGGCCGGCAGGACCAGCCCCGCGACCTCGTCACGCCCCGCGTCGGCCATCCCCTGGGATCGCTGCATGGCCCGGCCGTTACCCCGGCAGTCCCGCGGTGTACGCCTCCGCCGTGCGGGGCCGTCTTGTCCGCCGGGGCCGGTCCGGCCAGCCTGGGCGGCATGACACGCAGCGGCACGACCCGCGGCACGGTGATCCGCTGGGACGACGCCCGGAGAGCCGGCCTCGTCGAGGCCCCGGACCTGCCCGGCGACTGCTGGGTGGACGCCTCGGTCGTCGACGGCCCGCGCCACGCGCTCCGCGCCGGGCAGGTGGTCGACGTCGAGTGGACCGAACCGGGGGTCGAGGGTGCGGCGTTCCGGGCGACGCGGGTGGTGCCGCGGGAGGACCTGCAGGCCACACTCGGTGCGTGAACCCCGGGTGTCCTGCCGGTGCACACGGGTGTTCGCCGCTACCCTGCGTGAGGGCAGCGCGGTGCCGCCTGCCGGCTCCTGACGGCCGTTCCGCAGGCCGTGCCGTGGCTCGAGCAGGAGGTGCAGGAGGGCGCGAGCGCACGGTGGACGGGTGCACCGTCACCGTGGTATGGCCGCTGACCAGCGCGTAGTGGTCCCCCTCGTGACCATCCGTCACATGTGACCCATCCGCCTCATCCGCACTGGCGCGATGGGGTGACCATCGTGCAAACTGTTCCCAGGACCCCTGGTCCACAACCGCCGAACACAGCCTGTCACCGAATCGATCGTCCGTTGGGGAAGACGAGACCGATCGAGTCGATGGAGGTACCCCGTGCAACGACGGTCTACCCAGGGTGTCGTCTTCGTGCACGCGTGCCCGAAGGCGCTCTGCCAGCACGTCGAGTGGGCGCTCGAACGCGTCATCGGCGCGCCGGTCTCCCTGTCGTGGGCCGACCAGCCTGCGGCACACGGTTCCTTCCGTGCCGAGGTGGCCTGGACCGGCGCCCCGGGCACGGGAGCGAAGCTGGTCGCCGCGCTGCGCGCGTGGCCCATGCTCCGCTTCGAGGTGACCGAGGACGCCAGCTACGGCAACGACGGCGAGCGCATGTCGTACGTGCCCGGCCACGGTGTCTACCGCGCGCCCACGAGCGCCAACGGCGACCTCATCGTCACCGAGCAGCAGCTGCGTCACCTGGCCGCCACCGCGACCTCCATCGAGGCGTTCCGGCACGGGGTGGACGAGCTGCTCGGCGCCGCCTGGGACGCCGACCTCGAGGTCTACCGGCACGCCGGCGACGGGCAGCCCGTGACCTGGCTGCACCAGGTGGTCTAGATCACGATCTGACTACGACGGCCCGGTGGCACCCGAGCACTCGTCGTAGGCTGAGGCCGGTCGTCCGGACGTCGTCGGGGAAGCGGCGTCCGGACGACCACGAGCCCACGTCAGGGCCCGGCACCCCCAGGGGTGCCGGGCCCTGACGCGTTCCCGGCTCAGAGCGGGATGTTGCCGTGGGCCCCGCGTCCGGGCGGGGCCGCCGCGAGGGCGGCGATCAGCCGGCGGCGGGTGCGCGAGGGCTCGACGACCTCGTCGACCACGCCGATCTGCAGCGCCCGGTTCACCCCGCCGGCGATCCGCTCGTGCTCGGCCGCCAGCTGGACGTGCAGCGCCTCCCGCTCGCCGGGCGGGGCGGCGGCCAGCTTCTTCCGGTGCAGGATGCCGACGGCCGCCTTGGCGCCCATGACGGCGACCTCGGCGCCCGGCCAGGCGAACACGGCCGTCGCCCCCAGCGACCGGGCGTTCATCGCGATGTAGGCCCCGCCGTAGGACTTGCGGGTCACCAGCGTCACCCGCGGGACCACCGCCTCGGCGAAGGCGTGCAGCAGCTTGGCGCCGCGCCGCACCACGCCGTCCCACTCCTGCCCGACGCCGGGCAGGTAGCCGGGGACATCGACCAGCACCACCAGCGGGACGCCGAAGGCGTCGCACATGCGCACGAAGCGGGCCGCCTTCTCCGCGGAGGCGGAGTCCAGGCAGCCGCCGAGCCGCAGCGGGTTGTTGGCGACCACGCCCACCGTCCGCCCGGCCAGCCGGCCCAGCGTGGTGACGATGTTCGGCGCCCAGCGCGGGTGCAACTCCAGCCCCGGCCCGTCGAGCACCGCGGCCACGAGCGGCTTGACGTCGTAGGCCCGGTTGGGCTTCTCCGGCAGCAGGGCGCGGAGGTCGACGTCCGGCTCGGCGTCGGCCGGGGCGAGGGAGCCCTGCGCGGCCAGCAGGGAGACCGCCTCACGGGCGGTGTCGAGCGCGGCCTGCTCGGTCTCGGTGACCACGTGGACGACGCCGCTGCGCCGGCCGTGGGTGTCCGGGCCGCCGAGGCGCTCCATGTCGACGTCCTCACCGGTGACCGACCGGACGACGTCGGGGCCGGTGACGAACACCCGCCCGGCCGGCCCCATGATCACGAGGTCGGTGAGCGCCGGGCCGTAGGCGGCGCCGCCGGCGGCCGGGCCGAGGACGACGGAGATCTGCGGCACCCGCCCCGACGCCCGCACCATGGCCTCGAAGACCTCACCGACGGCGTGCAGCGCGGTGACGCCCTCGGCCAGCCGGGCGCCGCCGGAGTGCCAGATGCCCACCACCGGCAGCCGCTCACGCAGCGCGGTGTCGATCGCGTCGACGATGTGCCGGCAGCCGTCGAGACCCATGGCGCCGCCCATGACGGTGGCGTCGGTGCAGTAGGCGACCGCCGGGCTGCCGGCGACGGTGCCGCGGGCGGCCAGGACGCCGGAGGTGTCCCGCGGGCCGAGCGGCGTCATGGAGCCCGCGTCGAAGAACCGCTGGAGGCGGTCGGCCGGGTCACGAGGGTCCGGCGCGGTGGGGACGGGAGCGGCGGACAGGACTGTCACGGGACCTCCGGGGCCTCGGGCTCGGGCGGTTCAGGGCAGGCGCCATCGCTGCACCGGCCCCGGGGCAGGGGCCGGCGCAGTCGGGAGGGCGGGACCGCTCAGGCGGTGGTGAACACCAGCGCGATGTTGTGGCCGCCGAAGCCGAACGAGTCGTTGACGGCGGCGGAGATCTGGGCGCGCCGCGGCTCGCGGCGGACGATGTCGAGGGCCTGGACGGCGGCGTCGTCGTCCGGGTCGTCGAGGTTCGCCGTGGCCGGCACGACCTGCTCGCGCAGGGCGAGGACCGTGAAGACCGACTCCAGCGCCCCCGCGGCACCGAGCAGGTGCCCGGTCTGGCTCTTGGTGGCCGTCACCAGGACGTGCTCGCCGATCGTGTTGCGGATCGCGGCCGCCTCCGCGGTGTCGCCGACGGGCGTGGAGGTGGCGTGGGCGTTGACGTGGCCGATGTCGGCCGCGGTGAGCCCTGCGTCGCGGATCGCGGCGGCGATGGCGCGACCGGCGCCCTCGCCCTCGGGGTGCGGGGCGACGAGGTCGTAGCCGTCGGCGGTCGCGCCGGCGCCGGCCAGGCGCGCGTGCACGCGGGCACCGCGGGCCTTGGCGGCATCGGCCCGCTCGAGCACGAGCGCGGCCGCGCCCTCGCCGAGGACGAACCCGTCGCGGGCCTTGTCGAACGGCCGGGAGGCGCGCTCGGGCTCGTCGTTGCGGGTGCTCATCGCCCGCATGGCGGCGAAGCCGGCCATCGGCAGCGGGTGGACGACGGCCTCGGCGCCGCCGACCAGGACGACGTCGGCGCGGTCGAAGCGCAGCAGGTCCAGGCCCCAGCGGATCGCCTCCGCGCCGGAGGCGCACGCACTGACCGGCGCGTGCACGCCGCCCTTGGCGCCGATGGACAGCCCGACCGCGGCGGCCGGGCCGTTGGGCATGAGCATCGGGATGGTGAAGGGGGAGACCCGCTTGGGGCCCTTCTGCTCGAGGACGTCGTCCTGGCCGAGCAGGGTCAGCGCCCCGCCGATGCCGGTGCCGAAGACGACGGCGATCCGCTCGGGGGCGACGCCGGCGTCGGCGGCGCCGGAGTCGCGCCACGCCTCCTCGGCGGCGACCACGGCGACCTGCTGGCTGCGGTCCAGCCGGCGGGCCCGCACCCGGTCGAGCTGCTCGGCGGGGTCGGTGGGCAGGGTCGCGGCCAGCTGGGCCGGGAACTCCTTGACCCAGTCGTCCTCGAGGCGCCGGACCCCCGACCGCCCGGCCAGCAGTGCGTCCCAGGTGCTGGCCACGTCGCCACCGAGCGGCGTGGTGGCACCGAGTCCGGTGACGACGACGTCGCCGACTGACGTGCTCATGACGGGTTCCTCCTGGGACGTGCGGCCGGGGGCCGGGGTTCGGCCCCCCCTGCGGGGTCCCGCTGCGAGCTCGCGAGCGGTGGGGGGCAGGGGGGTCCTTCTTCAGCCCTGGTTCTTCTGGATGTAGCTGATGGCGTCGCCGACGGTCTTGATGTTGCCGAGTTCGTCGTCGGGGATGGCGACGCCGAACTTGTCCTCGACCGCGGTGGCGATCTCGACCATCGACAGGGAGTCGACGTCGAGGTCCTCCGTGAACGACTTCTCGGGGGTGGCGTCGGCAGGGGCGACGCCTGCGACCTCCTCCAGGATCTCGGCCAGACCGGTCTGGATGTCCTCGCTCACGCGGGGTCCTCTCTCTCGGGTTGGGCGGGGGTCCCGCCGTCGGGCCCTGGTGGCCCGGTGCTTTCGTGGGTGCCCGTCAGGGCAGGCGGAACACCTGACCGGCGAAGGTGAGTCCGGCGCCGTAGCCGAGCACGAGGGCGAGGTCACCGCTCTTGGCCTCGCCGGACTCCAGCAGCGCGGTCAGCGCCAGGGGGATCGAGGCCGCCGAGGTGTTGCCGGACTGGACGATGTCGCGGGCGACGACGGTCCGCTCGCCGAACCCGAGCCGCTTGGTCATCGACTCGACGATGCGCAGGTTGGCCTGGTGCGGGGCGAAGACGTCGATGTCCTGCGGGCCGACGCCGGCGGCCTCCATCGCCTCGACCAGGGTGTCGGTCAGCCGGGTGGTGGCCCACCGGTAGACGGCCTGGCCGGCCATGGTCATCGTCGAGCTGCCCGCGGCGATCTCGATCGCGTTGTGCTGGTCGCCGTCGCTGCCCCACACCACCGGGCCGACGGCCGGCTCGTCGGACGGGCCGAGGACGGCGGCGCCGGCCCCGTCGGCGAAGATCACCGCGGTCGACCGGTCGGTCAGGTCGGTGACGTCGGTCAGCCGCTCCACGCCGACCACCAGCGCGTGCCGCGCCGACCCGGTACGGATGGCGTCGGCGGCCACGCCGAGGGCGTAGCAGAAGCCCGCACACCCGGCGTTCAGGTCGAACGAGCCCGGCCGAGGGACGCCCAGCCGGTAGGCCACCTGCGGGCCGATGCCCGGGATCGGCGCGCGCAGGCTGGCGCTGGCGACGATCACCAGGTCGACCTGGTCTGGGGAGAGCCCGCCGGCCGCGAGCGCCTTGCCGCCGGCGGCCACCGCCATGTCGACGAGGGTCTCGTCCTCCGACGCCCAGCGCCGCTCGGCGATGCCGACGCGGGTCCGGATCCACTCGTCGTTGGTCTCCATCGTCTGGGCCAGCTCGTCGTTGGTGACCCGCCGACGTGGCCGGTATGCGCCCAGGCCGAGCAGCCGCGCACCCGGCGCGCCGTCCCGCAGTCTGATGCGACGACTCGGCTCCGTTCCGCCCTCGTTCCGATCCTCGGTCGCTGGCGCTCCCTGCGATGCTCGCTCGGGCGTCACGTTCGTGGTCACTCCGCAACCTCCGGGTAGAGACGGGCGATCGGGTCGCCTGCGTCGACCAGGTCTCCCTCGTGCACGAGCCACTCGGCGAGTACCCCGTCGTACCCGGCTGAGACGTTGACCTCCTCGCGGCGGCTGCGGATCAGCCCCAGCGGGCTGCCGGCCGGCAGGCGGGTGCCCTCGGCCACCTCCGCCGGGCTGACCGTGCCGCGCACCGGGGAGACGACGACCCGCCAGTCGGGCAGGTGCTCGGCCTCGACCCGGCCGCGCTCGGCGGCGATGAGCTCGCGGGCGCGGTCGAGGTCGGCCGGGCTGCTGACGGCGAGGATCTCGACGTCGGCGCCCTTCCACTGTCGCTTGGCCAGGCCCGCCAGCGCCCCGGCCGGGGGCAGCTCGATCACGGCCGTGACGCCCAGGTCCCGCATCGTGTCCAGGCAGGCGTCGAAGCGGACCGGGCTGGTGACCTGGCTGACCAGCCGGGCCAGGGCCTCGGCGCCGGAGGGCACCGCGGTGCCGTCGGCGTTGGAGAGCAGCAGCCGGCTCGGGTCGGCCGGGCGCAGCCCGCCGACGAGGCCCTCGAGCTCGGCGCGGGCGGAGGCCATGTACTCGGTGTGGAAGGCGCCGGCCACCGACAGCGGCATGATCCGCGCCTTGGCCGGCGGGTCGGCCTTGAGCGCAGCCAGCCCGTCGAGGGGACCGGCGGCCACGACCTGGCCGCCGCCGTTCATGTTGGCCGCCACCAGGCCGTGCTCGGCGAGCTTCGCGGCCACCTCGTCGGGGTCCCCGCCGAGGACGGCGGACATGCCGGTGGGGGTCTGCGCGCACGCGGCGGCCATCGCCCGCCCGCGGACGGCGGTCAGCGCGATCGCCGCCTCGACGCTCAGCACGCCGGCGAGGGCCGCCGCGGTCAGCTCGCCGACGCTGTGCCCGGTGATGACGACGTCCCGGCCGGCCTGCGGCGTGTGCGTCACCGGGCCGGGCAGGCCGCCGAGCTCGCGGGCGATGAACAGGCTCATCGCGACCACCAGCGGCTGGGTGACCGCGGTGTCCTTGATGGCCTCGGCGTCGCCGGTGGTGCCCAGCTCGAGGAGGTCGGCGCCGGCGATGGCACCGGCCCAGCGGAAGAAGGACTCTGCGTCCGGGAGCTCCAGCCAGTCGGTCAGCATCCCGGGTTTCTGCGCACCCTGTCCGGGGGCGAGGACGGCCAGCACCTCCTCACCGTGTCAGACATCGGGGCCGCGCGTGGTGGGGAGCGGCACGAAAGCACACCGGTGCTCTTTGGAGGGTTCCTACAAAGGAAGCGCCGTTCCGGGCGCGTTCGTCGAGTGCCGGTGGTGGGAACCACACTGTCCTGCGGGTCTCAGTGCCAGAGCGAGCGGTCCTGGTCGAGGGCGGCGAGGGCGAGGGCGACCTGCAGGGTCCACCCACCGCGCGCGTCGGTCGCGGACAGCCCCGTCAGCTCCGTGGCCCGCTTGAGGCGGTACCGCACGGTGTTCGGGTGGACGAACAGCACCCGGGCGCTGGCCTCCAGGTTGCCGCCACTGGCGAGGACCGCGCGCACCGTCTCCAGCACCTCACCGCCGGCGCCCTGCAGCGGCATCGCGACCCGCTCCTGCAGCGTGGCCCGCGCCACGGGATCGCCGTCCAGGGCGCGTTCGGGCAGCAGCGCGTCGGCCGGCACCGGCCGCGGCGCCCCGGGCCAGGCTGCGGCCGCCCGCAGGCCGGCCAACGCGGCGGCCGCGGAGTCCCCGGCGCGGCTGAGGGAGTCGACGACCGGCCCCATCACGACCGGGCCGGGGCCGAACTCGTCGCTGACCCGCTCGGCCACCGCCTCCAGCCGCTCCGCCCCGCCCAGCACGACGACGAGCTGGTCGGCGTGCACCCCGACGAGCACCTCGCTGCGCAGCTGCCGGGCAGCGCGGCGGGCGGCGCTGTGTGCGTCGCCGGCCACCGGGGCCGAGCCGACCAGCACGGTGACCGGGCTCATCGCCGCCCAGCCCAGTGCCGACACCCGGCCCGACAGCTCCTCGGTGCGCTCGCCGCGGACCAGGGCGTCGACCACCAGTGCCTCGAGGCGGGCGTCCCAGGCGCCGCGGCTCTCGGCGAAGCTCGCGTAGACGTGGGCGGTGGCGAAGGCGACCTCGCGGCTGAACTGCAGCACCGCCAGGCGCAGCGCGTCGGCGTCGCCGGGCTCGGCCACGGACTCCACGAAGTCGTCCATCACCTCGACGACCACCTTGATCAGGTCGACCGTGTGCTTGAGCGGCACCACGCGCGCCAGCTCGCGGGGGGCGGCGCCGAACACCTCGCCGGTGAGCCGCGGCGGCCGGGTGGGGGTGCGGCACCACTCCACCAGCGAGGCGATGCCGGCCTGCGCCACGAGCATCACCCAGGAGCGCTGGTCGGCGGGCATCGTGCGGAACCACGGCAGGTCGTCGTCCATGCGGGAGACGGCGCGGGTGGCCAGGGACCCCGAGGCGCGCTCCAGCCGCCGCAGCGTGGCGGCGGAGGGCGGGCGGATTCCCCTCTCGGACACGGGACCCACCCTGCCACGCGCCGCCGACAGGGCCCGGATCGTCGCCGGGCGCGGGGTCGGGGAGAGTGGGGTCGTGGACGTGCTCCGGCGGGTCGGGACGGCGGTGCCGCGCCGGCGTGCCCTCGCCGCGGCCGGCGCCGGGCTGGGCGTGGTCGGTGTCCTCGGTGCGGGGGTGCTGGTCGGCTTCGCCCCGCAGGTCCGGCTCGACGAGGCGGTGAGCCGGGCGCTGTACGCCGGCGACGACCGCTCGCGCGCACTCGATGTGCTGCTGGAGGTGCTGACCACACCCGGGGTCGTCTGGTTCCGGGTGCTGGTGTCGCTCCCGTTGCTGTTCTGGCTGGGCGCCCGCCGGGCCTGGCGGACCGCGGCGTGGGTGGTCACCGCCAACGTCGTCGTCGGCCCGCTGACCGCCGCGCTCAAGGAGCTGGTGGGCCGGGTGCGCCCCGCGTTCGAGAACGGCGGTGCCACCTACGAGGGGCTGAGCTTCCCCAGCGGGCACTCCTCCGGCATCGCCACGCTGGTGACCATCGCCCTGGTGCTGGCCTGGCCGCGGCTGGCGCCGGGGTGGCGCGGTCCCGCCCTCGCCGCCGGGGTCGCGCTGGCGGTCCTGGTCGGGCTGACCCGGATGTGGCTGGGCGTGCACTTCCTCTCCGACGTGGTCGGTGGCCTGGCGCTGGGCGTCGCGTGGACGCTCGCGGTGGCCGTGGCCTTCGACGCGCTGCCCGGTGGACGGGCCGCCCTGCTGCCCCGGGAGATGTCATGACGGGCCTGCGCTCCGACGTGCTGCTCGAACCGGACGACGGCTCGCTGGGTCCGCTGCTGCGGCTCGCCGACGACCGCCTCGCGCCGGGCACCGGGTACGGGCGGCACCCGCACCGGGCGGTCGACGTGGTGGCCGTGGTCCTCGCGGGGGAGTTGCGGCACGGGTGGGGGAGCGGCGCGCTCATGGCCGCCGGGGACGTCGCGGTGTTGCGGGCGGGCACCGGCCTCGAGCACGACGAGGTCGCCGGGGACGCCGGAGCCCACGTCCTCCAGACGTACCTGCGCAGCGCCGGCCCCGACGAGGCCGCCACGCACGAGGTGCACCGCAACGCGGACGGCTGGGTGGACCTGCACCGCGCCGACGCGCGGCTCTGGATCGAGACGGTGGACGACGGCACCTCGACGACCGTGCCCCCCGGCCTGCTCGTGCTGGCCGGCCCCGAGGGCACCCGGGTCGAGCGGCAGGACGGCGGGCCGGTGACCGGCCCGGTGGTGGCCGTGGTGTGGGAGCTGGACGCCGGCCGTCCGTCCTGGGCCTCGGACTGAAGCCGCCGCCGGCCTGGTGGACAGTGGGGGCATGCCGACCTCTCCCGCCGACGTCCTCGCCGCGGCGCGCGCCGACGCCGACCGGACCGTGGACCTGCGCCGCCGGCTGCACCGTCACCCCGAGATCGGGCTGCACCTGCCGCGCACCCAGGCCACCGTGCTCGAGGAGCTGGCGAGCCTGCCGGTGGAGGTGACCGTCGGGAAGTCGACCAGCTCGGTCGTCGGCGTCCTGCGGGGCGCCCGCCCCGGGCCCACCTACCTGCTGCGGGCCGACATGGACGGCCTGCCGGTGCACGAGGACACCGGGCTGCCCTTCGCCTCAGAGGTCCCCGGCGCGATGCACGCCTGCGGCCACGACCTGCACGTGGCGATGCTGCTCGGCGCCGCCCGCCTGCTCGCCGAACGCCGCGACGAGCTGGCGGGGCAGGTCGTGCTCATGCTGCAGCCGGGTGAGGAGGGCTTCCACGGCGCCCGGTACATGCTCGAGGAGGGGCTGCTCGACGTCGTCCCGGAGGCGCCGGTGCGCGGGGCGTTCGCGCTGCACGTCTTCTCCACCCAGCCCAGCGGCGTGGTGAGCGTGCGGCCCGGGCCGATGATGGCCGCCGCCGACCACTGGATGGTGACCGTGCACGGGCGCGGCGGGCACGCCTCGATGCCGCACGCGGCGGCCGACCCGGTGCCGGTGGCCGCGGAGATCGTGCTCGCGCTGCAGTCGACGGTGACCCGTCGCGCGCCGGTGTTCGACCCGGCCGTGCTGACCGTCGCGCACCTCACCGCCGGCTCCACCGACAACGTCATCCCCGACACGGCGTTCCTGGAGGGCACCATCCGCACCCTGTCGGCGGAGCGGCGGGCCGACATGGTCGCCGGGGTGCAGCGCGTGGCCCGGCACGTGGCCGCGGCGCACGAGCTGACGGTGGAGTTCGAGCACCGCGAGGGCTACCCGGTGACGGTCAACGACCCGCACGCGGCCGAGTCGGTCCTCGCCACCGCGGCGGCGCTGTTCGGGGCCGAGCGCTGCGTCGTCGCGCGCGAGCCGCTCATGGGCGCGGAGGACTTCGCCTACGTGCTCCAGCACGTGCCCGGCGCGATGGCCTTCCTCGGCGCCTGCCCCCCGGGGACGGACCCTGCGTCGGCGGCCGGCAACCACTCCAACCTCGTCGTGTTCGACGAGGCGGTGCTCCCCGACGGCGCCGCCCTCCACGCCGGGATGGCCCTGGCGGCGCTGGCCTGAACGCCGGACGGCCCGCCTCCCCGAGGGGAGACGGGCCGCCGGCCCCTGCCGCTCAGGCGCTGGGCTGCTGCTCCGGAGTGGTGGTGGTGTCCTCCGGCGCGGCCTGCACGTCGCGGATCTGGTACTTCTCCACCGCCTGCCGGACCACGCCGCGGTCGACCTCGCCGCGCTTGGCCAGCTCGCCGAGGGTGCGCACGACGATCGACTCGGCGTCCACGTGGAAGTACCGCCGCAGCGCCGGGCGGGTGTCGGACAGGCCGAACCCGTCGGTGCCCAGCGTCGCCATCCCGCCGGGCACGTACGGCGCGATCAGGTCCGGCACCGCCCGCATCCAGTCCGACACGGCCACGACCGGGCCGGGCGCGTCCTGCAGCTGCTGCGTGACGTAGGGGACCTGCGCCTCCTCCTCCGGGTGGAGCAGGTTGTGCTCGTCGGCCGCGTCGGCCTGCCGGCGCAGCTCCGTCCACGACGTCACCGACCACACGTCGGCCGAGACGCCCCAGTCGTCGGCCAGCAGCTCCTGCGCGCGCAGCGCCCACGGCACCGCGACCCCCGAGGCCAGCACCTGCGCCTTGGGACCGTCACCCCGGCCGGGGGCGTAGCGGTACATGCCGGCCAGCACGCCCTGGACGTCGAGGCCCTCCGGCTCGGCCGGCTGGTTGTAGGGCTCGTTGTAGACCGTCAGGTAGTACATGACGTCCGGCGAGCGGGAGCCACCGAGCGGGGCGCCCGGGTCCTCGCCGTACATCCGGCGCAGGGCGTCCTTGGTGATGTGACCCAGCTCGAAGGAGAACGCCGGGTCGTAGCAGACGACGCCGGGGTTGGTGTGCGCCAGCAGCAGCGAGTGGCCGTCCTCGTGCTGCAGGCCCTCGCCGTTGAGCGTCGTCCGGCCGGCGGTGGCCCCGAGCAGGAAGCCGCGGGCCATCTGGTCGGCGGCGGCCCAGAAGGCGTCGCCGGTCCGCTGGAACCCGAACATCGAGTAGAAGATGTAGATCGGGATCATCGGCTCGCCGTGCGTGGCGTACGACGTGCCGACAGCGGTGAACGACGCCGCGGAGCCGGCCTCGTTGATGCCCTCGTGCAGGATCTGGCCCTGCTCGGACTCCTTGTAGGCGAGGATCAGCTCGCGGTCGACCGACGTGTAGCGCTGCCCGTGCGGCGAGTAGATCTTCTGCGACGGGAACATCGCGTCCATGCCGAAGGTGCGGGCCTCGTCGGGGATGACCGGCACGAACCGCGGACCGAGCTCGGGGTCCTTGAGCAGCTCCTTGAGCAGGCGGACGAACGCCATCGTCGTCGCCACCTCCTGCTTGCCGGAACCACGCCGGAGGACGTCGAAGGACTTGTCCTCCGGCGCCTTGAGCGTCTTGAACTCCGACCGGCGGCGCGGGACCGCCCCGCCCAGCTGCCGACGCCGCTCGAGCATGTACTGCATCTCGTCGGAGTCCGGCGCGGGCTTGTAGTACGGCGGCAGCGTCTTGTCCAGCGCCTCGTCGGGGATCGGCAGGTAGAGCCGGTCGCGGAACGCGGCGAGGTCCTCGGCGGTCAGCTTCTTCATCTGGTGGGTCGAGTTGCGGCCCTCGAAGTGGCTGCCCAGCGTCCAGCCCTTGATGGTCTTCGCGAGGATGACCGTCGGCTGGCCCTTGTGCTCCACGGCGGCCTTGTAGGCGGCGTAGAGCTTGCGGTAGTCGTGGCCGCCGCGGGAGAGCGCCCAGATCTCCTTGTCGCTCATCCCCTCGACCATCTTGCGGGTGCGCGGGTCGCGCCCGAAGAAGTGCTCGCGGACGAACGCGCCGTCCTCAGCCTTGTAGGTCTGGTAGTCACCGTCGGGCGTGGTGTTCATCAGGTTCACCAGCGCGCCGTCGCGGTCGGCGGCCAGCAGCGGGTCCCACTCCCGGCCCCAGATCACCTTGATGACGTTCCAGCCGGCGCCGCGGAAGAAGGACTCGAGCTCCTGGATGACCTTGCCGTTGCCGCGCACCGGGCCGTCGAGCCGCTGCAGGTTGCAGTTGACGACGAAGGTGAGGTTGTCCAGCTCCTCGCGGGCGGCCAGGCCGATCGCGCCGAGGGACTCCGGCTCGTCCATCTCGCCGTCGCCGAGGAACGCCCACACGTGCTGGTCGGAGGTGTCCTTGACGCCGCGGGAGTGCAGGTAGCGGTTGAACCGCGCCTGGTAGATCGCGTTGATCGGGCCCAGGCCCATGGAGACGGTCGGGAACTCCCAGAACTCCGGCATCAGCCGCGGGTGCGGGTAGCTCGACAGCCCGCCGCCGGGGTGGCTGACCTCCTGGCGGAAGCCGTCCATCTGCTGCTCGCCGAGGCGGCCCTCGAGGAAGGCGCGGGCGTAGATGCCGGGGGAGGCGTGCCCCTGGAACCAGATCTGGTCGCCGCCGCCGGGGTGGTCCTTGCCGCGGAAGAAGTGGTTGAACCCGACCTCGTACAGCGAGGCCGACGAGGCGTAGGACGAGATGTGGCCGCCGACGGCGATCCCCGGCCGCTGGGCGCGGTGGACCATGATCGCGGCGTTCCACCGGATGTAGGCCCGGATGCGCCGCTCGACGTGCTCGTCGCCGGGGAACCACGGCTCACGCTCGGGCGGGATGGTGTTGATGTAGTCGGTGCTGCGCAGGGAAGGCACGCCGACCTGCTGCTCCCGGCTGCGTTCCAGCATGCGGAGCATCAGGTAGCGGGCCCGGCCGCGGCCGGCGTGCTCGACGACGCCGTCCAGGGACTCCAGCCACTCCTGGGTCTCGTCCGGGTCGATGTCGACCAGCTGACTGGGGAGCCCGTTGGTGATGACCGCGCGGGCCTTACCTGCATCGCGGGCGGGGTCCCCGTCCGACTGCTGCGGTGCGCTCATGCGCACATCGTCCCCCGCGGGCCCGTCCGGCGTCACCCGGCCGCCCACGTGTCGGGACGGCGCGGCGGCGCGGTGCCGTTCCGCGAGAGGTTGCACCTGACCAGGCATGCCCTACGCTTCCGCCAACGTCCGACCGGGACCCCCGGCCGGACGGGGCGCCTCGACCACGGAGGTGCGGGCACCGGTGCGGACGGAGAGGGGTGACATGACCAGGCTGCGGGGAACGTTCCCGCTGGTCGTGTCCGGCCCCGGCGGCGTCCGTCCCAGCCGCCGCGCGTGCGGCACGGGTCCGTGCCCGTGAGTCCTCGCCCAGCAACCCGCTGCCGGACGGTGCACGATCGTGCCCACCGGTCAGCAGCATCGGAACCCATGGAGGATCAGCAGGGATGAGCGTCGACTCGGGCAGCGCCAGCATGGCGGCCCGGCTGGGCATCAAGCCGGGCATGGTCGTGCAGGAGCTCGGCTGGGACGAGGACGCCGACGAGGACCTGCGCGACTCGATCGTCGAGGTCTCCGGTGGCGAGATGGTCGACGAGGACACCGACGAGGTGGCCGACGTGGTGGTCCTCTGGTGGCGCGAGGACGACGGCGACCTGTTCGACGCCCTGACCGACGCGATCACCTCCCTGGCCGACGACGGCGTCGTCTGGCTGCTGGTGCCGAAGTCCGGGCGGCCGGGCCACGTCGAGCCCGGCGACGTCACCGAGGTGGCACCGACCGCCGGCCTGTCCCAGACCAGCAGCATCTCCGCGGCCAAGGACTGGTCGGGCATCCGCCTGGTCACCCCCAAGACCGCCCGCAGCCGCCGCTGAAGGAGGCCCCAGGCCGGTTCCGGTGGCCGGGTGGGGCACGATCGGCCCATGAGCCTCTCCGTCGGCGACGTCGCGCCCGAGTTCAGCCTCCCCGACCAGGACAAGCAGGTCGTCTCCCTGAGCGAGCTGCGGGGCACGCCCGTGCTGCTGGTCTTCTACCCCTTCGCCTTCTCCGGCATCTGCACCGGTGAGCTGTGCCAGCTGCGGGACGAGCTCACCACCTACACCGACGCCGGCGTCACGGTGCTCGCGATCAGCACCGACCCCGTGTTCAGCCTCAAGGCGTTCAAGGCCCAGGAGAGCCTGGACTTCCCGCTGCTGAGCGACTTCTGGCCGCACGGCGAGGTGGCCCAGGCCTACGGCGTGTTCAACGACAAGGCCGGCATGGCGGTGCGCGGCACCTTCCTCGTCGACGCCGAGGGGAAGATCGCCTTCGCCGAGGTCAACGCCCCCGGTGACGCCCGCGAGCAGTCCGGCTGGAAGGACGCGGTGGCGAAGATCGCCGCCTGAGCGGTCGGGGAGGGCCGGGCGCGTCCCGGTCCTCCCCCCGACCCGGCGCCCGGGGCCCTTACCCTGGGCGCGCGGGGCGCGTAGCTCAGCGGGAGAGCTCTCGCCTTACAAGCGAGCGGTCGCCGGTTCGATCCCGGCCGCGCCCACCCATCCCGCCCCATCCCCTCCGTGCCGGTCCCGCCGTGCCGCGGCCGCGCGTCCTCGCGCCGCGCCGCCCGCCCGGGCGGTGGCCATCCGCCTGCGGCCGTTGACACGGCGCGACGATCAGTGCTGGGGTGCCGGTGGTGTGACCCGAGTCACACCGTTCTCGGAACACCCGCACCGATCCGCGCGCGCCGACTCAGCCAAGGGATGGCCATGAAGTCGATCTTCTTCCACCTGATGCCCTACCGGGATCTCCCGGCGGACTTCGAGCAGCGTTACGAGAGCATCTGGATCACCCCGCCCAACACCGAGCTGTGCGACCCCGAGAAGGTCGCGCAGTACTACCAGTGGAACCTCGACGAGCTGGAGCTGGCCGACCGGCTCGGCTTCGACGGGGTGGGCGTGAACGAGCACCACCAGAACGGCTACGGCTTCATGGCCTCGCCGAACATCATGGCCGCCTCGCTGGCCCGCCGGACGCCGAACAACAGCGCGATCATGGTGCTCGGCAACACGCTGGCCCTGTACTCCCCGGCGACCCGCGTCGCCGAGGAGATGGCGATGCTCGACGTCCTGTCCAACGGGCGCCTGGCGGCGGGCTTCCCGGTCGGCACGTCGATGGACGTGAACTTCTGCTACGGGGTGCCGCCGACGCAGACCCGGCCGCGGTTCCGGGAGGCCGAGGAGCTGATCATCCAGGCCTGGACCAAGCAGGGGCCGTTCTCCTTCAACGGTCAGTACAACCAGCTGCGCTACGTCAACCCGTGGCCGCAGCCGCTGCAGAAGCCGCACCCGCCGGTGTGGCTGGCCGGCGGCGGGTCGGTCGAGACCTGGGAGCTGGCGGCCAACAAGAACTACACGTACAGCTACCTGTCGTTCTTCGGCGCCAAGTTCGGCAAGAAGCTGATGGACGGCTTCTGGGCGAAGATGGACGAGATGGGGGTCGACCGGAACCCCTTCCGTGCCGGCTTCGCGCAGCAGATCTGCGTCTCGGAGACCGACGAGCGCGCGGAGAAGGAGTACCTCGAGCACGTCTCGTACTTCTTCAACAAGTGCCTGCACATCCCGCCGTACTTCTTCGAGGCGCCGGGCTACCGCACCCGCAAGAGCACCGAGTTCGCCATCAAGACCAACCAGCCCGGCGCCATCGCCGCGGCCGCCGCACTGGAGAAGAACTGGAAGACCCTCAACGAGGAGGGCTTCATCATCGCCGGCAGCCCGACCACGGTCGCCGACCGGCTCATCGAGGTGGCGAAGAGCCTGCGCGTCGGCAACCTGCACGCGCTGCTGCAGATCGGCTCGATGCCGCACGAGCTGACGAAGAAGAACATCACCCTCTTCGCCGAGGAGGTCATGCCCCGGATCCGCACCGTGTGGGACGCCGAGGGCTGGACCCACGAGTGGTGGCCGTCGGGGGCCGCCGTCCGAGCCGTCACCGAGCCCGCCGGCGCCCAGGCCTGAGGAGGAGACCGATGACCACCACCGCACCCGCGCAGGTCGACGAGCGCATCGTCGAGGTCGGTCCGATGCAGGCCCGCGTCCTCGTCGCCGGGACCGGCGACCCGGTCGTGTTCCTCCACGGCGCCGGCGGCCTGGTCTGGGACCCGCTGCTCGAGGCGCTCGCGGCCGGCCACACCGTCTACGCCGTCGAGCACCCCGGGGCCAACGACACCGAGGCGCTGGCGAAGCACCTGCCCGGCATCTGGGAACTGGTGCTGTTCTACGACACCCTGCTGGACTCCCTCGGACTGGACCAGGTGCAGGTCGTCGGCCACTCGTTCGGCGGGATGGTCGCCGCCGAGCTGGCGGCCAACAGCCCGCGGCGCGTCTCCCGGATGGTGCTGATCGCGCCGATCGGGTTCTGGCGGGAGGACAAGCCGATCCCCGACATCGCCGGGATCCCGCCGGAGGCGCTGCCCGGGGTGTGCCTGGCCGACGCGTCCAGCCCGCTGGCCGGCATGCTGACCCCGCCGGCCGACGATCCCCAGGCGCTGTTCGAGGCCGCCATGCGGATGGCCAGCATCCTGCACTTCATCTGGCCGCTGCCCGACAAGGGCCTGAGCCGGCGCATCCACCGGGTCTCCGCACCGACGCTGCTGGTCTGGGGCGCGCAGGACAAGCTCGTCGACCCCGTGTACGCCGAGGAGTTCACCTCCCGCATGCGGGACGCGCGCCTGGAGCTCGTGCAGGACGCCGGTCACCTGCCGCACCTGGAGCAGCCGGAGAGGACCCGGGACCTCGTCCTCGGCTTCCTCGACCAGCGGGAGGCCTGACCGCGGTGTCCTGCCCCCGCCGCTGCGTGCGGCGGGGGCAGGACGCAGGCCTCAGGCCGCGGCGGCCGGCCGCTGCTGCGCGGTGGCGGGTACGTCGGGCCGGGGGAAGGCCGGGCGGAGCACCAGCGGCGGGCGGAACGGCGCCCAGGTGCCCTCCGGCTGCGCCAGCCGGTCGGCGATGGCCCAGAGGGCCGCCGGGTGGTGGCCGAGCCCGAGGTGGCTGGCGAGGACGGCGATGTTCTCGCACCGCGTCCCCGGGGTGTCCAGGCAGGTCTCCCAGTGGACGATGCCGTCGAGGTGGGAGTAGATCGACGTCGCGGGCACCGGCAGCGGCGAGGCGTCGGGCTCCAGTGGCAGCACGCGGTGCTCCACGTGCAGGTGGCTGTAGCGGTCGAACACCTTCGAGGCGTGGCTCTGGCTGTGCCGGGTCAGCCGGAAGGGGCTGCCCAGGGTGATCACCTGGCGGACCGAGTCCGGCGTCCGGCGGGCGAGGTCGCGGGCGAAGATGCCGCCGAGGCTCCACCCGACGAGGCTGACCGGTCGGCCGTACCGGTCGCTGAGGTCGTCGACCCGGTCGCGCATGCCCTGGACGCAGCGCGCCGTGGGGCCGATGTTGCGGCCCAGCCGCCAGCCGTGGACGCGGTAGTCCAGCCGGCGCAGCACCGAGCGCAGCACCCGGGTGGAGGTGTCGTCGCCCAGCAGGCCGGGCAGCACCAGCACCGGATGGCCGTCGCCGTGCGGCAGCCGCGGCACCAGTGCCGGGCGGGTGGCCAGGTAGAGCCCCAGGTCGGCGACCGCACGCCCGGGTTCGGTCAGGTACAGCGGGATGGCCGGGCCATCGCCCCGCAGTCGTGCCACGTCGTCCTCCTCGCCGGCCGACCGTGTCGATCGGCCCTCCGCCCGGTACCACCCGGGGAGGCCCGCGACACCCGGACGCCCCCACCCGGACACATCGGCAGTGTGACTGTGGCCTGTGACACAACGCGCCGGTCCGGGCGCGCCGGTCGAGGGCGTGGAACCGTACGGGCGTGGACGACACGAGCGCGCCCGGGCGCAGCCTGACCGTGGACCTGGGCGGTCCGGTGCACTACGTCGACTTCGGCGGCCGCGACGACGGCCCGATCGTCGTCCTCGTGCACGGGCTGGGCGGCTCCCACCTCAACTGGGACCTGCTCGCGCCGCTGCTCACCTCGCACGCGCGGGTGTACGCCCTCGACCTGCCCGGTTTCGGCCGCAGCGAGCCGGGCGGCCGGACGGCGCGGGTGCGGGACAACGTGGCGGTGCTCGACCGCTTCGTCCGCGACGTGACCGGCGCTCCGGTGGTGCTGGTCGGCAACTCGATGGGCGGGATGATCTCGCTGCTCGAGGCCGCCCGCGCCCCGGCGCGGGTGAGCGGTCTGGTGCTCGTCGACCCCGCCGTCCCGGGCCCCCGCGGCCGGCTGGACCCCGTGGTGGCCCGGGACTTCCTCGTCTACGCCCTGCCCGGGGTGGGGGAGCGCTACCTCGCGGCGCGGCACCGCCGGCGAGGTGCGCGGGGCAGCGTCACCGACCTGCTCGAGGTCTGCGGGGTCGACCCCGCCACGGTGCCGCCGGGGCTCATCGACCGCTCGGCCGCGCTCATCGACGAGCGGCAGGACGTCGCCGGCATGGACCGCGCCTTCCTCGCCGCGGCCCGGTCGCTGCTGCTGCTCCTGGCCGACCCGCGGCTGGTCCGGCGGGCGATGGCGGCCGTCGACGTCCCGGTGCTGCTCGTGCACGGCGACCGCGACCGACTGGTGCCGGTGTCCGCGGCCCGCGACGTCGCCCGCCGGCACCCCGACTGGACGTACGTGGAGCTCGCCGAGGTCGGGCACGTGCCGCAGCTGCAGTGCCCCGAGCGGCTGGCCGGGCACCTGCTCGACTGGCTGCCCGGCGTGGCCTGAGGATCACCGCAGGGTGGCCCGCAACGCCTCCAGCCCGGTCCAGTGCGGCCGCCACCCCAGCCGCTCCTTGGCGCGGGAGGTGTCCATGATCGCCGGCCGGCTCAGCGCCTCCACCCACTCGGCGACCGGCGGCAGGAACGGCAGCCGGGCCAGGGCGCGGGCGGTCAGCTGGGTGGGCGTGGCCGGCAGGGGGACGGGCAGCGCGCCGAGCTCGCGGACGACGTCGACCGCGGTGAGCACGCCGTCCCCGGCGATGTTGTAGGCCCCGGGCGGGCCGGCGCCGACGACGCACAGCTGCAGCGCGCGGCCGACGTCCTCCTCGTGGACGAACTGCACCGGCAGCTCGGGGACGAGGACGGGCAGCGGCAGCGGAAGCCGGCGGGGGTGGCCGAGCAGCCGCCGGCCCAGCGGCGCCAGGGGCCCGGGCAGCACCTGCTTGGCGCCGACCGCGTGCGGGCCGAGCACCACCGTCGGGCGCAGCAGGTACAGCGCCAGGTCCGGGGTGGCGGCCGCCTCGGCGTCGAGGAGGTGCTCGAGCTCGGCCTTCTCCCGGGCGTAGAACAGCCGGGCGGCCGGGCGCACCGGCCAGTCCTCGCCGATCCGCTCGGGGTTGTCCGCGTGCCAGCCGTAGGCGGCGACGGACGAGGCGTGCACGAACCGGCGGGCGCCGGCGTCGGCCGCGGCCCGGAAGACGGTGAGCGTGCCGTCGACGTTGATCGACCGCACCGTCCGTCGCGGGGCGTTGCCGGTGACGTGGAACGCCAGGTGGACGACGACGTCGGCGCCGGACAGCGCGGTCCGCATCGCGGCGGCGTCGCGGACGTCGGCCCGGCGGTACTCGACCTTGGTCCAGCCGTACTCGGCCGGGTCGAACGGCCGCCGGGCGATGCCGACGACGCGCCGGACCCGGTCGTCGGCCTGCAGCAGCGGCAGCAGCCCGGCCCCGAAGGTGCCGGTGGGGCCGGTGACGGCGACGGTCAGGTCGGTGTCAGGCGCGGGCATCTCCCACTCTCCCGGTCGTTCGTCAGGTCGCGGCCGAGGCGGCGGCGTCGCGGGCCGCGGCGACCAGCTCGTCGACCCCGCGGCGGATGCCGCGGGCCAGGACGTCGACGTCGGGGAAGGCGTCGAAGTCGGCGTTGATGCCGAAGGTCATCGTCTGCAGGTAGGAGAAGATGCCGATCGAGACGCGCATGCCGCCGGCGATCGGCACGTAGGCGTGCGCCGAGCACATCCGCCGGCCCAGCACGTAGAGGGGCACACGCGGGCCGGGCACGTTGGTGGTGACCGTCTGGCCGAGCACCTGGCCGGTCGCCAGCGCCGCCCGCACGCCCAGCGAGAGCAGCGTGGGCGCCACGAAGTCGCCCATCGCGATGATCGAGCGGGCGTCGACCGCCGCGAGGGTGCGCTTGTGGTCGTCCATCTGCCGGCGCACCGAGGCCAGCCGCGCCACCGGGTCGGGCTCGCCGACCGGCAGGTCGACGAAGACGGCGGAGATCCGGTTGTCCAGGGTGTTGCGCTCGCCGGCCTGGCGCACCGACACGGGCACCATCGAGCGCACCACCAGCTCGTCGCGCAGGTCGCCGCGCCGCTCCAGCAGGTCCCGGAAGCCACGGGTGATCCCGGCGAGGACGACGTCGTTGACGGTGCCGCCCAGCGCCGCGCGCACGCCCCTGAGCTCGGCCAGCTGCGCCTCGGTCCACGCCCAGCGCCGGTGCGGGCCGATCGGGCCGTTGAGCGACCGGGCGGTGGGGCCGGCGGCGCGGCGGGCGGCCGCCGGGAGGCCGGCCGCGAGCTGGCGGCCGGCGCGGACCGCGTCCTTGGACACCTGCGTCAGGCTGCCGGCGCCCGGCAGCCGGGTGAACTGGCGCAGCGGGTGCGTGACGGCGTCCTGCACGGCGCCGGCGACGACCGAGAGGCTCGACGGGGTGCGCTGCGGCGTCCAGTCCTGGGGCTCGGCGTGGGTGGCGTCCGGGGTCAGGTCGAACACCAGCTGCATGAGGTCGGTGCCGGCGACGCCGTCGACCATGCAGTGGTGCACCTTGGATATCAGCGCCCAGCGGCCGTTCTCCAGGCCCTCGACCAGGTAGAGCTCCCACAGCGGCTTGGCGAGGTCCAGGCGCTGGCCGAGGACGCGACCGGCGAGGTTGCGCAGCTGCTCGTCGCCACCCGGGCTCGGGACGGCGGTGTGCCGCACGTGGTAGAGGATCTGGAAGTGCGGGTCGTCGACCCACACCGGCCGGCCGAGCTGCAGGGGGACCTCCCGCACGCGCTGCCGGTAGCGGGGGACCAGGGGCAGCTTGGCCAGCAGCAGCCGGACCACGTCGCCGTAGGAGGGGGCCGGGCCCTCGAACACCGACACCGACCCGACGTGCAGCGGCGTGTTCTCGCTCTCCGCGTAGTAGAAGCCGGCATCGGTCGGGCTCAAGCGGTCCACGGTCAGCTCCCCGCCTCTCGTCGTCCTCGCTGGGGGCTGCAAGCCGACCACGGTGGCGCCGGTCGCGTCCACCGGGACCGCGCGGGTCATCCCTCCCCGGGGCGAGGGCGGCCGGGGGCGGCGTCGCGGACCAGCCGGCGGGCGGCGTCCACCTCGCGGGCCACGGGGGCCAGCACCCCCTCGGCGTGGATCTCGGCGTCGTCCGGCGCGCGGTGGGCCTCGATGTCGGCCTCCAGCTCCCGGATGGCGCGGCGGAGGACGGCGACCTGCGCGAGGTCGGGCGCCGGCTCGCCCTGGCGGGTGGAGATCACGGCCTCGGTGACGGCGTCCGAGGTCCGCTCCAGCTGCACGATCACCGGCCAGAACGCCGCGGCGCGGGTGCTCACCGGCGGCGGCTCGGCCAGCCGGCGCTGCAGTTGGGTCTGCAGCTCGGTGAGGGCCCGGTAGTTGCGGCGGCGGGCGCGGCGCCGCTCGACGGGACCGCCGGTGAAGGCGGCCTTGACGAAGGCGTCGAGGGCCAGCGCGGCGTCGCGCAGCGCCTCGTCCAGCGGGGCCCGCCAGGTCTGCGGCCAGAGGAGGTAGCCGAAGACGAGCACGATCGCGCAGCCGATGAGGGTGTCCACCAGGCGGGCGCCGACCAGGCCCGGGTCGCTGGGCAGCGCGAGGTCGAGCAGCAGGATGATGACCGGCGTCTGGAAGACCGAGAACAGGCCGAAGTTCGCCGCCCGCGCCCAGGGCAGGACGGCGGCCGCCGCCGCCATGGCCACGAGCACCCAGCCGTTGCGGGGCAGCACCGCCAGCAGGGCCGAGCCGAGCAGGACGCCGAGCAGGGTGCCCGCACCGCGCTGCACGGCCCGGCCGAAGACCGACCCGTAGTCCGGCTTGAGCACGATCGCGACCGTCAGCAGCACCCAGTAGGGGCGCTGCACGGGCAGGTACTGCCGGGCGACCTCGGCGATCGTCATGCACAGCGCCAGGCGGAGGGCGAAGTCGCGGGTGTCCCGGCTGCCGAAGGTGCGGTCGACGAGCTCCCGCAGCCGGGTGCGCAGGTCCACCTCGGGGCGCGGGGCGGCGGCACCCGCCCGCTCCTCGGGGTCGCCGACGACGTTCCACACCAGCCGGACGCCGTGCCGCACCGCCCGGCGGGCCGGCGACCCGTCCTCCAGGGCCGGCGGGCGCTCGGCCGGCAGGTCGCGGGTGCCGTTGAGCGTCGCGGCCAGCGCGTGGACGGCGGTGACGTCCTGCGGGTCGGCCGGGACGCCGGCGCGGGCGGCGGCCACCGTCCCCTCGACCAGCGGCGCGGCCGCGTTGAGCACCCCGGCCAGCTCGGAGAGCTCCCGGCTGCGGCCCGCGGAGTGGCTGCGGCTGCGGATCACCCGGTCGTAGGCGGCGTTCAGCGCCGTGGTGAGGTCCCGCCGCGCGTCGTCCGACCGCGGGGTGCCGCTGGCCGTGAGCAGCTCGCCGATGCGGGTGAAGACGGCGGCGACGGCGGTGCGGTCGGGGTCGAGGACCTCGGTGCGGGCCTGGACCAGCGCGGTGAGCGTCGCCCAGGCGGCCCCGGCGAGGAAGAAGCCGATCTCCTGCGCCGTGGACAGCGCCGTGACCAGACCGGAGGAGAGCGCGGTGTACACGAGCAGCTGGAGGGCGCCCAGCGACAGCGCCGCGTTGATGCCGCTCACCAGCGCCGCGACGACCGACAGCAGCGCGATGACGACGACCGGCTGCCACCCGCCGCCGGTGGCGTACTGGCCGGCCAGCAGGCCGACGGTGCCGAAGCCGACCGCGGCGGCGATGCGGCGCAGCCGGTCCCGCAGCGGCCCGGCCTGGGGTGCGAGGGTCGTGACGAGCGCGCCCATGGTGCCGAACACGCCCGCCGCGAGGGCCGGCCCCGGCTGGACACCGCCGCCGACGACGACGGCCAGCGCGAGCGGGGCGGGGATGGAGACCGCGTACCGGACGACGTCGCGCCACGGCACCGGGGGGCGCTTGGTCCGCACCAGCTCCTCGAGCCACGCCGGTGCCCGCGGGCCCCTCTCCGCCACGGGTCCCGAGCTTTCCATCCCGGTCGGTGGCCCGCGTGCGCCGCTCCTCGGGCAGGCTGCCGCCGTGAGCGACGTCCCGGCGGTGCGGGTCGCCACCGCCGCCGACCTGCCCGGGCTGGCGGCGGTGGAGCTGGCCGCCGACGGGTTGTTCCGCGCCCGCGGCGTGCTCGACCTGCCGCCTCCACCCGCGGTGGAGGAGCGGGCGGCGGCCTGGCGGGTGCTCGTCGCGGGGCGGCCGGTCCTCGGGTTCGCCGTCCTGGAGCGGGTCGACGGCGACGTCCACCTGGAGCAGCTGTCGGTGCACCCCGGCGCGATGCGCCGGGGGATCGGGGCGGCCCTGCTGGCCGCGACCGTCGCGGCGGCCCGGGAGGCCGGCGCCCGGCGGGTCACCCTGCTCACCTACGCCGACGTCCCGTGGAACGCGCCCTGGTACGCCCGGCACGGCTGGCGGGAACTGCCGCACCCGGGGCCGGGACTGCGGGCGCTGCAGGACGCCGAGCGCGCGCTCGGCCTGGACCGGCACGGACGGCGGGTGGCGATGGCGCGGCCCGTGTCGCCGGCACCGACCCCATGATCGACAGGGGGAGGCGGGCGGCGCTCACCTACAGTCCGGCCGTGACCGTGACGCTGGGGGAGGTCGTCGCCGCCCTGGAGGCCCGCTACGACCCCGCGCTCGCCGAGGAGTGGGACGCCGTCGGGCTGGTCTGCGGGGACCCCGACGAGCCGGTGCAGCGGGTGCTGTTCGCCGTCGACCCCGTGGCGGCGGTCGTCGACGAGGTGGTCGAGACCGGGGCGCAGCTGCTGGTCACCCACCACCCACTGTTCCTCGGGGCCGTCCACGGGGTGCCGGCGAGCGACCCGAAGGGCCGCCTGGTGCACCGGCTGATCCGGGCCGGTGCGGGCCTCTTCGCCGCGCACACCAACGCCGACCGGGCGCCGGACTCCGGGGTCAACGACGCCCTCGCCGGCGCGGTCGGGCTCGTGGACGCCGTCCCGCTGCAGCCGACGCCCACCGACCCGCGGGCGGGCCTGGGCCGCGTCGGCCGGCTGGCCGAGCCGATGTCGCTGCGCCGGTTCGCCGCCCACGTCGGGGCCGTCCTGCCGTACACCACGGGTGGCGTCCGCGCCGCCGGCGACCCCGACCGCCGCATCGAGAGGGTCGCCGTCTGCGGCGGCAGCGGGGGCTCGCTGCTCCCCGCCGCGGCCGCCGCCGGTGCCGACGTCCTCCTGACCAGCGACCTGCGGCACCACCCCGTCTCGGAGGCGCTCGAGACCAGCGGTCCGGCGCTGTGTGACGTGGCACACTTCGCCTCCGAGTGGCCCTGGCTGCCGGTCGCGGCGGACGTGCTCCACCGCGACCTGTCCGGGCGGGTGGAGGTGGCCGTCTCCCGGCGCCGCACCGATCCCTGGACGTGGCACGCCGCGGGTGACGGGGACCCGGCCGCGGCCGCGGCCGGCTGAGGCCGAGGGGCCAGCCGACCCCTCGGGGGAGGGGGCCGGAGATGACGACCGCATCGACACCGCCCAGGGACGTCGCGCCCCGGCGCAGTGACCGCAGCCCGTGGAACTGGCTGCTGCTGGTCCCGATCGTGGTGCCGCTGATCGTGCCGCTCTACAACCGCGTCGAGCCGACCCTCTTCGGCTGGCCGTTCTTCTACTGGGCCCAGCTGGCGTTCGTCGCCGTCGGCGTCCTCACCACGGTCGTCGTCCACCGGGCGACGCGGCGGGGCAGGCCCGGGCGGGACGCCGCGCGGGAGCCCGTCGCACGAGACCCGGAGCGCTGAGCCGTGGACGGGGTCAACGTCGTCGAGCTCGTCATCGTCGTCGTCCTCTTCCTCGTCGTCACCGTGATGGGGTTCGTCGCCGCGCGGTGGCGGCGCGCGGAGAGCCTCATGCACCTCGACGAGTGGGGTCTGGGCGGCCGCAGTTTCGGCTCCTGGATCACCTGGTTCCTGCTGGGCGGCGACCTCTACACCGCCTACACGTTCGTCGCCGTCCCGGCGCTCATGTTCGGCGCGGGCGCGGCGGGCTTCTTCGCCGTCCCCTACACGGTCGTGATCTACCCGCTGGTCTTCCTGGTGATCATCCGGCTGTGGTCGGTCAGCCACGTGCGCGGCTTCGTGACGCCGGCCGACTTCGTGCGCAGCCGGTTCGACTCCCCGACGATGGCGCTGCTCGTGGCCATCACGGGCATCGTCGCGACGATGCCCTACATCGCGCTGCAGCTGGTCGGGATCGAGGCCGTGCTCAAGGCGATGGGGGTGGAGGGCGAGCTGCCGCTGATCGTCGCGTTCGTCATCCTGGCGCTGTACACGTACAACTCCGGACTGCGGGCGCCCGCGCTGATCGCCTTCGTCAAGGACACCCTGATCTACCTGACGATCATCGTCGCGGTGATCGTCATCCCGGTGGAGCTCGGGGGCTGGGAGGCGATCTTCGGCGCCGCGGAGGAGAAGTTCTCCGCCACGTCCGGTGTGCTGCTGCCGGCGTCGGGCCAGCTGGGCTACGCGACGCTGGCGCTGGGCTCGGCGCTCGCCCTCTTCCTCTACCCGCACTGCATCACCGGCGTGCTGGCCGCGAGCAGCCGCGACGTGCTCAAGCGCAACATGAGCGCGTTGCCGGCCTACAGCCTGGCGCTCGGCCTGATCGCGCTGCTGGGCTACATGGCCATCGCCGCGGGCGTGGAGCCGATCGGCGGAGACGGCAACACCGTCGTCCCCGTGCTGTTCCAGGAGATGTTCCCCAGCTGGTTCGCCGGCATCGCGTTCGCGGCCGTGGGCATCGGCGCGCTGGTCCCGGCCGCCATCATGTCGATCGCGGCGGCGAACCTGTTCACCCGCAACATCTACAAGGAGTACCTGAAGAAGGACGCCACCCCGCACCAGGAGGCCCAGGTCGCCAAGGTGACCTCGCTGGTGGTGAAGGTCGGCGCGGTGGCCGCGATCCTCTTCATCGACCCGCAGTTCTCGATCGACCTGCAGCTGATCGGCGGGGTGATCATCCTGCAGACGCTGCCCGCGGTGGCGCTGGGCCTCTACACGCGGTGGCTGCACCGCGGCGGGCTCGTCGCCGGCTGGGCGGCCGGCATGGCCGCGGGTCTGCTCATGCTCTACAACATCCCGCGGCTGGGGCCGGACGGCGCGATCGTCCGGGAGCACTTCGGTGGGTCGTCGTTCCCGCTGGCGAAGCTGGGCCTGGACACGACGTGGAGCGTGTACGCCGGCATCCTCGCGCTGCTGGTCAACCTGCTCGTCGCCGTCCTGGTCACCCTGGCGCTGCGCGCGGCGAAGGTGGACGACGGCGTCGACGGGACCGCGGAGACCGACTACACCGCCGAGCGGGAGGACCCGACCGTCCGCGACCTGCCCGACCCGCTGGCGTCCGCGCCTCCGGGAGCGCCGGGGGAGCCCTCCGGGCGGAGGTAGTCGGAGGACTCCCCGTGGCCGGGGCGGTGCCCCGGTAGTTTGGCCGGGTGAAGGCCGACCACTTCGACCAGCAGAAGCTGCTCGTCCTCGCCGCCGAGGACGTCGCGCTGTCCCAGCTGGCCCACCGCGGGCGCACGCTGCCGGAACTGGCCGCGGTCGACAGCGCGGCCGAGGCCGAGCGGGAGTTCGCCGAGCAGGTGGTGCGCGCCGAGACCGAGGTGCGCGACCTGCAGCGCGACGTCAAGCGGCTGGAGGGCGACGTCGACACCGTCCGTCAGCGCGCGGCCAAGGACCAGAAGCTGCTGGACTCCGGCAGCGTCGCCGCCAAGCAGATGACCGACCTGCAGCACGAGCTGGACTCGCTGGCCCGCCGCCAGTCCGACCTCGAGGACCAGGAGCTCGAGCTCATGGAGCAGCTCGAGACCGCCGAGGCCACGCTGGCCCGCGCCCAGGAGGGCCGGGCGAAGGCGGTGGCCGACCGGGAGCGGGCCGAGCAGCTCCGCGACGACGCCCTCGCCGACATCGCCGAGGGCACCACCCGGCACGAGGCCGCCCGGAGCGCCGCCGCGGCCGCCGTCCCGGCCGACCTGCTGGCGCTGTACGAGCGGATCCGCACCCAGACCGGCGGCACCGGCGCGGCGATGCTCAAGGCCCGCCAGTGCCAGGGCTGCCGGCTGGAGCTGTTCGGCCGCGAGCTCGCCGCCGTCCGCAACGCCGACCCGCACGAGGTCGTCCGCTGCGACAACTGCGGCCGGATCCTCGTGCGCACCGCGGAGAGCGGGCTGTGAGCCGCGAGGTCATCGTCGAGGCCGACGGCGGCTCACGGGGCAACCCCGGTCCGGCGGGCTACGGCGCGCTGGTCCGCGACGCGCGCACCGGGAAGGTGCTCGCCGAGCGGGCCGAGTCGGTCGGCCGGGCCACCAACAACGTCGCGGAGTACGGCGGCCTGGTCGCCGGGCTGCAGGCCGTCCTGGACCTGGACCCGAGCGCCGAGGTGGAGGTCCGCATGGACTCCAAGCTCGTCGTGGAGCAGATGTCGGGTCGCTGGAAGGTGAAGCACCCCGACATGCAGAAGCTGGCGCTGCAGGCCCAGCAGATCGCCCGGCAGCTCGGCGGCGTCCGCTACACGTGGGTGCCGCGGGCGCAGAACAGTGCCGCCGACGCCCTCGCCAACAGCGCGATGGACGGCCGCCCCGTGCGCCGCGACCTCGCCGCCGAGCCGGCGACGACCGAGGACGACGTCCAGCCGGTCGCCGCGCCCGCGCCGGCCGTCACCACGGTCACGCACCTGCTGCGCCACGGCCGCACCGAGCACACCCCCGAGCGTCGGTACAGCGGCCGCAACGACCTGCCGCTGTCGGCGACCGGGCGCGCCGAGGCCCAGGCCGCCGCCAAGCGGGCCGAGGAGCTGGGCATCGAGGTCGTCGTCTCCTCGCCCCTGCGGCGCGCGCGCGAGACCGCGGAGATCGTGGCCGGGGCGCTGGGGCTGCCGGTACAGGTCGACGACGACCTGGTGGAGCTGGACTTCGGCCGGCTCGAGGGGCTCACCGCCGACGAGGCGCGCGCCCAGCACCCGCTGGCCACCCGCCGGTTCTCCGAGGGCGTCACGGTCGCGGCCCCGGGCGGGGAGTCGGTGGCCGACGTCAGCGTCCGGGTGGGGCGGGCCCGCGCCCGGGTCCTGCGCGAGCACGCCGGGAAGACGGTGCTCGTCGTCAGCCACGTGACGCCGATCAAGCTGCTGCTCGCGGCCGGCCTCGACGTGCCCGACGACGTCGTCCACCGGGTGTTCCTCGAGGCGGCGTCCTTCTGCACCGTCGCGTGGAGCTCCGACGGGCGTTCCGCCGTCCGGCTGGTCAACGACACGAGCCACCTGCGCTGAGCCGGCTCCCCGGCCGGGAAGGGGCGGTCGGGGAGCGGCGTTGCACGAGGTGCCCCGCACCACACTCGGCCACCGGTGCGGTGGATCATGGTGCTGCACGCCCACACCCGAGGAGTTCCGTGACCGCCACCATCGCGCCCGCCACGTCCGCCGTCGTCGGTGACGAGCGCACCCTGTCGTCCGCCGAGTACGAGAGCTGGGCGGCCGAGGTGCGCCGGCTGGCCGACGAGCGCGGCGCGGTGATCCTGGCGCACAACTACCAGGTGCCCGAGATCCAGGACGTCGCCCACTTCACCGGCGACTCCCTGTACCTGTCGCGGGTCGCGGCGCAGACCGACGCCCGCGAGATCGTCTTCTGCGGCGTCCACTTCATGGCCGAGACGGCGAAGATCCTCTCGCCGGACAAGACCGTGCTGCTGCCCGACCACGCCGCCGGTTGCTCCCTGGCCGACTCGATCACCGCCGAGCAGCTGCGCGAGTGGAAGGCTCAGCACCCCGGCGCGGTCGTCGTCAGCTACGTGAACACCACCGCGGCGGTCAAGGCCGAGACCGACATCTGCTGCACGTCGTCCAACGCCGCCGACGTGATCCGGTCCATCCCGGCCGAGAAGGAGATCCTCTTCTGCCCCGACCAGTTCCTCGGCGCGCACGTCAAGCGCGTCACCGGGCGGGAGAACATCCACATCTGGGCCGGTGAGTGCCACGTGCACGCCGGCATCAGCCCCTCCGACGTGCGCGCGCAGGTGGCCGCGCACCCGGACGCCGAGATCCTCGTGCACCCCGAGTGCGGCTGCACCACCTCGGTGCTGGACCTGGTCAGCCACGGCGACCTGCCGGCCGAGCGCACGCGGGTGCTCTCGACCGGCGGCATGGTCGAGGAGGCGGCGAGGACGTCGGCGAGGCAGGTGCTGGTCGCCACCGAGGTCGGCATCCTGCACCAGCTGCGGGCGCTCAACAGCGGCACGCAGTTCATCCCGATGAACGACCGCGCCGCCTGCCGCTACATGAAGATGATCACGCCGGAGAAGCTGCTGCAGACGCTGCGCACCGGGGAGGGCGCCGTGGACGTCGACCCCGGGACCGCGGCCCGGGCCCGGCGGGCCGTCGAGGCGATGATCGCGATCGGCGAGCCCGGCCGCGGCGGGGAGTAGGAGAAGGACCCCCTGCCCCCCACCGCTCGCAGGCTCGCGGCGGGACCCTGCAGGGGGCCGGGGACCGGAGGTGGGCTCGTCGGCCGGCGGTCAGTTGCGGACGGCGGTGGAGAGGTCGGCGACGATCGCCCGGAAGGTGCGGGTGTCCACCTCGTCGTCGACGGTGACCCGCACGATGTCGGACACCTGCTGCTCGGAGGTGGGCCGGACGGCGGCCACGCGGGCGGCGGCGACCAGGTGCAGCCGCTGCGCCCGGGCGGCGGGGCTCTCGGGGGCGGTCGGGACCGGGGGGAGTCGGTTCTCGCGCATGGGCCGACGGTAGGCAGCCGGAGCCGCCCGGCGGGGCACCGCGAGCGCGTGTCCGCGGTGCCGGTGGACCCGTCCGTCACACGCGTCAGCGGGGTCAGACCCGTAACGCCGCCCACAACGCCGCCCGTGCCCCGTGGAGACAGGGTCAGATGCGGGTGAACAGGTAGCCCGAGACGGCGACGCCGAAGACGACGATGAACACCCGCAGCGGGGTCGCCGGGATGCGCCGGGCGATCCGCGCGCCGACGAACCCGCCCAGCAGGCTGGCCGGGGCGGCGACGGCGACCACGAGCCAGTCCACCGGTCCCCAGATGCCGAAGACGACGAGGGTGACCGTGGCGGTGACCGCCGACAGCGCCGACTTCAGCGCGTTGGCCAGCTCGAGCCGGTGCAGCCCCACCCCGAGGACGCCGACGAGGATGACCCCGAGCGCGCCGCCGAAGTACCCGCCGTAGACGGTGGCCAGGAACAGCGCCGCGTGCAGCCACCACGGGTCGCGGCGGGGGGCGCCGTCCTCGGCCCCGCGCAGCCGCCGGGTGAGCAGCGGCTGCACCGCCAGCAGCAGGCTGGCCAGCAGGACCAGCACGGGGACGACGACGTCGAAGGCCTCGGTGGGGGTGGTCAGCAGCAGCACGCTGCCGGCCGTGCCGCCGAGCAGCGCGACCAGCCCGAACCGCAGCAGCCGCCCGCGCTGGCCGGCGTACTCGCGGCGGAAGCCCAGCATCCCGCCGAGGTAGCCGGGCCACTGGGCGATCGAGTTGGTGACGTTCGCGGCCACCGTGCCCAGCCCGAGCGCCACCAGGGTGGGGAACAGGATGAGCGACCCGCCACCGGCGACGGAGTTGATGACACCGGCGACGAGGGCGACGCCCGCCGTGATGGCCAGGTCGAGGGCGGACACGGACGGCGAGCCTACGGTGGGCCGGTGGGACTCCCGGGCAGGGCGAGGGTGCTGCTGGCCGCGCTGGGCGGGTCGGGCGTGCTGCACCTGGTGCGGCCGCGGACCTTCGAGTGGCTGGTACCGCCCGAGCTCGGCGACGCGCACACCTGGGTGACCGCCACGGGCGTGGCCGAGATCGGGGCAGCGGCGCTGATGGCCGTCCCGCGGACCCGCCGGCTCGGGGGCTGGACCGCCGCGGCGCTGCTGGTCGCCTTCGTCCCGGCGCACCTGCACACGTTCCGGGTGGTGCCGCACCGGCCGGTGCCGCTGGCGCTGGCCGCCGTCCGGCTGCCGGTCCAGTGGCCCCTGGTGCGCGTGGCGCTGCGGGTGGCGCGGGAGCGGTGAACTCCACGGCGAGCGGTCGGTTGCACTCTGCACCGGCAGGGCACCCTGGGCCGGTGCGCACGTGGCTGCCGCTGGTCGCGATCTGTACCGGCACCTTCATCCTGCTGATCGACATCACGATCGTGAACGTCGCCCTGCCCGCCCTGGCGACGGACCTGTCGACGTCCTTCGACCAGCTGCAGTGGGTGGTCGACGTCTACGCGCTGGCCCTGGCCGCACTGGTGCTCGGCGCCGGCTCGGTCGCCGACCTCTACGGACGCCGCCGCGTGTTCCTGATCGGCCTGGTCGTGTTCGCGTTCGCCTCCCTGGCCTGCGGGCTGGCGCCGAGCGCGGGCTGGCTGGTGGCGGCCCGGGGGCTGCAGGGCGTCGGCGGGGCGGCGATGTTCGCGACCACCATCGCGCTGATCAACGACAGCTACGAGGGCCGCGACCGGGGGACGGCGTTCGGCGTGTGGGGCGCGGTGGTCGGTGCGGCCGCGGCGCTGGGGCCGATCGTCGGCGGTGCCCTCACCGAACTGTCGTGGCGCTGGATCTTCTTCGTCAACCTGCCGGTGTGCGCGTTCGCCGTGGTGCTGACCCTCGCCGTCGTCGGTGAGTTCCGGCAGTCGGCGGCACCCCGGCCCGACGTCCTCGGGATCGCGCTGTTCACCGCCGGTGCCGGAGGGGTCGTCTACGGGCTGGTCGAGGCCGCCGCCGCGGGCTGGGGGGAGCCGCAGGCGTGGGGGCCGCTGGCCGGTGGCCTCGCCGTCCTCGCGCTGTGGGTCGCGGTGGAGCTGCGCCGGAAGGCGCCGATGCTCGACGTCCGGCTGTTCGCGAACCGGTCGTTCACCGGGATCATGATCGGCGCCCTGCTGCTGAACCTGTCCGCGTTCTCCGAGCTGGTCTACGCCTCGCTGTGGCTGCAGTCGATCGAGGGCCTGTCGCCGCTGCGGGCCGGGCTGGTGTTTATCCCGCTGTCGTTCATGAGCTTCGCCGTCGCCGCCGGCACCGGACGGTTCCTGCAGACCCGGTCGCCGCGGCTGGTGCTCGGGTCGGGGCTGGTCCTCATCGGGATCGGCGCGCTGCTGTTGGCGTTCGTGGACGCCGGCTCGAGCTGGACGGTGCTGGTCCCCGGCCTGGCCGTCATGGGCATCGGGGTGGGGGCGTCCAACCCGACGCTGGCCTCGGCCGCGCTGGCCGCGGTGCCGCGCGAGCGCAGCGGCATGGCCTCCGGCGCGGTCAACACCGCCCGCCAGCTGGGCCTGGCGGTGGGGGTGTCGATCCTCGGTGCGGTGTTCACCGCGTCCGCGGGGGCGACGCTGCGCGACGGCGGGGTGCCCGACCCCGCGGGGACGGCGGCGGCGCTCTCCGGCGGGCAGGCCCCGGCGATCGTGGCCGGCGCCGACCCGGCCGCCCGACCCGCGCTGGGCGAGCTGGTCTCCGCCGCCTACGCCGACGGGCTGCGCGACGCGTTCCTCGCCTGCGGGGCGGCGGGCCTGGTGGGCGGCCTGCTGGTGTTCTGGCTGGTGCGCGCCGGGGCGCCGGCCGCGCACCGGCAGGCGGCCCCGGAGGCCGGCCGGGAGCCCTCCCCGGCACGATGACCGGATGACCGACATCGTCCTCGTCCACGGCGCCTGGCACGGGGCCTGGTGCTGGCGGCGGGTGCTGCCGCTGCTCTGGGCCGCCGGGCACCACGTCGTCCCGGTGACCCTGTCCGGGCTGGGGGAGCGGGCCGCCGCCCTGTCACCGGCGACGACGCTCGACACCCACGTGCAGGACGTCGTGAGCGCCGTCCGGGCCGAGGAGTGCCGGGACGCGGTCCTGGTCGGCCACAGCTACGGCGGCATGGTGGTCACCGGGGCGGCCGACCGGCTGGGGAACGAGGTGCGGCGGCTGGTCTACGTCGACGCCGTCGTCCCGACGCCCGGGGAGAGCTGGTCGACCCGCAACCCGCCGGAGGCGCAGGCGGAGCGGCGGGCGGCGGTCGCGCGCGACGGGGTGATCCCGCCACCGCCGGCGTCGGTGTTCGGGCTCGCCGGGGAGGACGCCGCGTGGGTCGACCGGCGGCAGACCCCGCAGCCCGGCGGCGTCTACGACGACCCCCTGCACTTCGACGCCGCGCGGTGGGCGGCCCGCCCTCGGACGTTCGTCGACTGCACCTCCCCGCCGCTGCCGACCATCGAGCCGTCGCGGCGGCTGGTGCGCGAGCAGCCCGGCTGGGAGGTCGTGGAGCTGGCCACCGGGCACGACCCGATGGTCAGCGCGCCGGAGGAGCTGGCCGCCGTGCTGCTGGAGGTCGCCGGGCGCCGATGAGTTCCGGCCCGCCGCCGAGTCGGATCGGGCATGGGACAGGTGGTCATCACCCAGAACAGCACCCTGGACGGCGTGGTCGAGGCCCTCGACGGGTGGTTCGACCCGCAGGGGGACGAGGAGGACACCGCCGACGTCCTCGCGGTCGTGCAGCAGCAGATGGCCGGCCAGACCGGCTTCCTGGTCGGCCGGCGGACGTTCGAGGCCATGCGCGGCTTCTGGCCGGCCCGGACCGACGACCGGACGGGGATCACCCGGCACCTGGACGGGGTCCGGAAGTTCGTCGTCTCCCGGACCCTCGGAGAGCCGGGGTGGGCGAACACGCGCGTGCTGTCCGGCGACCCCGTCGAGGAGGTGTGCGCGCTGCGGGCCGCGTACGACGGCGAGATCGGCGTGACCGGCAGCATCACGCTGTGCCACGCGCTGATCGGGGCGGGGCTGGTCGACGAGTACCGGCTGTTCGTCTTCCCCCGCGTGCTCGGCCGCGGCCGCCGGCTGTTCCCCGACGGCGTCGACGTCCCGCTGGAGCGGATCGGCGCGCAGGAGTTCCGCGCCGGGACGACGCTGCTGACCTACCGGCCGACGGCCGGCTGACGGGACACTGCCGCCATGCCGACCCAGCCCATGCCCGCCGACTGGCAGCGGGCCCTCGTCGTGGCCGCCCACCCCGACGACATCGAGTACGGCCTCGCCGCCGCGGTCGCCGTCTGGACCGCGGCCGGCAAGGAGGTCCACTACCTGCTGGCGACCCGCGGGGAGGCGGGCATGGCAGGCGTGCCGCCGGAGGAGGCGGGGCCCCTGCGCGAGGAGGAGGAACGCCGGTCGGCCGCCGCGGTCGGGGTCAGTGAGGTCGAGTTCCTCGGCCTGCGCGACGGCCGGCTGGTCGAGGGGCTGGACCTCCGGCGGGCCATCGCGGGGGCCATCCGGCGGCACCGGCCGGAGCTCGTGGTCACCGGCTACTTCGGCCCGACGTGGACGCCGCCCGGCCTGTCGCCCGCGTACGTGAACTCCGCCGACCACCGGGCGCTGGGGCAGAGCGTGCTCGACGCGGTCGCCGACGCGGGGAACGAGTGGATCTTCCCGGAGCTGACCGAGCCGCGATGGGGCGGTGTGCAGTACATCGCGGTGAGCGAGATGCTGGACCCGCCGCACGAGGTGGACGTCGGCGACCAGGTGGACGCCGCGGTCGCCTCCCTCTGCGAGCACCGCCGGTACCTCGAGCTGATCTCGACCGACCCCGTCGAGGAGCAGGCACGTCAGATCGTCGACATGGCGACCCTCACCGAGGACGGCCGACGGCGGGTCGGGTTCCGTCTCTACTGGGGCTGACGGCCTCGTCCGTCCCCTGACCCGGGCCGTTCACTAGACTGGGCTCACGACGGACGAGTCGGCTGGGCGGTCGCGTCGGCGGGGGAGACCCCGTCGCCGAGGAACGTCCGGGCTCCACAGGGCAGGGTGGTCGCTAACGGCGACCCGGGGTGACCCGCGGGACAGTGCCACAGAGAACAGACCGCCAGCGCGTGCGCTGGTAAGGGTGAAACGGCGGTGTAAGAGACCACCGCACACCGGGTGACCGGTGTGGCTCGGTAAACCCCACCCGGAGCAAGGTCGAGAGGGACGGCGGTCGCACCGCCGTCCTGCGCAGGCGTTCGAGGGTTGCCCGCCCGATGCCTGCGGGTGGACCGCTGGAGCCTGCCGGCAACGGCAGGCCTAGATGGATGACCGCCCATCGGGAGGCCGCGAGGCACCCGGGGACAGAACCCGGCGTACAGGCCGACTCGTCCGTCGTCCCCCGCTGACCAGCCCTTCTGCAGCCTCCGGTTGCGGCGGCAACGCGAGGCACGCTCCGTCAAGCCCCCAGCACGCGTAGTCGTACGACCCCGCATCTGGGGGTGCTCCGCCTCCCGGCCGGGAGGCAACGTGACCCCCGCGACGGGTCGCTCGCCTCTCCCCCGTGGGCGAGCGGCCCGTCGCACCCGAACAGCGCGAGGGGGACGTCGATGGTCTGGTGGATGTGGCCGCTCCTGGCGTGGCTGCCCTTGTCCGCCGCGCTGTGGTCCGGCTGGCGATGGGCCACCGCGAGCGCGGAGGAACCTGAGGAGCACCGGGCGCCTCGGGCGTCGGCCGCCGGGTGGGCCGATGCCGGTGCTGTCCGGGAGCGGCCCACGCAGGGGAGCCGTCGAGCCCGTCCGATCGGCTGATCGACGCCGCCGCGGACCGGCTTCACGCGGAGGAGGGCGGGGAGCCTCCGCCGGCCGCCCGGCGGACCGTCGCCCGCCACCGGGACGGCGTGACGCCGAACCGGGTGCGGAACCACCGCGAGAAGGCGCTCGGCGCGGTGAACCCGAGCAGGTGGGCGACGTCGGTCAGCGTGTGGCGGTCGTCGGCCAGGTAGCGCTCGGCCAGCGCGGCCCGCCGCGCGTTCACGATCCCGGTGAAGCTCTCGTCCTGGGCGGCCAGCCGGCGGTGCATGGTCCGCTCGGTCATGCCGAGGCTGCGGGCGACCTGCGAGGTCGAGCACCGGCCCAGCGGCAGCAGCACCTCGACGTGCTCCCGGACCCGTTCGGCGACCGTCGCGCCCCGCGGTGCGGGGATCGACCGCAGGAACTGCCGGGCGTAGGGCCGCAGCAGCGGGTCGGCCACCGCGTTCGGGGCGTCCAGCTGGTCGGCGTAGAACACCAGCCCGGTGAACGGGTGGTCGAACCGCAGCCGTGGGCCGAAGGTGGCGTGGTGCGTCCGGAGCACCTCCGGCGGCGGGTGCGCGAAGCACACGGCCAGCGGCTCCCAGCCCCGGCCCAGCAGCTCGCCGATGATGCCGTGCAGGGCCGCCGTCGCCAGTTCCAGGGACTGGCGGACGGGCGCCGGCTCGGCGAACTCCAGCCACAGCCGGATGGTCGCGAGGCCGTTCGCCTCGTCCAGCCGCAGGTGCAGGGCCTCGTTGTAGCTGCGCTCGTAGCCGCCCAGCAGGCCGAGGGCGCTGCGCAGGTCGGGCTCCTGCCGGAGCACCACGCTGAGCGGGCCGAGCGTGGCGAGCCGTCGGCGGGCGGCCAGCATGAGCCCGAGGTCCTCGTGCCCGGACCGGTCCGCGGACAGCTGCAGCAGCCGCGCGACGTCGGCGGCGGGGATCCACTTCTCCGGGGTCGCGAGATCGGCCACGTCCAGCCCCACGCTCCCCAGCAGCCCGACCGGGTCGAGGCCGAGGGAGCGGGCGAGTTCGACGTAGCCGTCGAGCGTGGCGGCGCGGACGCACGGGCGCATCCCGATCACCCCCTGAGGGATGTCCGAAGACGCTAAGGCATCTGTCCGGATCGGTACAGCTCGCCGGCTCTCCTCCCGCCATCGTTGACCTCGTTCGAAGCGACCCGATGGGCCCACGAGCGGACGACGGAAGCGTCGCCGCGGGCCTCGCGGTCATCGCAGTTCCCACGCATCGGCGACCTGCCGACGTGCCCCCGTGCCGGTTGGAGGAGACCACCCATGGCCAGAGGTGTCCGTTTCTACGAGGCCGGCGGTCCCGAGGTGCTGCGCTGGGAGTCCATCGACGTCGGGGACCCCGGTCCGGGGCAGGTGCGGGTCCGGCACGCCGCGGTCGGTCTGAACTTCGCCGACACCTACTTCCGGACCGGCCTGTACCCCGCCGCCCTCCCCGCCGGGATGGGCGTCGAGGCGGCCGGCGTGATCGAGGCGGTCGGGCCCGGCGTGACCGGCTTCGCCGAGGGCGACCGGGTCACGTACACCGGCAGCCCGCTGGGCGCCTACAGCACCGAGCGCGTGATGGACGTCGCCCCGCTGGTCCAGCTCCCGGACGCGATCCCCTTCGAGACCGCCGCCGCCATGACCATGCGCGGCCTCACCTGCGCCTACCTGCTGCGCCGCATCGCACGGCTCGAGCCGGGGGACACCGTCCTGCTGCACGCGGCAGCCGGCGGCGTCGGGCTGATCTTCACCCAGTGGGCGAAGCTGCTCGGGCTCACGGTGATCGGCACCGTCTCCACCGACGACAAGGCCGAGGTCGCCCGGGCCCACGGGTGTGACCACACGATCATCCACTCGCGCGAGGACGTCGCCGCCCGCGTCCGCGAGCTCACCGACGGCGCCGGTGTCCCCGTCGCCTACGACAGCGTCGGCCGGACCACCGTCGCGTCGTCCCTGGACTCGCTGAGCCGGCGCGGGCTGCTCGTCTGCTTCGGCACGGCGTCCGGGCCGGTCCCGCCGATCGACGCGGTGCAGCTCGCCGTCAAGGGCTCGCTGTTCGTGACCCGCCCGGCGCTCGCCGACTACATCGCCGACGAGACCGAGCGGGCCGCGCTCGCCGGTGAGCTCTTCGACCACGTCGGCTCCGGCCGGATCGTCGTCGAGATCGGCCAGCGCTACGCGCTCGCGGACGCCGTCACCGCCCACCGCGACCTGGAGTCCGGCCGCAGCGTCGGCTCCTCGGTCTTCTGCCTCGAGTCCGCTGCCTGAGCGGGCCCGCCACCCCACACCGCACCGAACAGGAGCCATCCATGCACACCGTCGTCCACGGACCCGCCCTGCGCGAGGACCTGCCCTCGCTCCACGTCGGCCCCCGCGCGATCGAGGTCGTCCCGCTGACCGCGACCATCGGCGCCGAGCTGCGCAACGTCAGCCTGGCCCAGGCCTCGCGCGACGCCGCGCTCTTCGGGGAGCTCCGGGAGCTGCTGCTCCGGTACAAGGTCCTGTTCTTCCGGGACCAGGACATCACCCGCGCCGAGCACGTCGCGCTGGCCGAGCGGTTCGGCCCGCTCGAGGACCACCCGGTGGCCGGCAGCGACCCGGAGCACCCGGGGCTGGTCCGCATCTACAAGGACCTCGACAGCCGGCCCGAGCACTACGAGAACGCCTTCCACTGCGACGCGACCTGGCGGGAGATCCCGCCGATGGGCTCGGTGCTCCGCTGCGTCGAGACGCCCCCCGTGGGTGGCGACACCATCTGGGTGGACATGGCCGAGGCGTACCGCCGGCTGCCCGCGCACGTGAAGGAGCAGATCGCCGGTCTCCGGGCGCGGCACAGCATCGAGGCGAGCTTCGGCGCCGCGATGGACCCCGACCAGCGGCGGGCGCTGCACGAGCGCTTCCCCGACGCCGAGCACCCGGTCGTGCGGACGCACCCCGAGACCGGCGAGGAGATCCTCTTCGTCAACGCGTTCACGACGCACTTCGTCAACTTCCACACGCCGGAGAACGTGCGTTTCGGATTCGACTACGCACCCGGTGCCGGCGAACTGCTGCACTACCTGATCCGCCAGGCCGCCGTGCCCGAGTACCAGGTCCGCTGGCGGTGGACCGAGAACAGTTTCGCGATCTGGGACAACCGTTCGACCCAGCACTACGCCGTGCAGGACTACTGGCCCGCCGTCCGCAAGATGGAACGCGCGGGAATCGTCGGCACCGAGACCCACTGACCATTCTTCCCGACAGGAGAAATGCCGTGTACTTCCTCGACGACTCCCTGTTCCCCGAGAACCAGGAGAAGCTGGTGATCACCGCCGCGCCGTACGGGCCGGAGTGGGAGCCGGCGGACTTCCCCGAGGACATCCCGCTGACCATGGACCAGCACGTCCAGCAGGCGGTGGACTGCTGGGAGGCCGGCGCCACGGTGCTGCACATCCACGTGCGCGAGCTGGACGGCAGGGGCTCCAAGCGGATGTCCCAGTTCAACGAGCTGCTCCGCCGGCTGCGCGAGGCCGTGCCGGAGATGATCCTGCAGGTCGGCGGCTCGATCTCCTTCGCCCCGGAAGGGGACGGAGCCGAGGCGAAGTGGCTCAGCGACGACACCCGGCACATGCTCGCCGAGCTCGACCCGAGGCCCGACCAGGTGACCATCGCGATCAACACCTCGCAGATGAACATCGTCGAGCTGATGACCGACTCGGACATCGCCGGGACGTCGTTCCAGCGGCCCGACCTGTACGAGACCTACCGCAACATGGAGGTGCCGGCGAGCCCCGCGTGGGTCGAGGAGCACCTGCGGCGCCTGGTGGCGGCCGGCATCCAGCCGCACTTCCAGCTGGCCCACTCCGCCCAGCTGGAGACCGTGGAGCGGCTGGTCCGCCGCGGCGTCTACACCGGCCCGCTCAACATCACCTGGGTGGCCATCGGCGGCGGCTTCGACGGCCCGAACCCGTACACGATGATGGAGTTCATCCGCCGGGTGCCGGACGGCGCGTCGCTGACGCTCGAGAGCATCATGCGCAACGTCCTGCCGATCAACACGATGGCGATGGCCCTGGGCCTGCACACCCGCTGCGGCAACGAGGACACGCTCTGGGGCCGCCTGGGCGAGCGGTGCACCTCCGCCGACGCCGTCCGTCAGCTGGTGCGGATCGCCGGGGAGCTCGGGCGCGAGGTCGCCACCGGCAAGGAGGCCCGCGAGATCTACCGGCTCGGCGAGTACTACGGCAGCGCCGACGAGGCGCTGGCCCGGCTCGGCTACCCGCCCAACCGCCGGCCCGGCCAGGTGGGCTTCCTGCACCACGCCTGACCCATCGTCCGGGGGGTGCGCGCCCGGTGGCCGCACCCCCCGCCCGGTCGACCGCGTCCGCCGTCGACCGTTGTCGCTCGCACGCCGGAACGGGGCACGGCGTCGTACCCTCCGTCGCACTGGAGCGTCGTCATGGCATCCCTGGTCACCGAGGGCGAGGTCGGCACCGTCGTCGACCGGGCCCCCTCCGCGCGCACCCGCCGGGTGTTCCCCTGGGTCGTCTTCACCCTCACCTTCGCACTGCTCCTGTCGGACTACATGTCCCGGCAGGTCCTCTCGGCCGTGTTCCCCTTCCTCAAGCTGGAGTGGGCGCTGACCGACACACAGCTCGGGGCGCTCACCAGCGTCGTCGCGCTGACCGTCGGGCTCCTGGCCGTCCCGCTGTCGCTGCTCGGCGACCGGTGGGGCCGGGTCCGCGCGATCGTCCTCATGGCCACGATCTGGGGCCTGGCCACCGTCGGCTGCGCGATCGCGGCCAACTACGAGCAGCTGATGCTCGCCCGCGTGTTCATCGGCCTGGGTGAGGCCGCCTACGGCAGTGTCGGGCTGGCCGTCGTCCTCGCCGTCTTCCCGGCCTCGCGCCGGGCCTCGTTCACCGGCGCCTTCATGGCCGGCGGCTCCTTCGGGTCGGTGCTCGGCGTCGCGCTGGGCGGCGCGCTCGCCGTCCACCTCGGGTGGCGCTGGTCGTTCGGCGTGCTGGCGATCCTCGGGCTGGTCCTGGTCGTGCTCTTCCGGGTGTTCATCAGCGACGCGAAGCTGGCCCGGTACCGGGTCGACGAGGTCGCCGAGGGCGAGCCCGTGTCGGCGACGGGAGAGCGGGCGCGGCTGCGCACGCTGTTCAGCACGCCGTCGGTCATCTGCGCCTACCTCGGCAGCGGCCTGCAGCTGTTCATCGCCGGCTCGCTGTTCGCCTGGCTGCCCAGCTACCTCAACCGGGCCTACGACCTCCCGCCGGACCGGGCGGCCGCCCTCGCCGCCGTCGCCATCCTGTTCATGGGGACCGGCATGATCGCCTGCGGCTGGATCACCGACCGGCTGAGCCGGCGCGTGGCCATCCGCAAGTGGACGTCGGCCATCGTCTACTCGCTCGTGTCGCTGCTCTTCCTGGGTGGCGCGTTCGCCCTGGGGCCGGGCGCGGCGCAGCTGCTGCTCCTGGCGATCGGCGTCTTCTTCGCCGCGGGCACCGCCGGCCCGGCCGGTGCGATGGTGTCCAACCTCACCCACGAGTCGATCCGGGCCACCGCCTTCGGCACGCTCACGCTGGCCAACAGCCTGCTGGGGCTGGCGGCCGGCCCGCTGGTCACCGGCATCCTGGCCGACCGGCTGGGCCTGGGGACGGCGATGCAGCTCGTGCCGCTGGCCGCGGCCGGCGCGCTGGTCGCGCTGGTGCTGGGCCGCCGGGCCTACCCGGCCAGCCTCGCCCGGGTGGGCGCTCCGACGGTGGCCCGGTGAGCGCGGCGACCGTCGACCGCGGCCCCGTGGAGGACGACGCCGCCGTCCGGGACGCCGTCGAGGGCGGGACCGCGGGTGTCGTCCCCGCCGCCCGCCCCCGGCGCTGGCCGGGGCTGGTCGCCGCGGCCCTGGGCCTCGGTGGCGCGGTGCTGGCCCACCGCCTGGTGCCCGCGGTCGGCGTCCTGACGTGGGCCGTCGCCCTCGGCATGGTCGCCGGGAACACCGGGCTGCTGCCCGGGGCGGCGCGGCAGGCGCTCGGCCAGGTGACCAGGCGCCTGCTGCGGATCGGGATCGTGCTGCTCGGCTTCGCGGTGTCCTTCGGCGCCATCGTCGCGCTGGGCGCCGGCACCGTCGCCCTCGTCGCGGGCACCCTCGTCGTGACCCTGCTGGTCACGACCTGGCTGGGGAACCGGCTGCGGCTCGGACGGGCCCGCAGCCTCCTGATCGGCACCGGCTTCGCCATCTGCGGCGCCTCGGCCATCGCCGCGATGGAGGACACCGCCGGGGCCGACGAGGAGGACGTCGCGGTCGGGATCGCGATGGTCACCCTGTTCGGGACGCTGGCCATGGTGCTGCTGCCGCTGCTGCAGCGGCCGCTGGGTCTGAGCGACGTGCAGTTCGGGATCTGGGTCGGGGCCAGCATCCAGGAGGTCGGGCAGGTCGTCGCGGCGGCCGGCACCGGTGGGGCCGCCGTCGTGGCCGTCGCCGTCGTCGTCAAGCTGACGCGGGTGCTGCTCCTCGCGCCGGTCGTCGCGGCGGTGAGCGTGCGGCGTCGGCTGGCCGAGCCCGGGCGGGAGACCGCGGCGACACGACCGCCGCTCGTGCCGCTGTTCGTGCTCGGTTTCCTCGCCTGCGTCGCCGTGCGCAGCACGGGGATCGTCCCGGAGGACGCGCTGACGGTGATCTCGCAGGTGCAGGTGGCCGCCCTCGGGGCCGCGCTGTTCGGCATGGGCGCCGGGGTGCAGCTGCGCTCGCTGTTCCGCGGCAGCGGCTCCGCGCTGCTCGTGGCGACGGCCTCGACGCTGCTCGTCGCCGGCGTCTCGCTGGCCGGGGTCGTGCTGCTCGGCCGGTGACCGGCACGCACGTCGACCCGGACGCGGAAATGGAACGGAATGGATTCTCTCCACTTCAACATATAGCGCCACGGGGGACTTGTGGCAAGACCCGGGGTGGGCCGCAGAATCGCCGGCCGAGGTCGAGGAAGTGCGGGATCGGGATGCGATTCCTGCGGTCGGCCTCGGATCGGAGCAGATGACGTGAGTCCGCTGACCACCAGCGCGTTCGACCTCCCCGACAACCTCGCCGCCAAGGCCGACCCGGCTCTGATCGCCCGCGACGAGCAGCACTTCGCCGCCATCGCCGACAGCCTCGAGCAGGCCATCGCCGACCTGACCGACCGGCTCGCCGCCGAGCGCAGGGCGCCCGGCGGCATCGGCCAGGAGGCGCTGGACCGGGACCTGGAGATCCACCGGCTGACCGCCCGCCTGCGCGCCCTGCGTCGCTTCGGACTGGACCTCTGCCTCGGCCACGTGGTCGGTGCCGACGACGGCGAGCCTCTGTACGTCGGGCGGCTCGGCCTCACCGACAGCACGGGCCGCCGGCTGCTGGTCGACTGGCGCTCCCCGGCGGCGGAGCCGTTCTTCGGGGCGACCCACGCCGACCCGATGGGCCTGGCCAGCCGCCGCCGGTACCGATGGACCCGCGGCCGGATCAGCGACTACTGGGACGAGGTCTTCACCGCGGACGGGTTCGAGGGGCACGCGGCGGCCCTCGACGACCAGTCGGCCTTCATCGTGAGCCTCGGTGGCACCCGGTCGGACCGGATGCGCGACGTGCTCGCCACCATCCAGGCCGACCAGGACGCGATCATCCGGGCGGGGTCCGCGGGGCCGCTGGTCGTCGACGGCGGCCCGGGGACCGGGAAGACCGTCGTCGCCCTGCACCGCACCGCCTACCTCCTCTACGCCGACTCCCGCCTCGGGCACCGCCGGGGCGGCGTCCTGTTCGTCGGGCCGCACCAGCCCTACCTGGCCTACGTCTCCGACGTCCTGCCCAGCCTCGGCGAGGAGGGCGTGCAGATCAGCACACTGCGCGACCTCGTCCCGCAGGGTGCCACCGCCGGGGTCGAGCCGGACCCGCACGTGGCCGCGCTCAAGTCGTCGGCGGACCTGGTGGCGGCGGTCGAGACGGCGGTGCGGTTCTACGAGGAGCCGCCCACCACGGGGATGTGGGTCGAGACCCCCTGGTCCGAGGTCTGGCTCGGCGCCGAGGACTGGGCCGAGGCGTTCGGGACGCCGGATCCCGGCACGCCGCACAACGAGGCACGCAACCAGGTCTGGGACGCGCTGGTGGCGATCCTGGTGGACCGGCACGAGGACGACGACGCCGCGCCGGAGCTCGTGCGCCGGTCGCTGCTGCAGAACCGGGAGCTGGTCGCGGCCGTCGACCACGCGTGGCCGCTGCTCGAGGCGACCGACCTGGTCGGGGACCTGTGGTCGGTGCCGGCCTACCTGCGCAGGTGCGCGCCGCGGCTCGATCGTGAGGACGTCCGGGCCCTGCAGCGCGACGACCCCCACGCCTGGACCGTGTCGGACCTGCCGCTGCTCGACGCGGCCCGTCAGCGACTCGGCGACCCGGGGATCTCCCGGCGCCGGCGTCGTCAGGAGGCCGCGGCCGCCGCCGAGCGCGACCGCATGGCCGACGTCATCGACGAGCTCATCGCGACCGACGACTCCGAGCTGCTGCTGATGACGACCCTGCGCCACTCCGACCTCCGCGAGGCCCTGGTCGACGAGGCCGCCCTGCCCACCGCGGACCCGGACCTGCTCGCCGGCCCCTTCGCGCACGTCGTGGTGGACGAGGCGCAGGAGCTGACCGACGCGGAGTGGCAGATGCTGCTGCTGCGCTGCCCGTCGCGGAGCTTCACCATCGTCGGCGACCGGGCGCAGGCCCGGCACGGCTTTCCCGAGTCGTGGGAGGAACGGCTCCGGCGGATCGGGCTGGACGACGTCCGCCTGGCCTCCCTCACCGTCAACTACCGGACGCCGGCCGAGGTGATGGCCGCGGCCGAGCCGGTCATCCGTGCGGTGCTGCCGGACGCCAACGTGCCGACGTCCATCCGCAGCGGGGCGCCGGTCGTCCACGGGGCCGTGGCGGACCTGGGCGCGGTCCTCGACACCTGGCTCGCCGCGCACGCCGAGGGGATCGGCTGCGTCATCGGCGACCCCACGTTCCGCGGGACGCCCCGCATCCGGTCGCTGACCCCGGAGCTGGCCAAGGGGCTGGAGTTCGACCTGGTCGTGCTCGTCGACCCCGAGGCGTTCGGCACGGGCATCGAGGGCGCGGTCGACCGCTACGTCGCGATGACCCGGGCGACCCAGCAGCTGGTCGTCCTCACGTGAACCAGGTGACCCGCTCCGGCTGGACGGTGAACGGGTTGGCCCACTCCGAGGGGGTGCCGGTGATCGGCTGGGCGTCGGTCACGACGACGAACGGCGTACCGGGGTAGACCGCGAGCACGCGGGACGTCGAGGTGAGGGTCTCGGTGCGCTCGACGAGCTCGCCGCGACGGAGCTGCTGCGTGGTCCGCTGCCCGCGCAGCTCCTCCCCGACCTCGGCGACCCACTCGGCGCCGTCCTGGGTGAAGACGATCGACTGCACCCGCCGGCCCGGTGGGGCGGGCTCGCACCCGGCGAACTCGGCGAGGGCGTCGTAGAGCCGCTCGGCCTGCTCGTCGTCGCTCGCCCGCGGGAGGAAGAAGGCCACCATGCCCCCGATCCTGCCCGCAGGCACCGACGGTCGGGCTGCGCGGTCGCGGCTGGGGTGCCACCGTCGGGCATGCGCACCCGCGGACCGCTGCTGGCCTCGGCGCTCGTCGTCCTGGTCCTGAGCGGCTGCACCGGCGAGGCGGTCGAGCCCGCCGCCGGCACCAGCCCGGCGACGGCCGCTCCGGAGCCCGCACCACCCGACCCCGCACCACCCGACCCCGCACCACCCGACCCCGCGCCGGCCGACCCGGCGCCGGCCGACCCGGCCCCGGACCCGGCGGCGGTCGCGGCCGCCGAGTCGGAGGTGGCCGCGCGGGAGGCCTCCGTCACCGTGTCGCCGGTGGTGGCGGCGTGCGACGAGGTGGTCGAGGAGCTCACCGACGCGGTGACCCGCTACGAGGTGGAGGCGCTCTCGGAGGGCGCCGGCGGTGGGGACCGGAGCGCCGCGGCCGCGGACATGCGGGCGGCGTGGCAGCAGGCCGAGGACGCCGCGCAGCGGGGTGGCGCCGGGCTGTCCGCGGCGGCCGCGCCCGCCATGGCCGCGGTCACCGTCCTGCACGACGGTCTCGCCGTCCGTGTGACGCTCGACGAGAGCGACGCCGATCCGTGGCGCGACGCCCGCGAGTCGCTGCAGGCCTGGTGCCGCGCGCAGGCGTGAGCCGGGGACCGGCCCGGACCGGCAGGATCCCGGACGTGCCCGCCGCCGACGCCGCCGCCTGACCGCAGCCGTGCCCCACGACCGCGAGACCGCCGACCGCGTGCGCCGGCTGCTGGGCGCGCACGGCGACGTCGTGGAGAAGCCGATGGTCGGCGGCGGCCGCTCCTTCTCCGTGCACGGGCGCATGTGCTGCGGCGTCACCGCGACGGGGCTGCTGGTGCGGGTCGGGCCGGAGGCGGTGGCCGCCGCCCTCGAACAACCGCACGTCGGCCCCATGGAGCTGGGCGGGAGACGGCTGTCCGCCTTCGTCCTGGTCGACCCGGCGGGCTACGCCACGGACGCCGCGCTCGACGGCTGGCTGCGCCGCGCCCTCGCCGTCGTCGCGGGCCGGGAGTGAGCCGGCGGCTCAGTCCGCCAGGGCGACCATGACGGCGGCCAGCCACAGCGCGACGGCGTGCGCGCCGGGGTCGGGGTGCCCCACGGCGCGCGCCCCGAGGTAGCTGGACCGGCCGAGCCGCGCCTCGATCTCCGCGGTCGCCCGGGTGCCCTCCTGCGCCGCGGCCACGGCCGCCTCCAGCGCCGTCCGGGGGTCCGAGCCGCCGGCCACGCCGCGGGCGAGGGCGTCGGCGGCGGGGCGCAGGGCGTCGACCATGGTGCGGTCCCCAGGCCGGGCGCCGCCGATCTCCTGGACGCCGTCCACGGCCGCGGTGAACGCCGCCGCCCACCCGGCCGCGCCGGCAGCGCCATCGTCGGGCAGCGCGGCCGCGGCGCGCATCAGCATCGCCGCGTACAGCGGCCCCGAGGTCCCGCCGACCGACCTGCGCACGGTGGCCGACGCGGCCCGCAGCACCGCCGCGGGGCCGTCCTGGCCCGGGTAGCCGGCGACGTCGGCCAGCAGCTGCCGGGCGCCGCGCGCCAGGCTGGTGCCCAGGTCGCCGTCCCCGACCTGCCGGTCGAGGTCGGTGAGCTCCTCCTCGGCGTCGAGCAGGCACCTGGCCGCCGCCTCCAGTGCCCGCCGCAGCGGGTCGCCGGCGGCCAGCTCGCCACCGGCAGCCGGGTCGTCGGCGTCGGGGACCGCGACGGTGCCCGGCTCCGCCGGGGGAGTGCCGCCGTGCGCCGACCAGGCCGGGGCGGTGGTGGGGGCGTCGAGCGCGGCCAGGACGTCGTCGTCCACCGGCAGCAGGCTCAGCGAGCAGCCGGCCATGTCCAGTGCGGTGAGGAAGCTGCCCACCCAGACCCGCTCCACGACCAGGCCGCGGCGGCGCAGGTCGGCCAGCGCCGCGCGGGCCATCACGTCGAGCTCGATCGGCGGGGTCGCCCCGAGCCCGTTCACGAGCAGTGCGACGCGGGTGCCCGCGCCGTGGCCGCCGTCGGCGACGATGCGGTCGAGCAGCCCGGCGGCGATCTCGTCGGCCGACCGGGCGGGGGTGCGCTCGACCCCGGCCTCGCCGTGGATGCCCAGCCCCCACTCGATCTCGTCGGCGCCCAGCGAGAACGAGGCGCGGTCCGCGCCCGGCACGGTGCACGCCGACAGGGCGACCCCCATGGTCCGGACGGCGCCGGCAGCCGCGCGCGCCCGGGCGGCGACCTCGGTCAGCGGCAGGCCCGCCTCGGCCGCGGCGCCGGCGACCTTGTGCACCAGGACGGTGCCGGCGATCCCGCGGCGTCCGGCCCCTCCCGCGGCCGCCAGGGCCACGTCGTCGGCCACCACGACCACCTCGACCGGCGTCCCCTCGGCCCGCGCGAGCTCCGCGGCCAGGCCGAAGTTGAGCCGGTCGCCGGTGTAGTTCTTGACGATCAGCAGCACCCCGGCCGGTGACGCCACGGCGCGGACGGCGGCCAGGACGGCGTCCACGGACGGCGAGGTGAAGACCTCGCCCGCCACCGCCGCGGTCAGCATCCCGGCCCCGACGTAACCGGCGTGGGCGGGCTCGTGGCCGGCGCCGCCGCCGGAGACCACCGCGACCCGCCCCGCGTCCCGGACCGCCGCCACGTCGCTGCGCACCGCCGTCGTCCAGCCCGCGAGGCGGGACGTGCCGGCGACGGCGCCGGTGAGGCCGTCGAGGGCCTCCGCGACGACGGTCCGGGGCTCGTTGATCAGCTTGTTCATGGGATGGTCTCCTCGACGGGCTCGGGGTGGGGAGGGCGCGGACACGACAGGGAGGGGAGCCGGGGTGAGCGGTCGGGAACCGCACCGGGACAAGCTGCCGGTGACCATCGACCGCGAGGCGTACACGCCCGCCTACCTGGCCCTGGTGTCCAACGCCCTGTCATGGGGCTCGACGTTCCAGTACATGCGCCGCTTCGGCGTGGGGGTCAACGACTGGCGGATCATCTCGGCGCTCGGCAACCACCCCGGTGCGACAGCGGGAGAGGTCTGCACCGTGCTGGGGCTGAACAAGTCGGTGGTCTCCCGCAGCGTGGCCGGGCTGGCCGAGCGGGACCTCGTGACCATCGAGCGGGCCGACGGCCTGCGGCGGCTCTACCTGACCGCCGACGGCGTCGCCCTGCACGACGAGCTGCTGCCGCTCGCGCTGGAGCGGGAGCGGTGGATGCTGCGCGGTTTCAGCGACGCGGAGCTGACCCAGCTGCGGGACTTCCTGCGCCGCATGCACGACAACCTCTCCGAGGTCGCCGACCCCGGCGCCGGCCTCGACGGCGACGCCGCACCGGAGCCGCGTCCGGACCGCTGAGCGGCGGCGGGCCATCGGCATCGGTCCTCCTCGCGGGGGGTCGGGCAGGGGTCGGTGCTCGGCAGTTCATCAAGCAACTCATGCGTGGGGCGCTCTTGACAAGCCGTCCCGGCGAACTGTCCACTACGCCGAGTTGATTTAGCAACTGCCATCCCCGGCCACGCCCCTGGAGCTCGATCATGACCAGCACCACCGGACGCCCCGTCGTGGACGTCGACCCGTTCAGCAGGGCGTCGCTGGCCGACCCGCTGCGCGTCGACACCCTCGTCCGCGAGACCGCGCCGGTCGTCTGGCTGCCCGCCCACGAGGTGTGGGCCACCGGCCGGCACGACCTGGTCGAGGAGGTGTTCAAGGACTGGGAGCGGTTCACCTCCACCGCCGGGACGGGCGTGACCAACACCCGCCGCGCGGAGAACTGGCGGGAGCCGAGCGTGCTGCTGGAGGCCGACCCGCCGGACCACACCCCGCGCCGGGCGGTCATGACGCGGGTCCTCGGGCCGGCCGCCGTCCGCCGGCTGCGCGCGGACTTCGCGGCCACCGCCGAGCGGCTGGTCGACGAGGTGCTGGAGCGCGGGGAGTTCGACGCCGCCACCGACCTCGCCCAGGCCTTCCCCCTCACGGTGCTGCCCGACGCGGTCGGCTTCGTCCCCGAGGGGCGCAAGCACCTGCTGCCGTACTCGAACCTCAACTTCCAGGCGATGGGCCCCCGCAACGAGCTCTACGACGAGGCCGTCGAGCTGGCGGGGGACTCGCCGGCCTACGTGGCCTGGCAGATGCGGCGCGAGGCGCTGCGGCCCGACGGGCTCGCCGCGGACATCTTCGCCGCCGCCGACACGGGGGAGATCTCCGAGCACGAGGCCGCGATGATGGTCCGCTCCATCCTGTCCGCGGGCGTCGACACCACCATCTACGGCGTCGGCCTGACGCTGCGCGCGCTGATCGAGAACCCCGACCAGTGGCAGTTGCTGCGCGAGACGCCCACGCTCGCCCGGTTCGCCTTCGACGAGGGCCTGCGCCACACCGCGCCCAGCCCCATCATCGGGCGGACGACGAACGTGCCGGTCGAGCTCGGCGGGGTCCGGCTCGGCGCCGACGAGAAGGTGCTGCTGTTCCTCGGCGCGGCCAACCGCGACCCGCGTCGCTGGGAGGACCCGGACGAGTTCCGGATCACCCGCCGCGCGACCGGCCACCTGGCCTTCGGCACCGGCATCCACGGCTGCGTCGGCTCGCTGATCGCCCGGCTGGAGGCGGAGTGCCTGCTCTCCGCGCTGGCCCGCCGCGTCGACCGGTTCGAGCTGACCGGCGAACCCCGGCTGATCGCCAACAACTGGCTGCGCGGACTGCAGTCCCTGCCCGTCCGCGCGCACGCCGCCTGACCGACCCCGCGCACCACCCCCCGACCCCTCGTCGACCAACGGAGGACGACATGAGAACCCCCACGCGCTCGCTGCTGGCCGGCCTGGCCGCCGCGACGCTCACCCTCTCCGCCTGTGGGAGCGGCGACGGCGACACCACCGCCGGCGCCGCGAGCACCGGCGCCGGCGAGCTGCAGAAGGTCACCGTCGGCGTCGTCCCGGTGGTCGACGTCGCAGCGCTGTACGTCGGCGAGGCCCAGGGCTTCTTCGCCGACCGCGGCATCGAGCTCGACATCCAGTTCGGCACCGGCGGCGCGGCGCTCGTCCCCGGCCTGATGAACGACTCCTACGACTTCGTCTACGCCAACGTGGTCACGCTGTTGCAGGCGCGCGACGAGGGCCTGCCGCTGTCGGCCGTCGCCGAGGGCGGCCGGTCCACCGGTGAGGAGGGCGCCGACCACGGCGGTGTCCTGGTGCCCGAGGCCAGTGACATCCAGGACGCCGGTGACCTCGCCGGCCGCCGCGTCGCGGTCAACGCCCTGCTCGGCCTGCACGAGCTCACCACCCGCGCGGCGGTCGAGGCGGCCGGCGCCGACCCGGACTCGGTGGAGTTCGTCGAGCTGCCGCTGCAGGACATGGCCGGCGCCATGGCCGCCGGTCAGGTCGACGCGATCGCGACCAGCGAGCCCTTCCTCGGCGTGGCCAAGGCGCAGGGCAACCGCCTGGTCGCCTCCCAGTTCGTGGAGACCGACCCCGACTTCGTCACCGCGCTGTACGTGACCACCGAGCAGAAGACGCAGCAGGACGCCGAGCTGGTCGAGGCCTTCACCGCCGCGGTCGAGGAGTCCATGGAGTACGCCGCCGGCCACGACGACGAGGTCCGTGCCGAGCTGCCGAACTTCACCCAGATCGACCCGGCGCTGATCCCGACCATGGTCCTGACCCGGTTCAGCAGCGACCTGCCCCGCGAGCCGCTGGAGCGGGTCGCCGAGGTCGCGGAGGACAACGGCGTCCTGGAGGACGGCGCCACCGCGCTGGACGGGCTGCTGGCCCACCACGAGGAGGGCTGACCGACCGCCGTCCGCACGACCGGGGCGGGGACGGGGGCCGCGGGGCGCGG
>NZ_JBJGYT010000011.1:0-152288 GCF_054050135.1 Geodermatophilus sp. SYSU D00705 | reverse complement strand
GGGTGTTTATTCGCCGCTCCCGTGGTACGACCGGGTCACCGTTCACGGGGGCCCCATGGTGTCGGCCGCGGCGCCGGGCTGTCACCTCGCCCGCCGCCGCGGCCGCGTGGTCAGCGCGCCGTGGCGAGCCGCAGGATGCCGTCGGCCAGCTCGGCGGGGCGGGTGAACATCGACTCGTGGCTGCCGGGGATCTCGGTGACCGCCGCCCCGCAGCGCTCGGGGAAGCGCGGGGCCCACGCGTGCTCGCCCGGAGGCATGGCGATGTCGTCGACCGACAGCAGGTAGTCGATCGGGACGTCGAGGTCGCGGTAGGCGTTGCCGCCGACCGCCGGCTCGCTGAAGCAGAGGAACGACTGCGGGCGCAGCACCGAGTGGACGACGGCAGCCGTGGCGGGGTCGGCGTCCTGCATGAAGCCGCCCTGGAACACCTCGAGGGGCAGGAGGACCGTGTTGTTCCCCGACGCCGCGGCCAGCTGCTCGAACAGCTCGGTGTAGTGCGGCGGCGCCTCGTCGTTGAGGGAGCGCCCCTCCTCTGGGACGAACGCGCTCCAGAAGACGACGCGCTTCAGCTTGCCGGCCAGCCGGGGTGCGGCACCCGCGACGACGTACCCGCCCCAGCTGTGCCCGACCAGCGTCACGTCGTCCAGGCCCGACCGGTCGACGGCGGCGACCAGGGCGTCGACGCAGTCGGTGAGCGTGACCCCGCTGGGGTCGTCGTCGATGCCGAGGCCCGGGCTGGTGGGCGCGATGACCCGGTGCCCCTCGGCCCGCAGCCGGGCCGCGACCGGTTGCCAGGCCCACCCGCCGTGCCACGCGCCGTGCTGCAGTACGAAGTTCTCCGCCATGAGGTCTCCTCCTCGTCGATCACCCACCGTGCCGGCACCCCGGCGGCGTATTCCTACTGCACGGACGCCGGTGGGCGGTCTGCCGGCTCAGCAGGCGCCCGGGCGCCAGCGGGCGTGCCGGGTGCCCGTCGTCCCCTCCCGGACCAGCTGCAGCCGGGGGCGCGGGCCGTCGGTGCGCCCGGTCTGGGGAGGGCGGCTGCCCGCCCGGAACGGCGCCGGCCACCGCGCGCCCGGGCCGGTGTAGTCCTGCTCGGCCGCGGCGTGCAGGGTCCACTGCGGGTCGTAGAGGTGCGGCCGGCCCAGTGCGCAGAGGTCCGCCCGGCCGGCGAGCAGGATCGAGTTGACGTCGTCCCAGCTGGAGATCGCCCCGACGGCGATGACCGCGACGCCGAACTCGCGGCCCACCTCGTTGCGGATCCGGTCGGCGTAGGGGGTCTGGTAGCTGCGCCCGAAGGCCGGCCGCTCGGCCTTGACCACCTGGCCGGTGGAGACGTCGATCCCGTCGGCGCCGTGCTCGGCGAAGGCGCGCGCGACGGCGACGGCGTCCTCGACGTCGGTGCCGCCCTCGAACCAGTCGGTGGCCGAGATGCGCACGGTCATCGGCCGCTCGGCCGGCCAGGCCGCGCGGACGGCGTCGAAGACCTCCAGCGGGTAGCGCAGCCGGTTCGCCAGCGGGCCGCCGTAGCGGTCGGTGCGCCGGTTGGACAGCGGCGAGATGAACGACGACAGCAGGTACCCGTGCGCGCAGTGCAGCTCCAGGACGTCGAAGCCGGCGCGGGCCGCGGCGCGGGTGCTCGCCACGAACCGGTCGCGGATGGTGGCGAGGTCGGCGTCGGTGAGCTCGCGCGGCACGGCGTTGGCGGGTGAGTACGGGATCGCCGAGGGGCCCACGACCTCCCAGTTGCCCGCGGGCAGCGGCTCGTCGATGCCCTCCCACATGAGCTTCGTGGAGCCCTTGCGCCCGGAGTGCCCGAGCTGGACGCCGATCTTCGCGTCGGTCGCCGAGTGGACGAAGTCGACGACGCGCGCCCACGCCGCCTCCTGCTCCGCTGTGTAGAAGCCGGTGCAGCCGGGGGTGATGCGGCCCTCCGGGGAGACGCAGACCATCTCGGTCATCACCAGCCCGGCGCCGCCGAGGGCCTTGCTGCCCAGGTGCACGAGGTGGAAGTCGGTGGGCAGCCCGTCGACCGCGGAGTACATGTCCATCGCCGAGACGACGACCCGGTTGGCCAGCTCCAGGCCGCCCAGCCGGAAGGGGTGGAACATCGGCGGCCGCGGCTCGGCCGGTTGGGGCTGGGTCCGGGCGAACCAGGCGTCGACGGCGGCGACGAACTCCGGGTCGCGCAGCCGCAGGTTGTCGTGGGTGACCCGCCGGCTGCGCGTGATGATGTTGAACGCGAACTGCTCGGGGTCCTGGTGCACGTACCGGCCGATGTCCTCGAACCACTCCAGGCTGGCCTGCGCCGCGCGCTGGGTGGAGAGCACCACCGGGCGCCGTTCGGCCTCGTAGGCGGTGAGGGCGGCGTCGACGTCGGGGTGCTCGTGCAGGCAGGCGGCCAGGGCGAGCGCGTCCTCCATCGCGAGCTTGGTGCCCGACCCGATGGAGAAGTGCGCGGTGTGCGCGGCGTCCCCGAGCAGCACCAGGTTGCCGTGCCGCCAGGTCTGGTTGCGCAGCGACAGGAAGTTCAGCCACCTCGAGTTGTTGGCGAACACCCGGTGCCCGCCCAGCACCCCGGCGAACAGCTGCTCGACCAGCGCGATCGACTTGGTGTCGCTCTCGCCGGGTGGCAGGTCGAGCGCGGCGACGTCGGCGAACGCCCGCTGCCAGACGTCCTCGTGCATCTCCACGATGAACGTGCTGCCGGTGCGGTCGTAGGGGTAGCCGTGGATCTGCATGACGCCGTACGGCGTCTCCTCGACGAAGAACTTGAACGCGTCGAACACCAGGTCGGTGCCCAGCCACATGTACCGGCAGCGGCGGGTGTCGAACGTCGGCCGGAAGACGTCGGCGTAGCGGGCCCGCACCGCCGACCGGGCGCCGTCGGAGGCGACGACCAGGTCGTGCTCGGAGCGCAGCCGCTCGGGGTCGGGCGCCTCGGTGCGGAAGTGCACCGGCACGCCGAGGTGGGCGCAGCGCCGCTGCAGGATGCCCAGCAGCTCCTTGCGGCTCATCGCGGCGAAGCCGTGCCCGCCGGAGGTCGTGACCCGGCCCCGGTGGTGGACGTCGATGTCGTCCCACCGGGCGAAGTGCCGCTGCATCCCGCGGAACACCACCGGGTCGGCGTGCTCGATGCCGCCGAGGGTCTCGTCGGAGAAGACGACGCCGAAGCCGAAGGTGTCGTCGGGGGCGTTGCGCTCCCAGACCGTGACCTCGTGCGACGGGTCCAGTTGCTTGACCAGGGCCGAGAAGTACAGTCCGCCCGGCCCGCCGCCGGACACCGCGATGCGCATGCCGCTCACCGCAGCCGGTACCGCTGCAGCTTGCCCGTGCTGGTGCGGGGCAGCTCGGTGCGGAACTCGACGGCGCGGGGGCACTTGTAGCGCGCGATCAGCTGGCGGCAGTGCTCCTGCAGTTCCTCGGGGGTGACCCCACCGGCCTCCGGGGAGAGCACCACGAAGGCCTTGACGATCGTTCCGCGATCGGGGTCCGGGGCGCCGACGACCGCGCACTCCACGACGGCCGGGTGGGTCAGCAGCGCCTGCTCCACCTCCGGCCCGGCGATGTTGTACCCGGCCGAGATGATCATGTCGTCGGTGCGGGCCCGGTAGCTGAAGTAGCCGTCGGCGTCACGGATGTAGGTGTCGCCGGTGAGGTTCCAGCCGTGCCGGACGTACTCCTCCTGCCGGTCTCCGTCGAGGTAGCGGCAGCCGGTGGGGCCGCGGACGGCGAGGTGCCCCTCGGTGCCGTCGGGCACGGGGTTGCCGTGGTCGTCCAGGACCGCGGCGGTGTAGCCGGGGACGGCGCGGCCGGTGCAGCCGGGCCGGATGTCGTCGTCGGCCGCGGAGATGAAGACGTGCAGCATCTCGGTGGAGCCGATGCCGTCGATGACCCGCACCCCGCTCGCCTCGTGCACACCGTGCCACACCGCGGCGGGGAGCGGCTCCCCGGCCGAGACCGCGCGGCGCAGCCCGGCCAGCCGGTGCCCCCGTCCCCCGGCCACGATCGCCTTGTACGCGGTCGGTGCGGTGAACAGCACCGTCACCTCGTGCTCTCCGACGGCGTCGGCGAGCAGGTCGGGGGTGGGATGCTCGAGCAGCAGCACGCTCGCGCCAGCCCGGAGGGGGAAGACCACCAGTCCGCCGAGCCCGTAGGTGAACGCGATCGGCGGGCTGCCGGCGAAGACGTCGTCGGGCTCGGGGCGCACCAGGTGCGCCGAGAAGGTGTCGGCGATGGCGAGCACGTCCCGGTGGAAGTGCATCGTGGCCTTGGGCCGGCCGGTGGTGCCCGAGGTGAACGCCAGCAGGGCCACGTCGTCGGCGGCGGTCGGGACGTCGGCGAACTCCCCGGGGTGGGCCGCGGCCCGGATGAGCAGGTCGCCGGGGCCGCCGTCCCCATAGGTCAGCACCGTCATCCCCGGCACGGCGGCGGCGGTCAGGTCGTCGGTCAGCCGGCTGTCGCACAGCGCGAGGGTGGGCCGGCACATCTGACCGACGGCGGCCAGCTCCCCGGCCCGCAGCGCCGGCATCGTCGTCACCACCACCCCGCCCGCCTTGAGGACCGCCAGCCAGCAGGCGACCAGCTCGGGGCTGTTGGGCCCACGCAGCAGGACCCGGTTGCCGGGGGTGACACCCAGCTCGTCGACGAGCACGCCGGCGATCTGGCCGGCGCGGGCGCGCAGCTCGCCGTAGCTCCAGGCCGGACCCCCTGGGGCACGCACGCACGGCCGGTCGGCGCCCGACCGCGCGATCGTGCCATCGAGCAGTTCGGTCGCGCAGTTGAGCCGCTCGGCGTAGGCGAGGTCGCCCAGGTCGAGGACCGGCCACGAGCCCGGTGGGGGCAGGTGGTCGCGGCAGAAGGGATCGACGTGCGCGGAGGGGGACAGGGGCGGGGCGCCGAGCGTCACGGGACGGACCTCCCTGCGGTCGCCGGGTCCGGCCGGGCCGCACCCTGCCGTCAGTATGGCGCTGTCCTGACGGGAGTCAACGGGGCGACATGAACGGTCGGGTGCCGGTTATCGTGGGTGCCGTGACCGCCGTCGAGGAGGCGGCGGCGCCCCCGCCCGTCGCCCTGCAACCCCGCCAGCTGATCGTCACCCTGTACGGCCTGTACGCCCGTGCCCGCGGGGGCTGGCTGTCGGTCGCCGCCGTCGTCCGCCTGATGGCCGACCTCGGCGTGGAGGAGCCCGCCGTCCGCTCGTCGATCTCCCGGCTCAAGCGGCGGGGCCTGCTGGACGCCCGGCGGGACGGCGACGTCGCCGGGTACGCGCTCACCGGCGAGGCGCTGGAGGTGCTCGCCGAGGGCGACGCGCGGATCTTCGGCCGGCGCCGGGCCCGCGAGTCCGACGGCTGGCTGCTCGTCGTCTTCTCCGTGCCGGAGTCCGAGCGGGAGCACCGCCACCGGCTGCGCTCGGAGCTCACCCGGCTCGGCTTCGGGGCCGTGGCGCCGGGGGTCTGGATCGCACCCGGGCACCTGGGGGACGACGTCGGTGAGGTGCTCCGCCGGCGCGGGCTGGCCGGCTACGTGGAGCTGTTCTCGAAGGCGCGGGTGCCGCGGGAGGAGGCCCGGGTGGCGGTCGCGCGCTGGTGGGACCTCGACGCGCTGCACGAGCGCTACGCCGGCTTCCTCGACCGGCACGCCCCTGCCCTGGAGCGCGCCCGGCCGGACCAGCCGGTCGACCCCGCGCAGGCCTTCGCCGACCACGTCCGGCTGGTGACCGACTGGCGCGGGCTGCCCTACGCCGACCCCGGCCTCCCGCTGGAGCTGCTGCCCGCGGACTGGAACGGCGCCCGCGCCGCCGACCTCTTCGCCGAGCTGGCCGACCGCCTGGCCGGCCCCGCCGCCGACCACGCCCGCCGCCTGCTCGACGGCTGACGGGCGGGGGTCAGGGGGGCAGGACGGCGGTGCCCTGCACCTCGACCAGCGCCTCGTCGTCCCACAGCCGGGCCACGCCGATGCCGGCCATCGCCGGGTAGTCGCTGCCGACCAGCCGCCGCCACACCCCGCCGATGTCACGGGCGCGGGCGCGGTAGTCGGCGAGGTCGACCGCGTACACGGTGAGCGAGGCCAGCTGTGCGGGCTCCCCGCCCGCTGCCCGCAGCGCGGTCAGCAGGTTGCCCAGCGCCCGCTCGAACTGCTCGACGACGTCGGCGCCGACGATTCGGCCCTCGGCGTCCATGGCGGTCTGCCCGGCGAGGAAGACCGTCCGCCCGGGCGCGGCCACCACCGCGTGCGCGAACCCCGAGGGCCGGGCCAGCTCCGGCGGGTCGACCCGCTCCAGACCCGTCATGACTGCACCGCCCCTCCGTCGACGTTGATGCCCTGCCCGGTGATCGCGGCGCTGGCCACGCACAGCAGCACCGCGTCGGCGACCTCGTCGGGCCGCACCAGCCGGCCGATCGGCTGGCGGTGGGCCAGCGCCTCGCGCGCCTGCTCCGGCGTCCGCCCGGTCGCGGCGCTGATCGTGGCCACGGTCCGGTCGGTCATCGGCGTGTCGACGTAGCCGGGGCACACGGCGTTCACCGTCACGCCGGTGCCGGCCACCTCGGCGGCGGCCGACCGCACCAGGCCCAGCAGCCCGTGCTTGCTGGCGGTGTAGGCCGCGACGTACGGGTCGCCGCGCTTGGCCGCGGTGGAGGCGACCGCGACCACCCGGCCCCAGCCGGCCTCGACCATCCCGGGCACGGCGCGGCGCAGCAGCCGGAACGGGGCGGTCAGGTTGAGCTCGAGCATCCGCGCCCACTCCTCGTCGCTGGTCCGCGCGAGGGGGGCGGAGGTGCCGGCGCCGGCGTTGAGGACGAGCACCTCCACCGGCCCGCCCCACTCCCGCTCCACGGCGCCCAGGACGTCGTCGGCGGCGGCCGGGGCGGTGAGGTCGGCGGAGAGGACGAGCGCGGGCCCGGGCAGACCGGCGGCGACCGCGTCGAGCTCCCCGGCGCTGCGCGCGGTGAGGGCGACCGCGTGCCCCTGGGCGGCCAGCCGGCGGGCCACGGCGGCGCCGATGCCCCGCCCCGCGCCGGTCACCAGGCAGCGGCGGGCGACCACGCCGGCGAGCTTGCCAGCCGCTCGTGACGACCGTCAACATGACGACATAGCGGCTCGTCGACCGCCGGCGCCGGCGACCACGGAGGGGTGGTGGGCATGCGGCCCGAGGAGTTCACCGACGTCCGGTACGAGGTCGAGGAGGACGACCACGCCGTCATCACCATCGACCGCCCGGAGCGCATGAACAGCTTCCGCGGGCGCACCGTCGACGAGCTGATCTCGGCGTTCAAGCACGCCTGGGCCGACCGCCGCGTGGCCGCCGTCATCCTCACCGCCACCGGAGAGCGGGCCTTCTGCACCGGCGGCGACGTCAAGGAGCGGGCGGAGACCGGCGGCTACGGCGAGACCGAGTGGGGCACGTTCGAGATCGAGCGGCTGCACCGCATCATCCGCGACATCCCGAAGCCGGTGATCGCCGCGGTCAACGGCATCGCCATCGGCGGCGGCCACGTGCTGCACGTGCTGTGCGACCTCACCGTCGCCTGCGAGGAGGCGACGTTCGCCCAGGCCGGACCGCGCGTCGGGTCCTTCGACGCCGGCTTCGGCTCGGCCTACCTGGCGCGGGTGGTCGGTGAGAAGCGGGCCCGCCAGATCTGGTTCCTCCTCGACCGGTACGACGCCGCGACCGCCGAACGCTGGGGTCTGGTCAACGAGGTGGTGCCGCGCGATCGGCTGTTGGACACCGCCCGGGAGTGGGCCCGGAAGATGGGCTCCTACTCGCCGACCGCGCTGCGCTTCCTCAAGCACTCGTTCAACGCCGACAGCGACCACCTCGGCGGCATCTCGCACCTGGCCTTCGACGGGCTGTCGCTGTTCGCGGCCAGCGAGGAGGGCATGGAGGGCGCGCGGGCCTTCGCCGAGAAGCGGGCGCCGGACTTCCGCCGCTTCCGCTGACGAGCTACACACTCCTTGACGCGGGGCGCGCAACCCGTAGAGCATCCGGGCAGTGGCCGACGACGTCCCGAGGAGGCCCGCGATGCCCGACACCTTCCGCTCTCCGCGCATCGAGTCGCAGCGCCTCCCCGACGGCCGGCTGCTGCTGCGGTCGGCCGAGCCGCTCGGCGAGCACGCGGTGGGCGTCGTCCACGACTTCCGGGCGCACAGCGAGGCGCATCCCGACCGGCTGCTGGTGGCCGAGCGGGTGGGCGAGAAGTGGGCGCGCTCGACCTGGGGCGAGGTGCGTGTCCAGGCCGACCGGCTGGCGCAGGGCCTGCTCGACCGCGGGCTGGCCGACCGCCCGGTCATGGTGCTGTCGGGCAACAGCCGGCTGCACCTGACGGTGCTGCTGGCCGGGATGACGGTGGGCGCACCGGTCGTGCCGACCAGCGTCGCGTACTCGCTGCAGAGCGCCGACCACGCGAAGCTGCGGGCGATGGCCGACCTCGTGGACCCCGGCCTGGTCGTCGCCGAGGACGCCTCCTACGACCGCGCGGTCGCCGCCGTGGCCGGCGAGCGGCCGGTGCTCAGCCGGGACGGCGACGTCGCCGGCTCGATCCCGGTGGCGGCGTTCGGCGCCGAGCCGACCGCCGAGGTCGACCGCCGGTGCGCGGCCCTGCGGCGGGACGACGTCGCGAAGATCCTCTTCACCTCGGGGTCGACCGGGACGCCGAAGGGCGTCCTCACCACCCACGGGATGCTGTCGGCCAACCAGCAGCAGATGCGGCAGGTCTGGCCGTTCCTCGCCGAGGAGCCGCCCGTGCTGCTGGACTGGCTGCCCTGGAGCCACACCTTCGGCGGCAGCCACGACCTGGACATGGTGCTCGTCAACGGCGGCACCCTCTGGATCGACGACGGCCGCCCGGCCCCGGCGCTGGTCGGGCGGACGGTGCGCAACCTGGCCGACGCCCGCCCCACGATCTACTTCAACGTGCCCGCCGGGTACGCCGCGCTGCTCCCGCACCTGGAGCGCGACCGGGCCGCGGCCGCGGCGTTCCTCGACCGGCTGCGGCTGGGCTTCTTCGCCGCCGCGGCCCTCCCGCAGCAGCTGTGGGACCGGCTGGAGAAGCTGGCTGCCGAGCACGGCGCGCGGATGCAGATGACCACGTCGTGGGGGCTGACCGAGACCGCGCCGGCCGCGACGAGCGCGCACTACCCGATCACCCGCAGCGACGTGCTCGGCGTGCCGCTGCCGGGGGTGGAGCTGGCGCTGGTGCCGGTGGGGGAGAAGACGGAGGTGCGGGTCGCCGGCCCCAACGTGACCCCCGGCTACTGGCGCCGTCCCGACCTCACCGCCGCCGCCTTCGACGAGCACGGCTTCTTCCGCACCGGCGACGCCGTGGCGCTCGCCGACCCCGACCACCCGGCGGCCGGCCTCGTGTTCCGCGGCCGCATCGCCGAGGACTTCAAGCTGATGACCGGCACCTTCGTCAGCGTCGGCACGCTGCGCCCGCAGCTGCTGTCGGCGTCCGACGGCCTGCTGACCGACGCGGTGCTCTGCGGCCAGGACGCCGCCTTCGTCGGCGCCATGGTCTGGCTGCACCCCGAGCACGCCGGCCGGGTGGACGCCGACGGCGTGCCGGACGACGGCCTGCGCGCGCAGCTGGCCGCCACCCTGGCCCGGCTGGCCCGCGCGGGAGGTGGCTCCTCGCAGTGCGTCGAGCGGCTGCTCGTGCTGACCGAGCCGGCCCAGCTCGACGCCGGGGAGGTCACCGACAAGGGCTACGTCAACCAGGCCGCCGTCCGCGACCGGCGGGCCGCCCTGGTCGCGCTGCTCACCGCCGACCCCGTGCCGCCGCAGGTGGTCCTCCGCCCCGCGGGGCAGGATCGCTGACGTGCTCGACGGCCACCTGCTCGTGGACGCCCACGTCCACGTGCCGCACCTGTCCACGCTCGCGCCCGCCTGGATCGACTGGGCGCGGCAGTTCGGCCCGCCCGGCATCCTGGAGGAGGTCTGGCGCGCCGACGGCAGCCCGGACCCCGCGGCGCTGGACCGGCTCATGGCCGAGGACGGCGTCGACGTCGCGCTGCTGTTCTGCGAGTACAGCCCCAAGGCCACCGGCTACCAGCTCTTCGACGACCTGCTGCCGATCGTCGAGCACGACCCGCGGCGGTTCCGGCCGGTCGCCAACGTCAACCCGCACCTGCACTTCCCGATCGCGAGGGAACTGACCCGCCAGCTGGACCTGGGCGCCGCGGCGCTGAAGATCCACCCGGTGCACGGCGGGTTCCGGGCCGACGACGCCGCGATGTACCCCGCCTACGCCGTCCTCGTCGAGCGCGGGGTGCCGCTGGTCGTGCACTGCGGCACCAGCAGCTTCCCCGGGTCGACCAACGCCTACGCCGACCCGCAGCTCCTGGACGCCGTCCTGCGCGACTTCCCCGACCTGCAGGTGGTGCTCGCCCACGGCGGCCGCGGCTGGTGGTACGACGCCGCGGCCTTCCTCGCGATCTCCCGGCCCAACGTGTGGATCGAGCTGTCGGGCCTGCCGCCCAAGCGGCTCCCGGAGTACTACGCGCGCTTCGACCTGGGCCGCCTGGCCCGGAAGTGGATCTACGGCACCGACTGGCCCGGCGTCCCCGGGCAGGCCGCGAACGCCCGCGCGGTCGCCTCCCTGGGCCTGCCCGACGACGTCGTCCCGCTGGTGCTCGGGGAGAACGCGCGGCGGGTCTACGCCGGCCTCGACACCCCCTGAGCCGACCCCGGTTCGTCCGCCCGAGAGGCATCGGTCAGGATGGTGCGGATGTACCGGGGGAAGGGAGAGGTCGGCCATGGGCAAGCACCGGGCACCTGATGCAGACCCCACCGACTTCGACGCGGCGACCAGCGCCCTCGTCGACGTCAGCGGTGACTACGAGGTCGACGCGGCGCACACGCGCATCGGCATCCGGGCGCGGCACGCGATGGTCACCACCGTCCGCGGGTCCTTCACCGACTTCACCGGCACCGCGCACCTGGACACGGCCCACCCGGCGGCCAGCACGGTGACGCTGCGGATCAAGACGGCGAGCGTCGACACCGGCCAGCCCGACCGGGATGCGCACCTGCGCTCGGCGGACTTCCTGGACGTCGAGACCTACCCCGAGATCGTCTTCGTCTCCACCGACGTGGAACAGGTCGAGGCCGACGTCTACACGGTCACCGGCGACCTCACCATCCGCGACACCACCCGCGAGGTGTCGGTCGACTTCACCCTGACCGGCTCGGCGCAGGACCCGTTCGGGCAGACGCGGGTCGGTTTCGAGGGCGCGCTGGCGATCAAGCGCAGCGACTGGGGCCTGACCTGGAACACGCCGCTGGACACCGGTGGCGTGCTGGTCAGCGACCGCATCCAGATCGAGTTCGACGTCTCCGCCGTCCGCATCGGCTGAGGGTCTCAGGGACCTCCGGCCCGGGACGGCGCCGTTCCGTCTCCGTAGCGTCCTGCGCACCGTCGGTGCGAGGGGGAACGCATGTCGGTCGTCGTCGTGCGCCTGTGGTGGGCCTGTGCCACACCGGAGGAGGAGCGGCGGCTGCGCCAGCTGCTCCGGCCGGGCAGCTGGTTCCCCGACGGCTGTCACTCCCGCCGGCTGACCCGCGAGGGGTGCGGGCTCCGGTTGGTCGAGATCTGGGCCGACCGGGCCGCGGCCGGGCGGGCGCTGGAGCAGCTCCCGGAACGGCTGCGGTGCGCGGGCGTGGGCGGACCCGAGTCGACCGTGGTGTCGCTGCCCGCGGACGGGTGGTCGGAGCACTGAGCGCGGAGGTTCCCGCGGGGACGCGGTCGAGGCACGCGACGTGCCGGCGTTCCCGCGGGGACGTCCGGGCGGGTGCGGCCACCGCGCGGCGGGAGCCGGGCCGGAGCGGTCCTCACGACGTGGTGGGGGCGGGGCCGGCGTCCATCGCCCCTGCCAGGGCGCCCCCGCGACCAGCGGGGCCAGGCCGAGCAGGGCGGTGCCGGCCAGGACGCGGACCAGTTGGCCACCGATCGGTCCATCGGGCATCAGCAGGGCCGGCCACAGCGCGAACAGCGGGAGGGTCACCACGCCGGTGCCCAGCGCCGCGGCCACGCGCGCCGGGCGACCGCGGCGGCTGAAGAGCCACCCCGCGAGGACGGCGGGAGCGGACGTGAACAGCCAGTGGAAGATCGGGATGATGCCGCCGAACACGGTGTTCGACAGCGCCGCCGCGTAGAGCGCGTTCCACACCAGGGCCGCGGCGGCTGCCACGACGAGCCCGAACCACGCCCAGGTCACGCCGTCCCGGAGCCGCAGCCCGGCCTCGCGTCGCACCAGGACCACGGCGGTGGCCAGGCAGACCGCGGCCGTCGTCAGCAGGAGTGCCCACAGCGGCCCGGGCACGTCGGTGACCAGCCAGGTGGACGACGGGGCCCATCCCGGCCGCGGCCACGGCAACAGGCCCAGGGTGGCCGCGGCCAGGGTCAGCACCGCCGTCGCCACCACCGTCGGCTGGGGTGGGGCCGCGGCGTCCGGCGGTGGAGGTGGTGGCGGTGCGGCCGGGTACACGTGCAGCACTGTCCCGGTGCGGGCCCGTGACGTCGAGGTCGGGCCTGGAGGGATCCGGCAGGTGCGATCGCGTCGGGCGGGACGGGGTCCACGACGCGCCTGCCTGGAGGACCATGGTCCGGTCCACGTCAGCCGCCCGCCCACGGTGACCCGCCTCGGGGCGTGGCCGACCCGGGAGGCCCCGTGACCGGTGGTCCCAAGCGGCGTGTGGCCATCGCCTGTCAGGGCGGCGGCAGCCACACCGCGTTCACGGCCGGGGTGCTCGGCCGGCTGCTCACCGCCGAGGAGTTCGACGACTACGAGCTGGTGGGCCTCAGCGGGACCTCCGGCGGAGCGGTGTGCGCGGCGCTGACCTGGTCGGCCCTGGTCGACGGCGACCGGCGGGCCGGCAAGGCGCGGCTCGACGGGTTCTGGGCCGACAACGCCGCCGCGGGGCCGGTCGAGAAGGCGATCAACGCGTGGATGCTGTGGGCCGCCACGCTGCAGACCGTCGGGCTCCTGCCCACCGTCAGCCCCTACGACGTCCCGGTCACCGGCATCGAGCACTTCCGCGCGCTGCTGCGGCGGTGGGTGGACTTCGACCGGATCCAGGCCGACGGCCTCGCCCGGCACCCGATCCTGCTGATCGGCGCCGTCGACGTGCTCTCCGGCGAGTTCCGGGCGTTCAACAGCCGCCGCGAGCGGATCACCGCGGACATGGTCCTGGCCTCGGCGGCGATCCCCACCGCGTTCCGGACGGTGCACACCGCCGGCGGCAGCTTCTGGGACGGCCTGTTCTCGCAGAACCCACCCGTCCGCGAACTGCTCGACGCGCGGCCGGACGAGCTGTGGGTCATCCAGATCAACCCCACCGAGCGAGCCCGCGAGCCGCGCAGCGTGCTCGCCATCGCCGACCGTCGCAACGAGCTGGCGGGGAACCTGTCGCTCTACCAGGAGCTGCACTTCATCGAGAAGATCGACGAGCTGCTCGCCGACGGCCTCCTGACCGGTGACCGCTACAAGCAGGTCACCGTGCGCGTCGTCCAGCTCCCGCGGGTCGGCGCGTCCCGGTGGTTCGGGCCCGCGTCGAAGGTCAACCGCGACAGCCGCTTCCTCCGCCGCCTCATCGAGGAGGGCGAACGCCAGGCCGACACGTTCCTCACCGCGCTGGCCTTCGAGGGGGCGTGGCAGCGGGCGGACGCCGGCGGGCTGGTGCACCACCTGGCCGACGACGCCGAGCTCACGTCCACCGGGCCGTTCGCCGAGTGCGGTCCGGTGCGGGGGCGGCAGCTCCACGAGCTCCTGCGGGACCTGTCCCGCGACGCCCGCATCGACATCACCCGCAAGCAGGTGACCGCGCACCGGGCCGTCTGGACCGTGCGGACCGGCAAGGGGGACCCCTCCGAGCGTGGCTGCGTCGCGGCCGAGTTCCGCGACAGACGGGTCGTCCGCCTCCGGCTCGGCCCGGAGACCACCGCCTGACCGGTCGGCCCGGCCGCCGGGCCGGCGACCGCGCCGGGTCAGCGCGGCCGCATCGTCCCGTCGGCCAGGTACCGGGTGTGCCAGCCGAGCGCCTCGGCCAGCAGGTGCGGGGTGTGCCGGCCGGGGGAGTCGCGCAGCGCCCGCTCGTAGTAGTCCCGCAGCAGGGGCCGGTAGTCGGGGTGGGCGCACCGCTCGATCACCAGCTCGGCCCGCTTGCGCGGCGCGAGCCCGCGCAGGTCGGCCAGCCCCTGCTCGGTGACGATCACCGAGACGTCGTGCTCGGTGTGGTCGACGTGGCTGACCATCGGCACGATCGTCGAGATCGCCCCGCCCTTGGCCGTCGACGGGGTGAGGAAGAAGGACGTGAAGGCGTTGCGGGCGAAGTCGCCGGAGCCGCCGATGCCGTTCTGGATCCGGCTGCCCATGACGTGCGTGGAGTTGACGTTGCCGTAGATGTCGGCCTCGATCAGCCCGTTCATCGCCAGGACGCCGAGCCGCCGGACGATCTCCGGGTGGTTGCTGATCTCCTGCGGCCGCAGCACGATGCGCTCGCGCAGCACCTGCGCCTCGGCGTCGAACCGCGCCGCCCCCTCCGGGCTGAGCGAGAAGGCCGTCGCCGACGCCGACACCATCCGCCCCGAGCACAGCAGCTCGAGCATGCCGTCCTGGATGACCTCGGTGTAGGCGGTCAGCCCCTCGAACGAGGACTCGCCGAGCCCCGCCATGACGGCGTTGGCCACGTTGCCGACCCCAGACTGCAGCGGCAGCAGTGAGCGCGGCACCCGGCCGCGGGCCACCTCGTGCTCGAGGAACTCCACGATGTGCCCGGCGATCGCCCGCGAGTCGGCGTCCGGCGCCTTGAAGGGGGTGTTGCGGTCGGGGGCGTCGGTCTCGACGATCGCGACGACCTTCTCCGGGGGGCAGCGCAGGTACGGCACGCCGATCCGGTCCGCCGGGCCGACCAGCGGGATGGGCACCCGGTCCGGCGGCAGGGCGGTGCCGTAGTAGACGTCGTGCATCCCGTCGAGGGCCGGGCTCTGCCAGGAGTTGACCTCCAGGACCACCCGGTCGGCCCGGTCCAGCCAGGTCTTGTTGTTCCCCACCGAGGACGACGGGACGAGGTCGCCCTCCGCGGTGATGCCGCTGACCTCGACGACGGCGACGTCGAGCGGGCCGAGGAAGCCCATCCACGCCATCTGCGCGACGTGCGACAGGTGGACGTCGATGTACTCCATGAGGCCGGCGTTGATCTTCTCCCGGCTGACCGGGTCGGACTGGTAGGGCAGCCGCAGCTCGATGCCGTCGGCCGCGGCCAGCGCGCCGTCGAGCTCGGGGGCGGTGGAGGCGCCGGTCCAGACGTTGACCCGGAACGGGCGCCCGGCCTCGTGCGCGTCGGAGATCTCCCGGGCCAGGGCCTGCGGCACGGCCTTGGGGTAGCCGGCGCCGGTGAAGCCGCTCATGCCGACGGTGTCGCCGTGGCGGATGTGCGCGGCGGCGGCGTCGGCCGACACGACCTTGCGGGCCAGGCCCGGGTGGTGGATGCGTCCGGACCCCGGCATGGGCCCGACGTTACGCGCGGCGGGCGGGTGGCCACACGGCGAGCAGCGTGCGGACCCCGGCGAGCAGCGCCAGCGGCTGGTCGAGCATCGGGTGGTGGCCGGCCTCGGGCAGGTCGACGACCGGCAGTCCGCCGGGCACCAGCGCCGCCATCTCGGCGGCCATCTCGGGGGGGACCAGGCCGTGCTGGCAGCGGAACAGCGCCGCGGGGGCGGCCAGCCGGGGGAGCAGCTGGCGCACCAGCGGGCGGCTGCCGAAGAACCCGGGGTCGAACTTCCACGTCCAGCCGCCCTCGACCGCCCGCAGCGACCCCCGGGCGACGTGCTCGCGGACGTAGGGCAGGTACACGTCCTGGGCCGGGAGGGTGCGGAAGCGGGCGACGGCGGCGTCCAGGTCCGCATGGACCCTGTGCACCCGGGGCCGCTCCCGGAGGTCCTGCTCCTCGGGCGGCTGGCGGTCCAGCGGCGAGTCGATCACCGCGACCCCGGCGACGGCGTGGCCGTGCTCGACCCCGGCGGTCAGCGCCACCCAGCCGCCCATGCTGTGCCCCAGCACCACCGGCCGGGACAGCCCCTCGGCCGCGGCGACGGCGAGCACCTCGCGCGCCCACTGCGCCATCCCGTAGGCGTCGCGCCGGTCGCTGTCGCCGTGCCCGCTGAGGTCGGGGGCGACCACCCGGTGGGTCTCCAGGAGCGGGGCGACGTGGTCCCACCAGCCCGAGTGCGCCGCGCCCCCGTGCACCAGCACCAGGCCCGGCCGGCCGGGCGTCCCCCAGGCCCGGTAGTGCACGCGGACGCCGTCGACGGCGACGTCCCGGTGCTCGGGGACGGCGGCCACGGCGCGGGTGAACCACGCCGGGGCGGTGTCGACGGCGGGGGCGGTCATGGACGGGCACGTTACGGGGCGGCGGCGTTGACCCGGGCGCGCAGCGCTCGCTAGGGTCGTGTGCGGGAAGGGAACCGGCGTGCGTATGCCGCACACATGGCCGGGGCCACCACTCGACGACGAGGAGCCGCCATGGAGCTGGAGTCCATCCTGGACCCCACCGGCGCCACGGACGCCACCGCCGACACCTCCCTGGCACCGCGGGTCACCACCCTGCGCGGCCGCACCCTCGGCCTGCTGGACAACGGCAAGCCCAACGGTGCAGCGCTGCTCGACCAGGTGGGCTCGGTGCTCAAGGAGCGCTACGGCGTCAAGGACGTCCTGATGTTCACCAAGCCCTACTTCGGGACCCCGGTGGAACCGACCCAGACCCAGCGGATCTTCGAGGAGTGCGACTTCGCCGTCACGGCGATCGGCGACTAGGGCTCCTGCAGCGCGGCCAGTCTGGCCGACGGGATCCTGCTGGAGCGCGCGGGCGTGCCCGCCGTCTCCATCTGCACCGACGCGTTCCGCATCACCGCGGAGGCGATGGCCCGGACCTACGGGTTCCCGGGCTTCGCGTACGTCTCCATCCCCCACCCCGTCGCGAGCCTCTCCGCCGAGGGCATCCGCGAGCGGGTCGAGGAGATGCTGCCCCGCCTGCTCCAGATCCTCGGGGTCGAGGAGTGACGGGGGCGGCCGCGTGAACCCCACGCAGCGGGCGATCGAGCACTGCTACACGCAGGGCTGGACCGACGGCCTGCCCGTCGTCCCCTGCGACCGCGAGGCCGCCGAGGCGATGCTCGCCCGGGTCGACCGCGACCCGGGCGAGGTCCTCCTGGAGATGCCGCAGCTCAACCGGGCGGTCACCGTCCGGCTGGCGGCGGTCAACGCGGTGATGGCCGGGTGCCTGCCCGAGTACTTCCCGGTGGTCGTCGCGGCCTGGGACTCCCTGCGCGAGGAGGGCTACCCGCGCAAGGGGATCTGGCAGAGCACCACCGGCACCGGCTCCCTGCTGCTGGTCAACGGGCCGGTCCGCGGCGAGCTCGGCGTCAACAGCCAGGGCAACCTCTTCGGGCCCGGCTTCCGCGCCAACGCCACCATCGGCCGCGCCGTCCGGCTCACCGCGATCAACGCCCTCGGGCTGCGGCCGCACGAGCTGGACCAGGCCACCCAGGGCACGCCGGCGAAGTACACCGCGTGCATCGGGGAGAACGAGGAGGAGTCCCCGTGGCAGCCGCTGCACGTCGACTGCGGCCTGGCGGCTGAGGACAGCGCGGTGACCGCGTTCACGATGCGCAGCACGCTGCACATCGAGGCCCGGCACACCCGCGTGCCCGAGCAGCTGCTCGACGACGTCGCCGGGTCGCTGGCCCGCACCGGCGCGCTGCTGCACCAGACGGTGAGCGCCCTGGTCGTGCTCGGCCCCGAGCACGCGCACCTGCTCGCCGACGCCGGGTGGGCCAAGCGGGACGTGTCGCGGTACCTCTACGAGCAGTCGTTCCTGCCCCGCGAGGCCCTCGACCGGGTGGGCAAGGGTGCGGTGTCGGCCACGAGCCACTGGCGGGTCGCCCGGGACCACCCCGACGCCGTCCTCGACCCCGGTCCCGACCCGGCGCGCGACGGCATCCACGCGATGACCTCGCCCGACGCCGTCCTCGTGGTGGTCGCCGGTGCGTCGAACTCCGGCGTCTCCGCGGTGGTCGAGACCTTCGGCCCGCGCGGCGGCCGGCCCGCGGTCACCCGGATCGCCTCGTGACCGGCGCCGGGGCGGGCGCGCCGGCCCGCGTCGCGGAGAATCCCGCGACCCTGCTGGAGGCGGTCGCCGACGCGCTGACCGCCCTGGACCCGTCCCGGGCCGTGCTGGTGCACGGGGAGCGGGCGGTGACCTGGTCGGAGTTCGACGACCGCGCCGCCCGGCTGGCCGGCTTCCTGGCCGGCGCCGGCGTGGGGCCCGGCGACCGGGTGGGCATCGCGCTGTACAACTCGCCGGAGTACGTGGAGAGCCTGTTCGCCGTCCTCAAGCTGCGGGCGGTACCGGTCAACGTCAACTACCGCTACCTGGAGACCGAGCTCGAGCAGGTGCTCGGCATGGTCGACGCCCGTGCCCTGGTCGCCGACGCCACCCTCGCGGGGCGGGCCGTCACCGTCGCCGCCCGGCTGCCCGGGCTCGCTGCGGTCGTCGTCGCCGGGGACGGGGCGCCCGAGGGCGCCACCGGCTACGAGGACGCGCTGGCCGGCCCGCCGCAGCCGCGGGTGCCGCGGTCGCCCGACGACCAGGTCATCGTGCTCACCGGCGGCACCACCGGCCTGCCCAAGGGCGTCGTCTGGGACAGCGCCGGGCTCTGCGGCGTGGTCTCCTCGGCCTACGGGCGCGCCGGCCTGCCGGTGCCCGCCGACCTCGCCGGGGTCGTGGCCTCGGCGCTCGAGGCGGTCCGCGGCGGCACCGAGCCGGTCGTCCTGCCGGCCTCGCCGCTCATGCACGGCACCGGCTTCTTCACCTCCCTGGGCAACCTGCTGCGCGGCGGCCGGGTGGTCACGCTGCCGGAGCGGTCGCTGGACCCCGCCGCCCTGTGGACGGCGGTGCAGCGGCACCGGGTCGCGGAGCTGGTCATCGTCGGCGACGCCTTCGCCGTCCCGCTGGTCGCCGAGCTCGATCGCGCCGCGGCCGCCGGCACCCCCTACGACCTGTCGTCCCTGCGCCGGGTGTTCAGCTCCGGCGTGCGCTGGGGCACCGAGACCAAGCGGCGGCTGCTCGAGGCCGGGTCCATGACGCTGCAGGACAGCATCGCCGCCACCGAGGGCGGCCCGTTCGGCATCTCGATGTCCGGGCCGGACCCCGACACGGTCAGCTCCCGCTTCGCCCTGCCGCCCAACGCCCGCGTCATCACCCCTGACGGGACCGACGTCGTCCCGGGCTCCGGGCAGGTCGGGGTGCTGGCGAGCACCGGCAACCTGCCGCTGGGCTACCTCGACGCCCCGGCGGCCACGGCGGCGGTGTTCCGCACGATCGACGGGGTCCGCTACGCCGTCCCGGGGGACGCGGCCACCGTCGAGGCCGACGGCACGCTGACGCTGCTGGGCCGCGGCTCCGGCGTCATCAACACCGGCGGGGAGAAGGTGTTCGCCGAGGAGGTCGAGGAGGCGCTGGTGGCCTGCCCGGGCGTGGCCGAGGCCGTCGTCGTCGGGGTGCCCGACGACCGGTGGGGGAGCCGGGTGACCGCGCTGGTGGTCGCCGAGCCGGGGGCGCGGCTGGACCCCGGCGCGCTCAGCGCCGCGGTCGGGGAGCGGCTGGCCGGCTACAAGCGGCCCCGGGAGGTCGTGGTCGTGCCGGCCGTCGAGCGGACCGTGTCGGGCAAGGTCGACCGCCGCTGGGCCGCCGGCGAGGCCCGCCGGGCGGTCACGGGGTCAGCCGCGCCGGCTCAGAACTGAGCGGGTGGGGTGACCCGGGCGCCCAGCACGGCGATGTCCCGCTCGATCTGCCGGGCGGTCTCCCGCAGGGGCTCCAGCGCGATGCGCTGCAGCTCGGCGGGGGAGTGCCGCCGCGCCTGGGTCCCGACGTTGACCGAGGCGACGACGGTGCCCGAGGACTCCCGGATGGGGACGGCGAGTGAGGTGACGCCCTCCTCGAGCTCCTGGTCGACCAGGGAGAACTCGTCGGCACGGGCCGCCAGGACCGCCCGCCGCAGCGCCTCCCGGTCGGTCGTCGTCTGGTCGGTGCGCGGCTCCAGCCGGGCCCGGGCCAGGTAGGCGTCCAGCGCGTCGTCCGGCAGCGCGGCCAGCAGCACCCGGCCGTGGGAGGTGACGTAGGCCGGCAGCCGGGTGCCCACCGTCAGCTGGCTGGACCACACCCGCCGGGCGCCGACCCTGGCCACGTAGACGATGTCGTCGCCGTCGAGGACGGCGACGCTGGTGGTCTCGTTGAGCTCCGCGGACAGCGTGGTCAGGTGGGCGGTGGCCACCTGCGGGAACGACAGCATCGACAGGTAGGTGTAGCCGAGCTCCAGCACGCTCGGGCGCAGGTGGAAGCGGCGGTCGATGGTGCCGACGTAGCCGAGGTCCAGCAGGGTCAGGACGAAGCGGCGGGCCGCGGCGCGGGTCATGCCCGTGCGCCGCGCGATGTCGCTGAGGGTGAGCTCGGGCTCCTCGGCGGTGAACGCCCGGATCACCGCCAGCCCGCGCTCCAGCGACTGCACGAAGTAGTCCCCCCGCGGCCGGGGGCCGTCCGGCTCGGCCGCGGTCTCGCCGTCGCCGGCGGCGGGCAGGTCCTCGGGTTCGGTCAGGGGGTCCAGCTCCTCCGCGCGGCCGCGGCGTGCTGCCGCGGCGTGTCTCGTCGATCCTCGTCCGTGCGCCCCCGCCCGGGACAGGTCGCGCCGACGCTACCCGCCCCGAGGGGTGATGATCACCTCTCCGCGGTCGGCGTCGACCCGGACCCGGTCGCCGGTGTGGATCAGCTCGAACGGGTCGCCGTCGAGGTCGGTCACCGCCGGCACGTGGGTCACCACCACGCCGAGCGCGATCTTGGTGTTCATCGTCGTGAAGACCATCGCGGCCGGCGCGGAACCCATGAGCCGGGACATGTGGAACATGCCCGACCACCCCGAGGAGCCCTTGGCGCCGCGGAAGACCAGCACCTTGCCGGCGAAGGACTGCCCGACCAGCTCGTGGCGGGACTCGATGACCCGGCCCTTGCGGGGCTCCACCCCGCCCCAGCCGGAGATCGCCTCGCGGGTCACGAGCGCCTCACCCTCGGCGACGCCGCCGACCAGCCCGCGGCCGGTCAGCACCACCTGGCCGCGCCGGGCGATCTGCTCGCTCACGGTGCCTCCTCGCTGACGCTCGTCGGAACCGCGAGCGGCGCTGCTCTGCCCATGCGTGACCTCGCGAGCTCGGTCACGGGACCTCCCCGCGCCAGGTACCGGTCACCGCGGCGTCCACGCACTCGGCGAGGGTGCCGAACAGACCCTGCACGTTCATGATCGCCGGCAGGTAGTGCACCTGCTTGGCCGAGTCGGTGGCGATCACCCGGGTGCCCTTCGGCAGGAACTGGCCGATCGCGGGGCAGGTGTCGCTCATCAGCAGCGCCCCGGCCTCCTCCAGCGCCCGCGCGTAGCCGTTCTGCTCGGCCACGTGCCGCAGCGCCCGCGGGGTGAACACCCACAGCTCGGTGCCGTCGTGCACCCGGCGGCCCTCGAGGAGCCGGACGACGTCCCGGATCTGGCCCAGGGTCGCGTGCGGGCACCCGATCATGACCAGGTCCACGTCGGTGTCGGTCGCGGTGGCGTTGAGGTGCTCGTAGGCCTCCCGGCGCTCGGCCGCCCCGTAGCGCAGCCGCACCTGCGGAGCGCGGCCGGCGAGGGCCTCCTCCAACGTGCGGGCCTCGGCGGTGATCCCGGGGACGTGGTACATCTCCACGCCGCCCGAGGACGCGGCTGCGGCGCCGAAGTGCTTGAGCCGGACCAGGTCCGGGACGGCGGTGATGCCGTCGACGACCGGGATGGCCTCCTCCGGCACCTGCTCGCCGATCCAGTAGCCCAAGAGCCCCCAGTCCCGGTTGCTGGTCACCGGGACGTCGACCTCGACGAGGTGGGTGCCGTGCCGGTTCTCCTCCAGGTGCAGGCCCCAGTAGGGGATCTTGCCGGTGAGCATGGCCGCGCCGGTGCTCTCCCGGCCCTCCACGTTGGTCCGCGCGCCCAGCACGGAGTTGACGTAGACGACCGCCGAGCTCTCCATCCAGGCGCAGTGCTCGCCCTTCAGCGGCACGTTGCCCACCTGGTAGGGCGTGCAGGTGTTGAGCAGGTGGATGCCGTGCTCGGCGTTGTACCGCTCGCTGGCCACGATCTCGTCGTGCTCGGCCTGCGGCAGCCCCTGCACCCGCCAGTGCTTGGTGTCCATCGGCCCGATGAGCTGGTAGCTCTGCGCCTTCACCGGCGGGATGGGGAGCACCCGCGGGGCGTCGAGGCTGTGCTCGGAGAAGGCGGCGTCCGGGCTGGGGGAGCCGCACACCAGGCTGTGCCGGGAGCCGAACAGGTTGGCCCCGCACACGTTGTCGGTGTCGACCAGCCGCTCGGCCCCCAGCACCTCGCCGTAGCGGACCAGCAGGTCCATCGCGGCGGCGACCGCCTCGCCCTGGGCGCCGTCCAGCATCGCCCGCTCGTCGTCGACCAGCCTCACGGCGACTCGCCCCCGTCGAAGCGGACGCCGTCCTCGACCAGCCGGGCCTGCAGCTTGGCGACGTCGACGTCCCCGACGGCGACCCCGGCCGACAGCACCAGGTCCGCGGCGGTGCCGGCGGCCTGGCCCATCGCGAAGCAGGGCCCGGTCACGCGGGCGCTGGACTGCCCCTCGTGCGTCATCGACGCGCAGCGGCCGACCACGTAGGTGTTGGTCAGCCGCTGCGGCACGACCATGCGGAAGGGCAGCTGGTTGTAGCCGCGCGGCTGCCGCTGCCAGCGGATCTCGACGTCGCCGGCGACGTGCGCCTCCACCGGCCAGCCGTTGACGCCGATGGCGTCGGGGAAGTCGGCGCAGTCGAGGATGTCGTCCTCGCTGAGCTGGTACGCGCCGACGATCCGGCGGGTCTCGCGGATGCCGATGTCGGGGGCGATGTCGACGACGTACGCGGCCGCGAAGCCGGGCACCTCCTCCCGGTAGAACGGGAAGACGTCGCGGACCTGCCGGCGGCCCTGCAGCTCCCCGCGGGTCAGCTGCCACACGTCGGTGCCGTCGATCGCGCTGCCGTCGGGGTTGCGCAGCTGGGTGATGTTGGCCCGCCACTCCAGCGGGTTGCGCTGCGGCCGGACGATGGGCCGCTTGCGGGGGAAGCTGAACCGGCCGCCCAGCTCGGCCTCGTCCATGAGGTCCGGCAGCCGGTCGTAGGTGGCGTGCGCGGCCTCGGGGTCCACGCCGTTGATGCGGAACATCAGCGACGGGTAGAGCATCCCGTGCGCCGGGTCGGTCTTCTCGTACGGCGCCCCGGCCCACGCGGCGAGGTCGCCGTCCCCGGAGCCGTCGACGAACACCCGCCCGCGGATCGCCCCGCGCCCGGACTTGGACTCCACCAGCAGCGCGTCCACGGTGTTCTCGTCGGCCATGACGACGCCGACGGCCAGGGCGTGGAACAGCAGCGTCACGCCGGACTCGACCAGCAGGTCGTCCAGGGCGATCTTGTAGGCGCTGATGTCGTAGGCCTGGGCGAGGATGCGGTCGGCGAAGCTCAGGTGCGGCGGGTTGAGCCCGTCGAGGGCGTCGATCCGCGCCAGCAGCTCGTCGGCCAGGCCGTGGATCACCTGCCGGTCCTCGCCGTGCACGCGCGCGTGCAGCCCGCAGAACGTGGACAGCCCACCCGCGCTGCCCGCGCCGCCGGTGTAGCCGTTGCGCTCGACGAGGATCGTCGACCGCCCGGCGCGCGCCGCGGCGGCCGCGGCCATCACGCCGGCCGGCCCGCCGCCGAGCACGACGACGTCGTACTCACCGAGGACGGCGGTGCGCCGCCCGGGTTCCTCGACCCAACTCACCGGGCCCCCTCCTCGTGGCCGCGGCCCGGGGCGGGGGCCGTGAGCACCGCGCCGCCGGGGACGGGGGACACCAGCCGGCGGTAGGCGGACAGCCACCCGTGGTCCGGGCCCAGGGCGGGGGCGCCCAGCCGTTCCCGGCGGGCCGCCAGGACGTCGTCGGGGACGTCGAGGTCGACGGTGCGCCGGTCGACGTCGATGACGATGCGGTCGCCGTCCTCGACGAGCGCCAGGGGGCCGCCCAGGGCCGCCTCGGGCGTCACCTCGCCGACGACGGTGCCGACGTTGACCAGGCCCGACATCTGCCCGTCGGTGACCACCGCGACGCTGTCGCCCAGGCCGGCGCCCTCGAGGGCGAACACGACGGCCGAGCCCAGCGCCATGCCGGGGCCGCCGACGACGCCCAGGCCGCGGACGACCAGCACCGTGCCGGGGGAGACCTCGCCGCGCTGGAGGCCGGCCAGGGCCTCGTCGCGCGAGGAGTAGCACAGCGCGGTCCCCTCGAAGCGGCGGTTGCCGCGGTCGTCGACCGGCCGCTTCACCACCGCGCCGCCCGGCGCCAGCGAGCCGCGCACCACCACGATCGTCGGCCGGGTGCCGAAGGGCCGGTCGGCCGGGCGGACCACCTCCTCGTCGGCCACCGTCGCGCCGGCCAGCACCTCGCCGAGGGTGCCGCCGTCGACCGTGGGGACGTCGAGGTCGAGCAGGTCCCGCAGCTGCGCCAGCACCGCCCGGGTGCCGCCGGCCCGCTCCAGGTCCTCGATGAACGCCGGGCCGTTGGGGCGGACGGCGCACAGCAGCGGCACGCGGTCGGCGAGCTCGGCGAACAGCCCGGGCACGTCGACGTCGACCGCGGCCTCGTGCGCCACCGCCTGCAGGTGCTTGATCGAGTTGACCGAGGCGCTGGTGGCGAGCATGACCGTCACCGCGTTGCGGAAGGCCGCCGGCGTCATCACCTGGCGCGGGCGCAGCCCCTCGGTGACCAGCGCGACGATCCGCTCGCCGGCCCGCCGGACGCCGTCCCACATCGCCGGGCTGTTGGCCAGCACCGGGGTGGTGCCGGTCAGCGACATGCCCAGCGCCTCGCAGGCCATGTGCATGGTGTTCGCCGTGCCGAGGCCCGCGCAGACGCCGGGGCCGCGGATGGCGTTGTCGCTCATGCCGCAGAGGTGCTCGAAGGTCATCCGGCCGGCCGCGACCGAGCCCGCGGCCAGGAAGACCTCCTCGATGTCGACGTGCTCGCCGCGGTAGTCCCCGGAGGGCTGGTAGCCGCAGCCGACGACGATCGTCGGGATGTCCAGCCGCCCGGCGGCCATCAGGTGCGCCGGGGCGGTCTTGTCGCAGGAGGCCAGGGTGACCATGCCGTCGAGCTGGGCGCCCTCCACGGCCACCTCGACGTCGTTCACGATCAGGTCGCGGCTGGGCAGGATGTAGCGCCCGTCGCGGCCGGCGGAGGTGATGAAGTCGCTCGGCGCCGCCGTCCGCACCTCGAACGGCAGGCCGCCGGCGGCCCGGATCGCCTCCTTGAGCGGGCCGACCAGGCCGTCGAGGTGGCTGAAGCAGATCGCGAGGTCCGACGAGGAGTTGACGATCGCGATCTTGGGCTTGGTCATGTCCTCGTCGGGGATGCCCAGCGCCCGCCACTGGGCCCGGCGCACCGCCCAGCGGGAGCTGCCCTCCTGCAGGTTGCTGCGCAGCGTCGTCACGGGGAGACGCCCGCCACCGAGTCGTGCCACGGGATCATCAGCCGCTTGGTGAGGGTGACCGCCGCGTAGAGCAGCGACCCCATCAGCGCCAGCAGCACGATGACGGCGAACAGCTGCGGGGCGTCCAGCGCGTTGAGGCTGCGCACCACCAGGTGGCCCAGGCCCTCGCTGCCGCCCAGGTACTCGCCGACGATCGCGCCGATCACCGCGAAGACGATGCCGACCTCGGCCCCGGCGAAGATGTAGGGCAGCGTGCTCGGGAACTCGAGGTTCCGGAACGTCGCCCAGCGGCTGGCGCCCAGGCCGCGCATCACGTCGCGGTGCCCGCGGTCCACCGACCGGACGCCGAGCATCACGTTCAGCATGATCGGGAAGAACGCCAGGATCGCGGCCATGATGACCTTCGACGTCGTCCCGAAGCCGAACCAGATGACGAAGATCGGGATGAACGCGACCTTCGGGATCACCTGCAGCGCCACCAGGGCCGGCTGCACGGCCCGCTCGAGCCACACGACCCGGCCGAGGACGGCGCCGACGGCGGTGCCCGCGACCAGGGCGATGACGAAGCCGAGCAGCACCTCGTAGAGGGTGATCCAGACGTCGGTCCAGATCTCGCCGCCGGTGACCAGGTCGACCAGCGACCGCCAGACGTCCAGCGGCGCGGGCAGGATGAACTCCGAGACCCCCAGGACCGAGACGGCGAACTGCCAGCCGCCGATGAGCAGCAGCAGCAGGATCGGCGTGGAGATCAGCGGCAGGGCCTTCATGAGGCCGTCGCGGTCACCGGGGTAGCGCCGCTTCCGGAGCGACGGCCGGCCGGTCTCCCCGGCGGTGTCCTGGGGGGCGTTCGCGAGAGTGCTCATTCCTCGTCCAGTTCGTGTCGGAGTTCGCGGACGATCGTCTGGAACTCGGGGCTGGTCTCGGTCTCCAGGGAGCGCGGGCGCGCCAGCGGCACGGGGGTGACCGACCGGATCCGGCCCGGCCGCGGCGTGAGCAGCACGACGCGGTCGGCCAGGAAGACGGCCTCGCTGATGGAGTGGGTCACGAACACCACGGTCGCGCCGGCCTGGGCGTGGATCGACTGCAGCTCGAGGTTCATCTTGTCGCGGGTCAGCGCGTCCAGGGCCCCGAACGGCTCGTCCATCAGCAGGATCTTCGGGTCGTAGCTGAGCGCCCGGGCGATGGCGGCGCGCTGCCGCATGCCGCCGGAGAGCTCCCGCGGGTAGGCGTTCTCGAACCCGGGCAGGCCCACCAGCTCGCACAGCTCCGCGGCGCGGGCGCGGCGGGCCCGCTTGCCGACCCCGCGCAGCTTCAGCGGCAGCGCGATGTTGTCGGCGATCGTGTACCAGGGGAACAGGTTCGCGTCCTGGAACACGAGGCCGAACTGGGCGAAGGCCTCGTCGTTGCGCTTCCCGCCGCGCCAGATGCTCGCGCCGTCGGCGGTCACGGTGCCGGAGCTGGGGGCCAGCAGGCCGGCGAGGATGCGCAGCAGGGTGGTCTTCCCACAGCCGGAGCGGCCGACCAGCGAGATGAACTCGCCCCGGGCGATGGAGAGGTTCACGTCGCTGAGCGCGTGCACCTCACCCCGACGGGCCTGGTAGACCTTGTCGACCCCGGTGACCTCCAGCTGGGCCGGGGCGCCGGCCGGCGCCGGCGGCGCGGCCTGTGCGGGTGCGGGGATGGTCATGCCGTCCTCCCGGTGTGCGGCGGGGTGCGTGCTCACGGTCGGGGCGCTCACGGCGCCGGGGCGAAGTCGTTCGTGTACCACTCGGCCGGGTCCAGGCCCTCCGGCACGAAGCCCGAGCCGGACATCTCGTCGTAGACCGTCTGCCACTGCTCGTCGACGGTGCGGGCGATCTCGGCGTCGCCGGCCGCGGTCCACGACTCGACGTACTGGTCCAGGGCGGCCTTGCCGACCTCCGGGTCCTCCAGCGTCGGGATGTCGTACTCCGAGAGGCACTCGATGGTCTCGGCGTAGCCGTTGGCCTGGTCCTCGACGACGAACTGCACGGCGGCCTTGACGGCGGCCAGGTAGGACTTCAGCTGCTCCTGCTTCTCCGGGTCGTCGGCCTGCTCCTGGGACGTGACGTACACCTGCCCGCCGCTCTGGACGTCGTCCGAGGGGCTGTAGACCACGGCGTCGTCCTGCTGCGCGGCCAGGGCCACCGAGGTGTCGAGGGAGACGATGTAGCCGCCGATGCGGCCGGAGGTGACCAGGTCGAACACGCCGGGGGCGACGCCGACCACCTGCGTCTGCACGTCGTCCGGCGCGATGCCGGCCTCGGCCGCCACCAGCTTGAGGATGATCTCGCTGGTGCCCCCCTCCGAGGGCGTGCCCATGAGCCGGCCCTCGATGTCGGCCGGGGACTCCAGGGGGTCGGACGAGGCGGAGACGAACCGGATGGTGCCGGTCTTGTTGATCTGGCCGACGTTGACCAGCGGGGCGTCGCGCTCGCCGACGGCGAGCATGGTCTCCATGTCGCCGACGCGGGTGATCAGCGCGCCGCCGGCCAGCACGGTCTGGATCGCGGGGGCCGAGCCCTGGGTGGTCTCGAAGGTGACGTCGAGGCCCTGCTCCTCGAAGTAGCCGCAGGACTGGGCGACCAGCTCGGGGGTGAAGGTCAGGCTCTCCAGCGGGAGGATGTTGAGGAAGGTGACCTCCTGCAGCTCGCCGTCCCCGGCGCTCGCGCTGTCGCCGCTGCCTCCCGCCTCGTCGTCCCCGCCGCCGCAGGCGGCCAGCAGGGTCGCCGCGCTCGCCGCGGCGAGCGCCACCTGCCACCGCGGACGGCGGCGCGTGGTGGGGCGAAGGGCGGTACGGGACATCGGGCTCTCCTCGGGGAGGGTCGGGACGGCGGGGCCGCGCCGGTGCGGGCGCCGTGCAGGTGGGGCGCCACCGAGTTGTGTGCGGCATGCGACCACTCGTGCTGTAACCGCACAGGACGCTATGGCGGTCGTCACAGGGCTGTCAACCACGGCGGTGGAGCCGGCGCGCCCTTGACCGGACGGCGTCCGCCGGTACGGTTGTGCGCTAAGAGAGCGTCTGTGCGGATGCCGCACGCTTCGGCGCCCGGCCGGAGGAGGGACCGTGAGCCAGCTGGACACCCGCGAGGCGCCCCCGGGGGAGCTGCCCCGCATCGACGCCGCCTCGCTGCGCGGCGTCCAGGAGTTCTACGCCGCCCAGCGCTGGACCGACGGGCTGCCGGTCATGCCGGTCACCGAGTCGGTGCTGGCCGGGTTCCTGGCGCAGACCGCCCGCGACCCCGGCGACATCGTGTTCCGGATGCCGCACCTGGACCGCTCCTGCACGGTGCGCTCCGCGGCGATCAACGCGGCCATGGCCGGCTGCCTGCCCGAGTACTTCCCGGTGGTGCTCGCCGCCTGGGACGCGCTGACCGCCGAGGGCTACGCCGGCAAGGGGATCTGGCAGAGCACGACCGGCACCGCCCCGCTGCTGCTGGTCAACGGGCCCGTGCGGGAGCGCATCGGCCTGAACTCCCGCGGCAACGTCTTCGGCTCGGGGTTCCGCGCCAACGCCACCATCGGCCGCGCCGTGCGCCTGACCGCGATCAACGTCTTCGGCCTGCACCCGCACGAGCTGGACCAGGCCACCCAGGGGACGCCGGCGAAGTACACCTGCTGCATCGCCGAGAACGAGGAGGACAGCCCCTGGGCGCCCTTCCCCGTCGACCACGGCTTCGCCGCCGGCGCCAGCACGGTCACCTCGATGCTGGTGCGCTCGGTCATCCACATCGAGGCCCGGCACACCACCGACCCCGAGCAGCTCGGCCGCGACCTGGCCGGCACGCTGGCCCGCACCGGGGCGCTGGTGCACGAGACCATCAGCGGCGCCCTCGTCCTCGGCCCCGAGCACGCGCACGTGTTCGCCGGCGCCGGGTGGGCGAAGACCGACGTCCGGCAGTTCGTGTACGAGCACGCCGTCAACACCCGCGCGCGGCTGGCCGAGGTCGGCAAGGACGCCGTGTCCCGGGAGACGCGCTGGCGGCTGCCGGCCGGCCACCCCGACGCGGTGCCCGGCTCGGCCGACGGCGCCCCGGAGGAGACCGTCCCGGTGCTCAACTCCCCGGAGGCGCTGCTGGTCGTCGTCGCCGGGGCGCACAACGCCGGCGTCTCCGCCGTCGCCGAGACCTTCGGACCCCGCGGCGGGGCGCCCGCGGTCGCGCTCGTCCCGGACGCCCCGACCCCCACGACCCAGGAGAGCACCCGATGAGCACCGTGCACGAGCCGGCGCGCGAGACGCCGGTCCACGGCGAGTTCGACGTCGTCGTCATCGGCGGCGGCCCCGCGGGCCTCATGGCCGCGGCCGCCGCCGCCCGCGCCGGCCGCTCCACCATCCTGCTGGAGCGCTACGGCTTCCTCGGCGGCGCGGGCACCATGGGCGGGCTGTCCACCTTCTGCGGCCTGCACGCCAAGGTGCACGGCGAGCACCGGCAGGTCATCCACGGCCTCGCCGACGAGCTGCTCGAGCGGCTCACCAAGCTCGACGGCCTCAACACCCCGCACCTGACCATCAACGACGGCATCCTCGCCCAGGCCTTCGACATCTCCAGCTACAAGCTGGCCGCCGACGAGCTGGTCGTCGACTCCGGTGCCAGGCTGCTCTTCCACGCCACCGCGGTCGGCGTGGTCATGGCCGACGACGCGACGATCGACGCGGTCCTCATCGAGACCAAGTCCGGGCGGGCCGCCGTCCGCGGGCGGGTGTTCGTCGACGCCTCCGGGGACGCCGACGTCGCCGCGTGGGCCGGGGTGCCGTTCGAGAAGGCGCCGCACCTGCTCTACCCGTCCCTGATGTTCCGCATCAACGCCGTCGACGTCGCCGCGGCGGGCGAGGCCCCGTGGCGGACCGTGGAGCGGCTGATGAACGAGGCGGAGGCGGCCGGCACGCACCGCTTCCCCCGCAAGAAGCCGATCGTCCGGCCGCAGCGCAACCCGCTGGAGTGGCGGGCCAACCTCACCCAGCTGTCCAACCCCGACGGCACCGCGGTCGACGGCACCGACGTCGAGCAGCTCACCCGCGGTGAGCTGCAGGGCCGCCGGCAGGCGTTCGAGGCCTTCGACTTCATCAAGCACCGGACGCCGGGCTTCGAGAACTCCTACATCGTCGACATCGCCCCGCAGATCGGGATCCGCGAGACCCGCCGGGTGTTCGGCGAGTACCGGCTCACCGAGGACGACGTGCTGGACTGCGCGGACTTCGACGACACCATCGGCGTCAACGGCTGGCCGGTCGAGGCGCACGTCGCGGGCACCGTGGAGTTCCGCTGGCAGCGCGGTGAGGACCCGCGCGGCTACAACCAGCTGCCCTACCGGATGGTCGTGCCGCAGGGGGTGGACAACCTCTTCGTCGCCGGCCGGTGCGCCTCGATGACCCAGGGCGGGCAGTCCTCGGCGCGGGTCACCGGGCCCTGCTTCGCCATGGGGGAGGCCGTCGGCGTCGCCGCCGACCTCGCGCTCACCGGCGGGCTGGCGGTCCGCGACGTCCCGGTGTCCGAGCTGCAGCGCCGGCTGGAGCTCGGCGGGGTCTTCCTCGGCCGCGGGGAGGCGTGATGGGCCGGCTGCGCAGCAACTTCCCGGTCGGCGGGACGCCGTGGGCGATGCGCCGGGCGCAGTGGACCGCGCTGGGCCTGTCCGACGAGGACATGGAGAAGCCCAAGATCGCGATCGTCAACAGCTCGTCGAAGCTGGCCAGCTGCTTCAGCCACCTCGACGACGTCGTCCCGACGCTGATGGCGGCCATCCGCGAGGCCGGCGGCGTGCCGTTCGAGGTGCGCACCGCCGCGCCCAGCGACGCGATCACCAGCGCCGGGGCGCAGGGCCGGTACATCCTGCCCAGCCGCGACCTCATCGCCAGCGACGTCGAGGTCGCCGTCGAGGGCGCCCAGCTCGACGGCATGGTCACCCTCGCCTCCTGCGACAAGACCACCCCCGGGCAGCTCATGGCGGCCGGCCGGCTGGACATCCCGACGATCGTCGTCGGCTGCGGCTACCAGCCCTCCGGCGTCTACCGGGGCGAGCACGTCGACTTCGAGGACGTCTTCCTCTACGCCGGCCACGTCGCCACCGGCGCGATGACCGTCGAGGAGCTCGCCGAGATGGCGTCGGTCGCCGTCAGCGGGCCCGGCGTCTGCGCCGGCATGGGGACGGCGAACTCGATGCACATCGCCACCGAGGCGCTCGGCATGGCCATGCCCGGCAGCACCCCCGTGCTGGCGCTGAGCGACAAGATGTTCGCCGACGCCGAGCGGGCGGGACGGCGCATCGTGGAGCTGGTCCGCGAGGACCTCCGGCCACGGCAGATCCTGACCCCCGGCGCGTTCCGCAACGCGGTCACCGCGGTGCTGGCCATCAGCGGGTCGGTCAACTGCGTCAAGCACCTGCAGGCGATCGCGGTCGAGGCCGGCTGCGACGTCGACGTCCTGGCGCTGTTCGAGGAGCTGGCGCCCCAGGTGCCGCTGCTCACCGCGGTGAAGCCCAACGGCGACCGCCGCATCGACGAGTTCGAGGCGGCCGGGGGAGCGCAGGCGCTGCTGCACCAGCTGCGCCCGCTGCTGGACCTCGACCAGCCCACCGTCGACGGCCGCACGATGGGCGAGGTGCTCGGCGGGGCCACCGTGGCCGACGCCGACGTCATCCGCCCGGTCGACCAGCCGCTGGCCACCCACCCGGGCATCACCGTCGTCCGCGGGACGCTGGCGCCGGAGGGGGCGGTGGTCAAGCGCACCGTCGCCGACGACGGCCTGCACCGGTTCTCCGGGCCGGCGAAGGTCTACACCTCCCGCGAGGAGGGGCTGGCCGGCATCCGCGGCGGCGAGGTGCGGCCCGGCGACGTCGTCGTGCTCAGCGGGCTGGGCCTGCGCGGCTCCCCGGGCATGGCGCTGACCTCGGCGTTCATCTTCGCCCTCGACGGGGCCGGGCTCGGCGACCAGGTGGTCGTGGTGACCGACGGGCAGATGTCCGGGCTGGTCAACAAGGGCCTGGTGGTCGCCGAGGTCAGCCCCGAGGGCGCGGTGGGCGGCCCGCTCGGGCTGGTGCGGGACGGCGACGTCGTCTCCGTCGACGTCGACGCCCGCACCCTCGACCTCGAGGTGCCCGCCGACGAGCTCGAGCGGCGCCGGGCCGAGCTGCCGCCGCTGCCCGCCCCGCGCGGGTGCGGGTGGCTCGACGTCTACGCGCGGACGGTGTCGCCGCTGGGGCGGGGCGCCACGCTCGGCGGCTGAGCCGCCGCCCGGCCGGCGAGGAGCCAGACGACCAGCGCCGCGACCACGCAGGTGGCGCTGCCGATGACGCCGATGACGGTGTACCCGGTCCCGCGGGGCAGGCCCCCGCCGGCCGGGGTCACCGCCGCCAGCACCGTGGCGGTCAGCGCGCTGCCGACGGAGAACCCGGCGTAGCGCAGCACCTGGTTCAGCGCCATGGCGCTGCCGGTCTCCCGCGGCGGGACGGCGGAGACGACCAGCCCCGGGGCCGCGGCGAACACCGTGCTCACGCCCAGGCCGGCGACGGCGGTGACGACGAACAGCACCCACAGCTCCTCGCGGTACACCGCGAAGAGGGCCTGCGACCCGGCCACCAGCAGGGCGCCGAGCGGCAGGACCACGCGCGGGCCCCGGCGCTCGCCGACCCGGCGGGAGAGCGGGCCGGCGAGCATGCCGGCCAGCGAGAAGGGGAGCAGCGCGAGCCCCGCCACCAGCACGGTGGCGCCGAAGCCGTACCCGGTGCTCTCCGGCGTCTGGGCGAGGACGGGCACGGAGCCCATCATCATGTAGTTGGCCAGGCTGACCAGCAGGACCGAGACGTGCCCGGCGGCGGCCAGGCGGCCGCGGGCCAGCCGCAGGTCGATCAGCGGCGCGCGGGTCCGCAGCGCGACGACGACCCAGACGAGCAGGGTGACCGCCGAGCCGGTGGCCACCAGCAGCACCCGGGGTGAGGTCCAGCCCCAGCCGTCGCCCTCGGCCAGGGTGAGCAGCGCGCCGCCCAGGCCCGCGCCCAGCAGCAGCGCGCCCGGCAGGTCGAAGCGGCGCGGCGGGGCGGGGGAGGCCGGCGGCAGCACGAGGGCGGCCGCGGCGAGCGCGCCGGCGGAGATCGCCGTCGCCGTCCAGAACGCCGCCGTGGCCCCGGCGTAGGTCGTGATCGCCCCGGCGACGGGGAACCCGAGCCCCACGCCGGACACGACGGTGATCGACAGCGCCGCGATCGTGCGGCGGGACCGCTCGGTGGGCAGGGCCTCCCGGGCGGTCGCGATGAGCAGCGGCATCAGCCCGAGGCCGAAGCCCTGCAGCCCGCGCCCGGCGAGGAACCAGCCCAGACCCAGCGGCAGGGCGGTGAGGACGCCGCCGGCCACGACCAGGGCCAGGGCGGCGAGTGCGACGGTGCGGCGGTGCGACCCGTCGCCCAGCCGGCCGAGGACCGGCGTCGCCACCGCGCCGACCAGCAGCGGCATGGTCAGCGACCACTGCGCCACGTGCAGCGGCACGTCGTACAGCCCGGCGACCGCGGGGATCAGCGGTGCGCCGACGCTGCTGGTCACCGCCACCACGGTGGCGACGAGGATCAGCACGGGCACGAGGGCCCGGGAGTGGTCGCGTCCGGACGACCCCGGACCGACCGACGCCGGCGACCCGGTCGCGGGGACCGGGCCGCCGGCGGCCGTCACGGGGCGGGAGCCGGTCAGGCGGCTGCCTTTCCGGTGACGTTGTGCGGGTCGATGACGTACTTCTTGGCGACGCCGGAGTCGAACTCGGCGTAGCCGCGGGGCGCGTCGTCGAGGCCGATGACGGTGGCGTTGACCGCCTTCGCGATCTGCACCTTGTCGTGCAGGATCGCCATCATCAGCTGCCGGTTGTAGCGCATCACCGGGCACTGGCCGGTGGTGAACGACAGCGACTTGGCCCACCCGGTGCCCAGCGAGATCGACAGCGCGCCGACCTTGGCGGCCTCGTCTATGCCGCCCGGGTCGCCGGTCACGTACAGGCCGGGGATGCCGAGCGCGCCGCCGGCCGCGGTGACCTCCATGAGGGAGTTGAGCACCGTCGCCGGCGCCTCCTTCTGGGCGCCGGAGCCGTGGCCGCGGGCCTCGAAGCCGACCGCGTCGACGCCGCAGTCGACCTCGGGGACGCCGAGGATCTGCTCGATCTGGTCCTTCGGGTCGCCCGTGGAGACGTCGACGGTCTCGCAGCCGAAGGAGCGGGCGGCGGCCAGCCGGTCCTCGTTGAGGTCGCCGACGATGACGACGGCGGCGCCCAGCAGCTGGGCGGAGACCGCCGCGGCCAGGCCGACGGGGCCGGCGCCGGCGATGTAGACCGTGGAGCCGGTGGTGACGCCGGCGGTGTAGGCGCCGTGGTAGCCGGTCGGGAAGATGTCCGACAGCATCGTCAGGTCGAGGATCTTCTCCAGGGCCTGGTCGCGGTCGGGGAAGCGCAGCAGGTTCCAGTCCGCGTAGGGGACCATCACGTACTCGGCCTGGCCGCCCTGCCAGCCGCCCATGTCGACGTAGCCGTAGGCCGAGCCGGGGCGGTCGGGGTTGACGTTCAGGCAGATGCCGGTCTTGCCCTCCTTGCAGTTGCGGCAGCGGCCGCAGGAGATGTTGAACGGCACCGAGCAGACGTCGCCGGTCTTGATGAACTCCACGCCCGGGCCGGTCTCGACGACCTCGCCGAGGATCTCGTGGCCCAGGACCAGCCCGTGGGGCGCGGTGGTGCGGCCGCGGACCATGTGCTGGTCGCTGCCGCAGATGTTGGTGGTGAGCACCTTCAGGATGGCGCCGTGGGGCACCTGGCGGCCCACGTTGTCCGGGTGCACGCCCGGGCCGTCCTTGAGCACGAGCTCCGGGTAGTCCAGGTCGGTGATCTCGACCTTGCCCGGGCCCTGGTAGGTCACGCCGCGGTTGTTCGCCATGTGGGTCCTTCTCCTCGTCGTCGAGTGGACGCCAGCACCCTCGCAAGCTGCCGGCTGGGTCGGTCAACTGCTCTCCCGGGAGGCGGGAGGACGCCGTCCCCCCGCCTCCCGGGCCGAACTCACGCCGGGAAACCCACCGCGTGGGTGTCCATGAACTCGCGGAGACCCTCGATGCCCATCTCCCGGCCCATGCCGCTGTGGTTGAAGCCGCCGAACGGGGCGCGCTCGTCGAGGTGGGCGGCACCGTGGGCGTTGACGAAGGTGTACCCGGTGCGCAGCCGGGCCGCGACCGCGGCGGCACGGTCGAGGTCGGCGGTCCACACCGACGAGCACAGCCCCGACCAGGTGTCGTTGGCCCGGGCCACGGCGTCGTCCTCGTCGTCGAAGGGCAGGATCGGCAGGGTCGGGCCGAACTGCTCCTCGACGACGACGCGGGCGTCGTCGGCCGGGTCGAGCACCAGCGAGGGCCGCAGGAAGTTGCCGACGGAGATGTCGGCGCCCTCGGCGGCCTCGCCGAACTCCCGCACCTCGGCGCCGGACTCGCGGGCCTGCGCGAGCAGCTCCTGCACGTACTCCTTCTGGCGCGCCTGGTGCAGCGGGCCCATGGTCACGTTCTCGTCGAGACCGTGGCCGAGCCGCTGGGCGGCGAGCAGGCCGGAGAGCCCCTCGACCACCTCGTCGTACCGGGAGCGGTGCACGTAGAGCCGCTTGGTGGCCATGCAGATCTGGCCGGTGGAGTCGAACGTGCCGGTGAACAGCCGGTTCATCGCGTCGCCGGAGAGGTCGGCGTCGGCGAGGACCAGCGCGGGGTCGTTGCCGCCGAGCTCGAGCGCCACGCGGGTCAGCGACTGCGCGGCCATCGACATGATCCGCCGGCCGCCGCCGGGGCTGCCGGTGAAGCAGACGTGCTTGACCCGGTCGTCGGAGATCAGCGCCGAGCCGATCTCGGCGTCGGCGCCGGTGACCACGTTGAGCACGCCGGGCGGCAGCAGCTCGGCCACCTTCTGCACGGTGCGGGTGGTGGCCAGCGGCGTGGAGGGCGGCGGCTTCACCACGACGGTGTTGCCGGCCAGCAGGGCGTAGGGGAGCGAGGCGGCGAGGATCGCCAGCGGCCAGTTGAACGGCACGATGATCGTGACCACGCCCAGCGGCAGGTGGCCGATCGTCGTCCGGTAGGGCGGCGCGGGCAGGGTGACCGTGTGCTCGACCTGGTCGGCGAGCTGCGCGGCCAGGCCGAACCGGTGGGCGAACACGATGGAGTCGATGAACGACTCCATGCGGATCTTGCCGTTCTCGCGGGTGAGGATCTCGGCGGTCGCGTGCCGGTCGGCCTCCAGCGGCGCCAGCGCCGCGGTGATCAGCTCGGCGCGCTCCTGCGGGCTGCGGGCGGCCCACGCGGGGAACGCGCGGTCCGCGGCGGCCACGGCCTCCTCCGCCTGCTTGGCGCTGGCGGCGGCCGCGTAGCCGACGACCGACCGGCCGTCAGCGGGGTCGACCACCTGCAGGTGGTCGTCGGTGCTGCGCACCTCGCCGGCGATGAACAGCTCGGTCCGGATCTCCGGCAGCTGGTCCAGGGACACCATGTGGCCTGCTTCCTCAGGGTCGGTGCGTGGGGCCGCCCCGGGGGCGGCCCGCGGGCGTGTGCCCGGGGTCACGGTAGGCCCGGAGGTCCCGGGTCACCCCGGCCATCCGACCGGACCGGGTGCGGCGGATCCGGAGGGGGTCCCCGCGACATCCGACGTAGGCCGACGACGCCCGGACGAGGGGGCTAGCGTCGGCGGCACCGGCCGCACACCCCCTGGAGGACGACGCCGTGCCCACCGTGCGCGAGACCACCTTCGACCTGCTCCGCACCTGGGGCCTGACCACCGTGTTCGGCAACCCGGGGTCCAACGAGCTGCCCTTCCTCGACGGGTTCCCCGACGACTTCCGCTACGTGCTGGGCCTGCACGAGGGCGCGGTGCTGGCCATGGCCGACGGGTACGCCCAGGTCACCGGCCGCCCGGCGCTGGTCAACCTGCACTCGGCCGCCGGCCTGGGCAACGCCATGGGCAACCTGGCCAACGCCAAGGCCTGCGGGACGCCGCTGGTGGTGACCGCCGGTCAGCAGGCCCGCCCGATGGTCGGCCTCGGGTCGATGCTCGGCGAGCCGGGGATGACCCGGGTCCCCGAGCCGCAGGTCAAGTGGTCGTTCGAGCCGGCCCGCGCCCAGGACGTGCCCCGGGCCCTGTCCGAGGCGTTCCACCTGGCCACGCTGCCCCCGGCCGGTCCGGTCTTCGTCTCCCTCCCGCTCGACGACTGGGCGCAGCCGGTGGACGCCGACGAGGTGGCCCACCTGGCCGGCCGCCGGGTGCGCCGGGCCGGCGGCCTGGACGACGAGCTGCTCGCGGAGCTGGCCGGCCGGCTCTCCGCCGCGCGCAACCCGGTGCTGGTCGTGGGCCCCGAGGTCGACGACGAGCGCGCGTACCCCCGCGTGGTGGAACTGGCCGAGCGGCTCCAGGCGCCGGTGTGGACCGCCCCCTCGGCGCCGCGCGCGCCCTTCCCGACCCGGCACCCGCTCTGGCAGGGGCTGCTGCCGCCGAGCATCGCCGGCGTGGCCGCACACCTCGAGGGCGCCGACCTGGTCCTCGTGCTCGGGGCGCCGGTGTTCCGCTACCACGTCTACGTGCCCGGCGCGTGGCTGCCCGGGGGCGCCGAGCTGGTCGCCGTCGGCAGCGACCCCGGCACCGCCGCCCGCGCCGCGTTCGGCGACGCGGTCGTCGCCGACGTCGCCACCGTGGCCGGCCAGCTGCTGACCGCGCTGGACGGCCTGCCGGCGCGGCCGGAGCGGCCCGCGCCGGAGCGGGCGGTCGCGGCCGAGCCCGGGGAGGTCCCCTTCCCCGCGGACGCCGTGCTCGGCCTGCTCGCCCGGTCGGTGCCCGCGCACACCCGGTTCGTCAACGAGTCGACCGCCAACACCGCGCAGTTCTGGTCCCACCTGGACCTCGCCGGCCCGCGCGGGCTGCTGTTCCCGGCCGCCGGCGGCCTGGGCTTCGGCGTGCCCGCCGCAGTGGGCGCCGCGCTGGCCGACCCGGCCCGCCCGGTGGTCGCCGTCCTCGGCGACGGCGCCTTCCAGTACGGCGTCCAGGCGGTCTGGACGGCGGTGCAGCACCAGCTGCCGGTGACCTTCGTCGTCCTGCGCAACGGCATCTACGGGGCGCTCGCCTCGTTCGTGGGGCAGCTGGGCGTGTCGAAGATCCCGGGGCTGGAGCTGCCCGGCCTGGACGCGGTGACCATCGCCCAGGGCTACGGCGTGCCCGCCCGCGCGGTCGCCTCGGCCGGGGAGCTCGCCGAGGAGTTCGCCGCCATCGGCAAGGCCGAGGGTCCCCGGCTGGTGGAGGTGCCGATCACCGCGGAGACGCGGAGACTGGGGTGACCACAGGCCGTCCTGACCACTGCCGCCGTCCGGCGCGCCGCGGTGCGCGGGGCTGCGACGGATGACGTAGCCGGGATGGCCCGAGCGCCCCGGAGCAGCCGGGTCCAGGGGCTCACGACTTCGGTGTCAATACGGGTTTCCATTCTCGGAGCGGTGTAACCGCGGTCACCCGCGGTCCCACCACCTTGCACAGCGGCGTCCAGAGGAGAACTCCCCCCGTGGCAACACCCACCTCCACCGTGCCCGCGAAGGCCGGCCCCTCCAAGAAGGGCATCTTCGCGGCGAGCTTCATCGGCACGTCGATCGAGTGGTACGACTACTACATCTTCGGCACCGCCGCCGCGCTGGTGTTCGGGAGCGTCTTCTACCCCGAGTTCGACCCGACGGCCGGCACCATCGCCGCGTTCGCCACCTTCGCCGTGGGCTTCATCGCCCGCCCGCTCGGCGCCGCGGTCATCGGCCACTTCGGCGACCGGATCGGCCGCAAGTCGATGCTGGTGCTCACCCTGCTGCTCACCGGTGGGGCGACCTTCCTCATCGGTGTGCTGCCGACCTACGCGGCGATCGGCGTCGGCGCGCCGCTGCTGCTGGTCGCGCTGCGGCTGATCCAGGGCTTCGGCGTGGGCGGTGAGTGGGGCGGTGCGGTGCTCATCGCGACCGAGCACGCCAGCCCCCGTCGCCGCGCCGTCTACGGCAGCTTCGCCCAGTTCGGCGTCCCGGTCGGCGTGCTGACCTCCAACCTCGCGTTCCTCGCCGTCTCCGGCATGGACAACGAGGACTTCCTCGCCTGGGGCTGGCGGATCCCGTTCCTCATCAGCATCGCGCTGGTGGTCGTCGGCTTCGTCGTCCGCAGCAAGCTGGAGGACGCCCCGGAGTTCCAGCAGGTCAAGGAGAAGAAGCAGGTCAGCAAGATCCCGGTCGCCGAGCTGGTCAAGCGCCAGCCGCGCACGCTGGTGCTGGGCAGCCTGGCCTCCATCGCCCCGCCGGCGGTGGGCTACACGGTGATCGTCTACATGCTGACCTACGGCACCACCGTCGTCGGCTTCGACCGGACCACCCTGCTGTGGCTGATCCTCGCCTCGACCGCGGTGTGGATCGCCACGATCGTGGTGTCCGCGCTGCTGTCGGACCGCTTCGGCTCCAAGAAGGTCTTCGCGGTCGGCGCGCTGACCGCCGTCCTCTGGCCGCTGCCGATGTTCGCCCTCGTCAACACCGGCAGCTCCGCCGCGGCGCTGTTCGCGTTCGTCGTCGCGGCGATCGTGCAGGGCATCATGGCCGGCGCCCAGGGCGGCCTGTTCACCGAGATCTTCGAGGTGAAGACCCGCTACAGCGGCATCTCGATCGCCTACCAGCTCGGCGGCATGATCGGCGGCGCGGTCACCCCGATCGTGGCCACCGCCCTGTACGGCTCCTACGAGTCCTCGACCCCCATCGCCATCTACGTGGCGGCGCTGTCGCTGGTCAGCCTCGTGGCCGTGCTCGGCATCCGGCCGGTGCCCAAGGCGCAGCAGGCCGACGCCGACCGGCTCGGGACGGCGGCCGCGACCGCCGGCTGAGCCGCGGCGCGACCCACCACGGCGCGCCGGCCGGGACTCCTCGTCCCGGCCGGCGCGCCGTCGTCGTCGCCGGGCCCTCCTGCGGGGGGAGCTCCCCGGGCGGGCCGGGGCCGGGCTCCCGGCCGGGGGGTAGCGTGATCGCCCGGCAGTGGGCCGGTGTCGACGGGCGGGACGAGGCAGTGGTGCGCAGCGAGGTGGCGCCGGCCGGCGCGGTGTGGCCGGCGGACGCCGGGGACGACCCGGTGCTCCGCGCGCTCGTCGAGGTCTCCGCGGACGGGCTGGTGCTGGTCGACGGCGCCGGCCGCCTGCTGGGCCTCAACGCCGCCGCCGCGCAGATCCTCGGCCGCCCCGCGGCCGACCTGGTCGGCACGGCCACCCCGTTCGAGCCCACCACCGGCGACCCGGACGCCCAGGACCGGCGGACGGCGAGCTGGCCGGTGCCCGGGCACAGCCGCCGCGAGCTGGAGTACCGCGTGCTCCCGGTGGACTCCTCCCGCTGGGCCGTGTGGTTCGGCGACGTCACCGACACCGTCCGCCAGCAGGAGCGGCTGACCGCGATCACCCGGGCGGCGGCCAGCGTGGCCGACGCCTACTCCCTGCCGGCCACCCTCGACGCGGTCGCCCGCGAGATCGCCATGACCGCGTCGATCGCCGCCGTCCAGATCCTCGCGCTCGACGACCCCCGCGAGGACCTCCGGCTGCTGGGCATGGCCGGGTTCGGCGACGTCGTCGACTTCGCGGAGAAGCTCGCCGCCTGCCGCCGGCTGGGCGCCCGGGTGCTGTTCATGGAGGCGCTGGAGGGCCGCCAGCCGGTCGTCAGCCTGCACCGCAAGCCGGTGATCATGGCCGACCCGCTGTGGGCGCCGCTGCACGAGATCATGGACGTCCCCGACTGGGACAGCTTCGTCTCGATGCCCCTGGTGGTGCGCGGCCGGACGCTGGGGATCATCAACGCCTACTACTCGCCGGGGGAGGACCCCGGCCCCAGCTCGCTGGCGTTCCTCGAGGCCATGGCCGACTCCGCCGCCGTGGCCATCGAGACCGCGGCGCTGCTGACCCAGACCCGCTCCCGCGCGCAGAGCGACGAGCGCCGCCGGCTGGCCCGGGACCTGCACGACTCGGTGGTCCAGCAGGTGTTCTCCATGCGCATGCAGGCCGAGGCGCTGCGCGCCCACCTCGCCACCGCCGACGCCGACCCGGCGACCGTGCGCAGCGGCGCGGAGGAGCTCGCCGAGCTGTCGGCCAGTGCGCTGGCCGACCTGCGCGGGCTGGTGTTCGAGCTGCGGCCGCTGGACCTCGCCGAGAACGGCCTGGTCGAGGCCATCCGCGCGCACGCCGCCGGCGTGGAGGCGCGCACCGGGCTGGCGGTCGAGGTGCACGCCGACGACGACCTGGAGCTCGACGTCGACGTCGACGTGCAGGAGGACCTCTACCGGATCGTCCAGGAGGCGCTGCACAACGTGGTGAAGCACGCCCGGGCCACCGAGGCCGACATCCGCGTGGACCGGCCCGGCGGCGGGGTGCGGGTCGAGGTCACCGACGACGGCTGCGGCGGCACGCCCGACCCCGCGCCGGCGCCCGACGCCGGTGACCGGCCCCGCGGCCGCCTGGGCCTGGTGTCGATGCGCGAGCGCGCCGAGCGGTGGGGCGGGCAGCTGGCGGCCGGGCCCCGGCCGTTCGGCGGCTGGCGGGTGCAGGTGACGCTGCCCGCGCCGGGCGCCCGGGGGAGGGCGGGCCGGTGAGCGGCGAGGCGATCGGCGTCCTGCTCGTCGACGACCACGCGATCGTGCGCCGCGGGGTGCAGGCCTACGTGGCCAGCGTGCCCACGCTCACGGTCCTGGGGGAGGCGTCCGACGGCCAGCAGGCCGTCGAGCTGCTGCACCAGTGGCAGACCACCGGCGAGCCGATGCCCGAGGTCGTCCTCATGGACCTGCAGATGCCGCGCATGGACGGCGTGGCCGCCACCGCCGCGATCGCCCGCGCCCACCCGGGCATCCGGGTGGTCATCCTCACGAGCTTCGGCGAGGTCGAGCGCGTGCACGCCGCCCTGGCCGCCGGGGCGGCCGGCTACGTGCTCAAGGACGCCGACCCCGCCGAGGTGGCGACGGCGATCACCGCGGCCGCCGCCGGCGAGGTGCACCTGGACTCCGCGGTGGCCCGGCAGCTGGCCCGCCGGATGGCCGCCCCCCAGGCCGGGCTCACCTCCCTCACCGCCCGGGAGCGGGAGATCCTGGCGCTGGTCGCGCAGGGCCACTCCAACCGCGACATCGCCGACGAGCTGGTGATCAGCGAGCGCACCGCGCGCACCCACGTGAGCAACGTGCTGAGCAAGCTGCAGCTGTCCAGCCGCACCCAGGCCGCGCTGCTGGCGATCCGCGAGGGGCTCATCCCCCCGCCCGCCTGACCTGCGCGGACGCCGACGTCCGGAGGCGGGACGAGGCGTAGGACACATGACGTAGCCGGGACCTGCCGAGTCGGTCGCCCCGAAGCTGTCATCGAGCCGATCCGCCGGACACCGGCGATCCTTAGCGTCAGTGTGTGTGCGGTCACCCCTGGGGGCCCGCCGCCGGGGTGCGCGTCCCGGTGCCCGGCCCCCGGCCGGGCGGCCCGGCGCCGCACCCCCGATCCACCCTCTCGAGTCAAGGAGTCCGCGATGGCAGCCAACCCCATCGTCATGAACGGCTGGTACATCGGCGCCTGGTCCGACGAGGTCAGCCGCACGCTGATGCAGCGCTGGATCTGTGGCCGCCCGGTGTGCTTCTACCGGCTGTCCGACGGCAGCGCGAACGCCATCGAGGACCGCTGCCCGCACCGCCGCTACCCGCTGTCGCTGGGTCAGCTGGACGACGACGTCATCACCTGCAACTACCACGGCTACAAGATCGACGGCTCCGGCCAGTGCGTGGGCGTCGCGGAGCAGCCCGACATGCCCAAGGGCGCCACGGTGCACCGCTTCCCGGTCGTCGAGCGCTACGGCATCGTGTGGATCTGGCCGGGTGACCCCGACAAGGCCGACCCGGACGACATCCCGGACGTCTCCTGGCTCGAGGACCCGAACTGGACCCACGTGCAGGGCTCGGTCGGCCTCAAGGGCCGCCAGGTGCTGCTGGTGGAGAACCTGCTCGACCTGACCCACGAGACGTTCCTGCACCCGACCTCCATCGGCAACGCCGCGGTCGCCGCCACCCCGATCGACGTGATCGGCGAGGGCAACAAGGTCTCCTTCGTCCGGCACATGATCGACATCGAGGCCCCGCCCTTCTACCAGTCGTCGATGGGCGTGACCACGAACATCGACCGCTGGCAGGACGGCGACTTCTACGCGCCGGGCATCTTCATCCTCAACATCCGGATCGCCCCGACCGGCACCGAGGAGCCCGAGGGCTTCCACATGAAGGTCATCTACGGCATGACCCCGGAGACCGAGACCACCACGCACGACTTCTTCGCCCTGGGCCGCGACTACAAGATCGACGACCAGGAGCTCTCGGACTTCCAGCTCAAGCAGCAGCTGGCGGTCATGAAGGAGGACGTCGACGCCCTCGAGATCCAGGAGAAGATGGTCGCCACCGACCCGGGCATGATCGAGTCCTCGATCCGCTCCGACGTCGCCGGCATCCGCGGCCGCCGCCTGCTGGAGAAGATGGCCAAGGCCGAGGCCGCCGCGCGCGGCGAGGTCCCGGCCCGCCCGGCGCGCCCCGCCCGTCCGGCCGCCGCGGCCCAGCCGGAGCCGGCGGGTCAGGCATGAGCACGTTCGTCCTCGTCCACGGGGCCTGGCACGGGGGCTGGTGCTGGGACCGCGTCGCGCCGCTGCTGCGTGCGGCCGGCCACGAGGTGCACGCCCCCACGCTGACCGGCCTGTCCGAGCGCTCCCACCTGCTCTCCCCGCTGGTCGGGCTGGACACCCACGTCGAGGACGTCGTCCGGCTGATCGACACCTTCGGCCTGCGCGACGTCGTCCTGGTCGGGCACAGCTACGCCGGCCAGATCGTCACCGCGGTCGCCGACCGGCGGCCCGACGCGATCGCCAAGCGGGTCTACCTCGACGCCTTCGTCGGCTCCGACGGCGAGGCCGCCCGCGACCTGCTGCCCGAGCAGGTGGAGCACCACTGGGCGGAGTCGGCCGCGGAGCAGGGCTTCGGCTGGCTGGTGCCGGTCCGCAAGCTGTCCGTCCTCGGCGTGACCGAACAGGCCGACGTCGACTGGCTGACGCCCAAGCTCACGCCGCACCCGTGGAAGACCTACCTCGACCGGCTCGACCTCACCGGCGCCGTGGACACCGTCCCGGCCGCGTTCGTCGAGTGCGTGACCTGGATGCGGGTCTTCCAGGCCCAGGCCGAGCGTGCCCGCGAGCGCGGCTGGCCGGTGCACGAGCTCGACACCGGTCACGAGGCGATGGTCACCGCCCCCAAGGCGCTGGCCGACGTCCTGCTCGAGCTCGCCCGCTGACCACCACACGACAGGAGACCACCGTGGAGTTCCTCGTCCGCGCCGAGAACCTGCTGCCCCCGGACACCCCGGCGGAGCGGCGGGCGGAGCTGCGCTCCGGAGAGCGGGCCCGCGCCATGGAGCTGCGGGAGGCCGGCGTCCTCAAGCGGCTGTGGCGGGTCCCGGGCCGCACCGGGTGGATCGGGCTCTTCGAGGCCCCCGACCCGGCCGCCCTGCACGACGCGCTGGTGTCGCTGCCGATGTCCCCGTGGCTGGACGTGCACGTCGAGGCGCTGGCCCAGCACCCCCAGGAGCGCTGATGACCGCCTCCACCTCGCGGCAGCTGCGCATCACCTTCCGCCAGTACGACGGTGAGATGCTCGGGACGTGCTGGTGCGGTCGCACCAAGACCAGCGCCCACCCGCGGCCGCTGTGGGAGTGGCTGGACGACCACGAGCACCTCGGCGGCGACGAACAGGAGGTGACCGATGAGCACTGACACCCCCGTCGGCAGGTTCGACCTGCCGGGGACCCCGGTCTTCGACGGCCAGACCAGCCGGCGCGGCTTCCGCATGAACAAGCTGTTCATGAGCCTGCGCTCGGCGGAGGCCCGGGAGCGGTTCCTCGCCGACGAGGCCGCCTACTGCGACGAGTTCCGGCTGAGCCCGGAGCAGAAGCAGGCCGTGCTCGCCCGCGACTGGCAGGCGATGATCGACCTGGGCGGCAGCATCTTCTACGTGTACAAGCTGGCCATGATGGACGGCCGGTCGATGCAGTACCTGGGTGGTGTCTTCAGCGGCATGACCGAGGAGGAGTTCGTGGCGGCGATGCGTGCGGGAGGACGGCGGGATGGCTGAGGTGATCTGGGGCCTGGCGACGTCGCACGTCCCGTCGATCGGGGCGGCGATGGACCGCGGCAAGACCGAGGACCCGAACTGGAAGGGCCTGTTCGACGGCTACGCCCCGGCGCGGGAGTGGCTGGCCGAGCACCAGCCCGATGTCGCGATCGTGATCTACAACGACCACGCCAACGGCATCGACCTCGACATCGTCCCCACGTTCGGCATCGGCACCGCCGAGCGCTACGAGGTGGCCGACGAGGGCTTCGGCAAGCGCCCGGTGCCCGACGTCGTCGGTGACCCCGAGCTGTCGCTGCACCTGCTCGAGAGCCTGGTGGACGACGGCTTCGACCTCACCGTGTTCCAGGAGCTCGACGTCGACCACGGGTTCACCGTGCCGCTGTCGGTCTGGACGCCGGACCCGGGCGAGGCCTGGCCGTGCCCGGTGATCCCCCTGCTGGTCAACGTCATCCAGTACCCGCAGCCGACCGCGGCCCGCTGCTACGCCCTCGGGCAGGCCCTGGGCCGGGCGATCCGCAGCTACCCGAAGGACGTCAAGGTCGCCGTGCTGGGCACCGGCGGGATGTCCCACCAGCTGGCCGGGTCGCGGGCGGGCTTCATCAACCCCGACTTCGACCACATGTTCCTCGAGGCCATCGAGAAGGACCCGGCCAAGCTGACGACGCTGTCCCGCCAGGACTACATCCGCGAGGCCGGCTCCGAGGGCATCGAGATGATCATGTGGCTGATCATGCGCGGGGCGATGAACGAGCAGGTGACGAAGGTGCACTCGCACTACTTCGTGCCGGCGTCCAACACCGCCGCGGCGATCGCGCTGTTCGACAACCGGGTGCCCCAGCCGGCCTGAACCGGCACCCGTGGACCGACGGGCCGTACCGCTCCTCCGTCGAGCGGTACGGCCCGTCGGCGTCCCAGGGGCCGGTCACCAGTCGACGCCGGCCCGTTCGGTGCCGGTGCGGAGCAGGCCGCCCCGGTCCACCCGGTAGGTGTTCATGACGGTCAGCCGCGGGCTGTAGACGTGCACGCTCAGCGCGGGCTCGGCACCGGTGTTGGTCACCCGGTGCACGTGGTGGGCGCCGAACGGGCGCACCCGGCCGGCCGAGAGCCGGGTGGCGTCCGGGAGCGCGCCCACCTCCTCGTCCAGCGTGCCGCGGACGACGGCGAACGCGCCGGCCGAGCCGCCGTGGTCGTGCAGGCCGGTGCCCTGGCCGGGCAGCCAGGAGAGCAGCCAGACCTGCGCGGCGGCCAGTGCGGGGTGCAGCGAGGGGTCGAGGGCGTCGGCGGCCAGCGCCGGGTCGAGCAGGTGGGTCCACCGGCTCTCGGCGCGGTACTCCACCAGCGCCGACCAGCGGTGCTCGGCGGCGGCGAGGGCCGCGGCCAGCGCGGCGGCCCCGGTGCGGCGGCGGGTGGGGTCGGCGTCCGGACGGCGGGCAGGGGACAGCAGGGATCGGGTCACGAGGGTCCTTCGGAGAGTGCTGGGGGTGGGCGCGGGGATCAGCGGCGGCGACATCGCGCGCTGGACACGCGCAGCAGGTCCACGGCGACGCGGCGGGTGAGCCTCACCGCGCGCCCCGCGACAGGTCCACGTCAGCCGCGCCGCGCGGTCCGGGCGGCGTCGACCTGCGGGCGCGCCGCGGCCAGCCAGGCGTCCAGCGGTGCGGGGTCGTCCCAGGTCTTCTCCAGCAGGTACAGCCCGCGGGTCGGCGTGGTGGCGCCGAGCTCGACGAGGACCGGCTTGAGCAGCAGCTCGGGTGCCAGCGCGTGGGTGGGCCCGCCGCCCAGCATCAGCGGGACGGCGACGACGCCCGCGAGGTCGCCGGTGCCGATCTGGTCGAGGAACAGCTTGAGCAGGCCGGTGTAGGTGGCCTTGTAGGTGGGGCTGGCGACGACGGCGACCTCGGCCTCGCGCACCGCGGCGACCGCCTCGGCCACGGCCGGGTCGCCCCAGGCGAGCAGCCCGGCACCCAGGTCGACGACGTCGACGACGAGGTCCGGCGGGGCGTCGGTCAGCCGCTCGACGACCAGCTCGGCGGCGGAGCGGGTGCGGGAGCGGGGCTTGGGGTTGCCGACGACGGCGACGGTGGTCATGCCGCGGCCGCGTCGCGCTTCGCGACCTCCTCGCGGACCAGCGGGAGCACGTACCGGCCGACGTCGATGGCGTCGCCGAGCAGGTCGTAGCCGCGCATCGAGATGATGTCGACGCCGAGGCCGACGTAGTCCAGCAGCGCCTGGGCCACCGTCTCGGGGGTGCCGACCAGCGCGTTGGAGTTGCCCGCACCGCCGGTTGCCCGCGCGGTCGGCGTCCACAGTGCGCGGTCGAACCGCTCACCGCGGGCGGCGATCTCCAGCAGCCGCTGCGAGCCGGTGTTCTCGGGGCCGGTCAGCGGGTGCCGGCGCGAGATCGGCTGCCGCCCACCGGCGGTGCGGGCGGTGATCCGGTCGACGGTGCGGTACGCCTTCTCCCAGGCCAGCTCCTCGGTGGGGGCGATGATCGGCCGGAAGGCCACCTGGATCCGCGGCATCGTCGTCCGCCCCGCCGCACGGGCCGCCGCGTGCACGCGCTCGATCTGCGCCGCGGTCTCGGCCAGGGGCTCGCCCCACAGCGCGAAGACGTCGGCCTCGGCGCCGCCGGCGGCGTAGGCGGCCTCCGACGAGCCACCGAAGGAGACGTCGGGGCGCGGCTGCTGCACGGGGAAGGTGTCGCTCACGAAGTCGGCGAACCGGTAGTGCTCGCCGTCCCAGTCGAACGGCTCGCGGGAGGTCCAGGCCTTCTTGACGATCTGGATGTACTCGCGGGTGCGGCCGTAGCGCTGGTCCTTGGTCAGGTAGTCGCCCTCGCGCTGCTGCTCGGCGTCGGTGCCGCCGGTGATGAAGTGCACGGTCAGCCGGCCGTCGCCGATCTGGTCGAGCGTGGCGAAGGTCTTGGCGGCGAAGGTCGGGTAGCTGACGTTGGGCCGGTGGGCGAGCAGCACCTGCAGGCGCTCGGTGTGCGAGAGCAGGTACGCGGCGGCGGCCGAGGGCTCGGGGGCGCCGGAGCCGTAGGCGAACAGCACGCGGTCCCACCCCCAGTCCTCGTGGGCGCGGCCCAGGCGCAGCGTGAACTCCTTGTCGAAGCTCGCGCCGGAGCGGGGGGTGGTCTCGGAACCGTCGTTGGTGGCGGCGATGCCCAGGAACTCGATCGGCATGGTGGTCCTCACGTGGCGGGGCGGCCGCGCGCTGGACGCGGCCGGGGGAGGGATCGGGAGGGCGCCGTCAGGGACAGGTGGCCGACCAGACCCGCCCGAGGTCGACGTGGACCCGCCGGACCAGCCGCGGGGCGGCTGCGGGGGCGGTCGACAGGCTGGGCACGGGGATATCTCTACCATCTCGATCGGGTTTGACGGGAAAGCGGGTGCCGTGTCACGCTCCCGGCAGGTCAAGAGTGCCAGCGACAAGCCCCGGCTCGCTGGCCGGCAACCCTTCCTCCGCGATGGGGTGCCCCGGGTGACGACCTGGCGGGTGTGCCGACCGGCGCCCGCAAGCGCGGACCCCGTACCCGGGTCCCCGAACCGAGGAGCCCTGCGTGACCGGCGCCGTCCTGTCCCGTCCCGTCCTCCCCGCCGCCCCGGAGCGGCCGCTGCTGCCGGTCGTCGGCGCCGACACCGAGGTGCCGCTGGTGCCCACCGGGCGGGCCCCGTACGCCGATCTGGACACCGCGGCGAGCACCCCCGCGCTGGTCGCGGTCGCCGACCGGGTGGCCGAGACGTTGCCGCTGTACGCCAGCGTGCACCGCGGCGCGGGCTACCTCTCGCAGGTCTCGACAGCCCTGTACGAGTCCGCGCGTGACACCGTCGCCCGCTTCGTCGGCGCGCGGCCGGACGACGTCTGCGTGCTCACCCGCAACACCACCGACGCGCTCAACCTGCTGGCCGCCTCGGTCCCGGCGGGGGAGCGGGTGCTGGTGCTCGACTGCGAGCACCACGCCGACCTCCTGCCCTGGCAGCGCCGGGGGAACACCACCGTGCTCCCCACCCGGTCCACGGTCACCGCGACGCTGCGGGAGCTGGCCGCCGAGCTCGCCGCGCAGCGCCACGCCCTCGTGGCGGTCACCGGGGCGTCCAACGTCACCGGCGAGGCGCTGCCGCTGGCGGACGTCGTCGAGCTGGCGCACGCCGCCGGTGCGCGCGTGGTCGTGGACGGCGCCCAGCTGGTGCCGCACCGCCGGTTCTCCCTCGCCGCGTCCGGCGCGGACTACGTCGCACTGTCGGGACACAAGCTCTACGCGCCCTACGGCACCGGGGCGCTGGTCGGCCGGCGGGACTGGCTGGACACCGCCCCCGCCCACCTGGCCGGTGGCGGTGCGGTGCACGAGGTCACCGTCGAGGCGACGCGGTGGGCCGCGGCGCCGCACCGGCACGAGGGCGGGTCGCCCAACGTGCTCGGCGCGGTCGCGCTGGCCGCGGCCTGCGACGCGCTGACGGAGCTGCCCGAGGGTGCCGTGGAGGAGCACGAGCTGGCGCTGCGGGCCCGGCTGGAGGCCGGCCTCGACGCGCTCCCCGGCGTGCGGCGGCTGCGCATCTGGCCGGACTCGGCGACGCCCACCGGGGTCGTGTCGTTCACCGTCGAGGGCGCCGACCCGGGCCTGGTCGCCGCCGTCCTCTCGGCCGAGCACGGCGTCGGCGTCCGGGACGGCCGGTTCTGCGCCCACCCGCTGCTCCAGCGGCTCGGCGTGCCCGAGGGTGCCCTGCGCGCCAGCGTCGGCGTCGCCACCACGGCGGCCGACGTCGACCGGCTGCTCGCCGGCCTCGCCGCCTTCCTGGGCCGCGGGCCGGCGGTGCGCTACGCGGTACGCGAGGGCCGGTGGCAGCCGGCCGAGGACCCGCGGCCCCTGGCCGGGCTGGCCGGCGCCGACCTGCGCGCCGTCGCCCGGGGCGCAGGCTGCGGCGGGGCGGCGCGGTGACCGGCTCAGCCGGGCAGGACGACGGTGCGCAGCTCGTGGGCGCCGTCGGCGCGGTTGGCCTCGTAGAACCAGCGGGCGCCGCCGCCGGGCAGGGCCACCGCGTCGGCGTAGCGCAGGCCGCCCGGGGCGTGCGGGCTCTGCAGCAGCGGCCCGCCGGGGGCGGCGCGGAACCGCCCGTCGCCGTCGGCGTGCGCGAGGCCGGTGCGCTCCTCCCAGTTCTCCGCCGCGGTGGCGCGGCCGTCGTACAGCGCCCAGCTGCGGTCGCCGTCCAGCACGACGGCGGCGAACCGCACCCCGCGGGCGTCCCAGCTGCCCGGCGTGCCGGCCAGGGCGGTGCCCTGCCAGCTCCAGTCGACGCCGTCGTCGCTGGTGGCGTGCTCGGTGGTCATGCGGTCGGTGGCGTCCGGATCGTCGAGCGGGTGGACGCTGGCCCACAGGTGCCACCGGCGTCCGTCGTGCCGCAGGACCGGGTCCTTCACGGCCTCGGCGTCGCTGCCCGGCAGCACGGTGCGCGGGGTCGCCGTCGCCAGCTCCTCGACGGTGCCGGCCTCCAGCAGGTCGACCCGCCAGTGCTTGGTCCCCGGCGTCGCGCAGCTGACGTAGAGCCGCCAGCGGCCCTCGGGCGTGTGCACCAGCGCCGGACGCTCCAGCGACTCGGCCCCGAACGCGTCCTTGCCCACGCCCACGACCGGGGTGAACCGCACCCCGTCGTCCGAGCGGGCGACGACGTTGGCGAAACCACGGCCCTCGCCCACCGGCCGCCGCAGCCGGTAGGCCAGCCACCACGTCCCGTCGACCAGCTGGGCCGACGGACCGCCGGCCCACGAGCCGGGGCGGGGGTCCTCCGGGGCCAGCACCACCTCGGCGTCGGCCCAGAACCGGTGCGGGTCGGGGAGGGGGACGGCGTTGTCGGGCACGCGGCGGCTCCGGTCTCGGGCGAGGGGGACGCCGCTCAGTGTGCACACCGCTCGAGGAAGGAGTCCGCATGAGCGGCCGACTGCCGCAGTTCGTCATCGCCGGGGCCCCCAAGGCCGGGACGACGGCGCTGCACGCCGCCCTGGCCACGCACCCGGGGCTGTACCTGGCGCCGGTCAAGGAGCCGAAGTACCACCTGACCGACGGCCGGCCGCCGCCGCGCAGCGGGCAGCGCGGCCCCGGCGACGCGCACAGCGCCCGGGAGTGGATCTGGCGTCGGGAGGAGTACCTCGCGCTGTTCGACGCCGCTCCCGACGACGCCGTCCGCGGCGAGAGCACGCCGTTCTACCTGTACGACCGCCAGGCCCAGGAACGGCTCGTCGCCGACGTCCCCGCCGTCAAGGTGGTCGTGGTCGTGCGCGACCCGGTGGACCGGGCGTGGTCGAACTGGGTGCACCTGCGGGCCGACGGGCTGGAGCCGGTCGCCGACTTCCTCACCGCCGTCCGGCTGGAGCAGCAGCGCATCGCCGAGGGCTACGCCCCGTTCTGGCACTACCGGGGCCTGGGCCGGTACGGCGAGCAGTTGCGCGACCTGTACCGGCTCCTGCCGCGGGAGCAGGTGTTCCTGCTGCGGTACCGGCAGCTGGTCGACACCCCGCGCGAGACGCTGGACCGGGTCAGCACGTTCCTCGGCGTCGAGCCGGGGGTCGCCCACACGGTGGCCCCCGAGAACGTCAAGCCGTACGTCGCCGACACCCCGCGGTACCGGGCGCTCGCCCGCGCCGTCCGCGCCGGGGCGGCACTGGGCGCCTACGCGCCGCCGCAGGTCTGGCGGCAGGCGAGCCGGCCGCTGGTCGCCGCGCTGCACGCCGGGAGGGCGCCGCGCCCGGAGATGCCGGTCGAGGTCCGGCGCGAGGTGCTCGGGCCGCTGCTGGAGGACATCGCGCTGCTCGAGGAGCTGACCGGCGAGTCCTTCGCCGACTGGAAGGGCGACACCGGCCGGGGGGACTTCCGCTCCCGGTCGTCCGGAACCGCACCCATCCCCCGGTAGAGGAGAGACCGATGTCCGTCACCGACGAGCTGCTCGCCGCCAACGCCCGCTACGCCGAGGGCTTCTCCGGCCCGCTCCCGCTGCCGCCGTCGCGGTCGGTCGCCGTGGTGGCCTGCATGGACGCCCGCCTCGACGTGTACCGCGCGCTCGGGCTGGCCGAGGGCGAGGCGCACGTCATCCGCAACGCCGGCGGTGTCGTCACCGACGACGAGATCCGCTCGCTGGCGATCAGCCAGCGGCTGCTCGGCACGCGGGAGATCGTGCTGGTCCACCACACCGACTGCGGGATGCTGACCTTCACCGACGAGGACTTCCGCACCTCGGTCGAGCAGGACTGCGGCATCCGCCCGCACTGGCACTCCGAGGCCTTTCCCGAGCTGGAGGACGACGTCCGCGCGCAGCGGCAGCGGATCCTCGACAGCCCGTTCGTCCCGGTGAAGGACAGCGTCCGCGGCTTCGTGTTCGACGTCGCCACCGGGAGGCTCAGCGAAGTGCTCTGAGGCGGGTACCCCCGGGGCGGCGCCGCTCGCCGGCGGCCGCCCCGGACCCGCCCCGTCCGACCCCGCCCGACCAGGAGAACCATGACCACCGTCGCTCCCCCCTCCGACACGTTCGCCCGCGACTGGGCCGACTGGCACCGCCGGCACGAGACCCTCCGCGCCGACCCGCACGGATTCCTCGCCGTCACCGGCCTGCACTGGCTGACCGCCGAGCCGCAGCGGGTCCCGGGCGCCCCGGGCGCGTGGTCGACCGGCCCCCGCGGGGTCGTGGTGACCCTGGACGAGGGGGAGGAGCTGGCCGTGGACGGCGTGCCGCTGCACGGCGAGCACGGGTTCGGCGTCCTCCCGGAGCGCGGCGGGGTCACCGCGACCGCCGGCGACGCGGTGGTCGAGGTGGCCCGGCGGGGCGGGCACGACGTCGTCCGGCCCCGGCACCCCGACCACCCGCTGCGGGTCCGGTACACCGGCACGCCCACGTTCGAGCCGGACCCGCGGTGGGTCGCCGAGGGCCGCTACGTGCCGTTCGACGAGCCCCGGCCGACGACCGTCGGTGCGGCCGTCGCGGGCCTCGAGCACGTCTACGACGCCCCCGGCGCGGTCGAGTTCGAGCTCGCCGGCCGCCCCCTGCGCCTGACCGCGTTCAACGGCGCCGCGCCCGGCAGCCTGTTCGTGCTCTTCACCGACGAGACCTCCGGCGTCACCACGTACGCCGCCAACCGGTCGCTGGCGCTGCCGGCGCCCGACGCCGACGGGCGGGTGGTGCTCGACTTCAACCGGGCGGTGAACCTGCCCTGCGCCTACACCGACTTCGCGACCTGCCCGCTGCCCCCGGCGGAGAACCGGCTGCCGATCGCGGTCGAGGCCGGCGAGCAGATCCCGCTCGAGCGCCGGGCATGAGCGCCATGCACCTGGCCGTCGCCCTGGACGGCGCCGGCTGGCACCCCGCCGCCTGGCGCGAGCCGGACGCCCGGCCGGCCGAGCTGCTCACCCCCGGCTACTGGGTCGACCTGGTGCAGGAGGCCCAGCGGGGCCTGCTGGACCTCGTCACCCTCGAGGACGGCCTGTCGCTGCAGTCGACCGACCGGTACGGCCCCGACGACCGGACCGACCAGGTCCGCGGCCGGCTGGACGCCGTGCAGGTGGCCGCCCGCGTCGCGCCGGTGACCGAGGGCATCGGGCTGGTCCCGACCGCGGTGGTCACGCACACCGAGCCCTTCCACCTGTCGAAGGCGATCGCCACCCTGGACTACGTGAGCACCGGCCGCGCCGGCGTCCGGGTCAAGGTGGGCAGCAACCCCGCCGAGGCGGCGCACTTCGGCCGGCGCACCCTCCCCGCGCTGGGCAGCGTCGACCCCGCCGACCCGGCGGTGCAGGCCGCCCTGCGGGAGCTGTTCGACGAGGCCGCGGACTGGGTGGAGGTCGTCCGCCGGCTCTGGGACAGCTGGGAGGACGACGCCGAGATCCGCGACGCCGCGACCGGCCGCTTCGTCGACCGCGCCAAGCTGCACCCCGTCGACTTCGCCGGCCGCTGGTTCGCCGTGCGCGGCCCGTCGATCACGCCCCGGCCTCCGCAGGGGCAGCCCGTCGTGACCGCGCTGGCCCACCAGGCGATCCCGTTCGAGCTGGTCGGGCGCAGCGCCGACGTCGGGTTCGTGACGCCGCGGGACGCGGCCGACGCCACCGCGATCGTGGCGGAGATCCGGCGCGCCCAGGACGCGGCGGGGCGGTCGGAGGAGACGGTGCACGTCTTCGGCGACCTCGTGGTGTTCCTCGACGACGCCCCGGCCGCGGCCGCCGCCCGGCGCCGGCGGCTGGACGCGACCGCGGGCAGCGAGTACGTCAGCGACGCGAGGGTCTTCGCCGGGTCGCCCGCCCAGCTCGCCGACCTGCTGGAGGAGTGGCACGCCGCCGGGCTCACCGGCTTCCGGCTGCGCCCGGCGACGCTGCCGCACGACCTCGTGCAGGTGACCCGCGGGCTGGTGCCCGAGCTGCAGCGCCGGGGCCGGTTCCGCACCGCCTACGCGGCGACGACGCTGCGCGGGCACCTCGGCCTGCCCCGCCCCGCCAACCGCTACGCCGCCGTCTGAAGGAGCACCGTGACCAAGCAGATCCACCTGGCGGCGCACTTCCCCGGGGTCAACAACACCACCGTCTGGAGCGACCCGGCCGCCGGCAGCCACATCGAGTTCTCGTCCTTCGCCCGGTTCGCCCAGGCCGCCGAGCGGGGGAAGTTGGACTTCCTGTTCCTCGCCGAGGGGCTGCGGCTGCGCGAGCAGAACGGCCAGATCTACGACCTCGACGTCGTCGGCCGGCCCGACACCTTCACCGTGCTGGCCGCGCTGGCCGCCGTCACCGACCGCCTCGGCCTGACCGGCACGATCAACTCGACGTTCAACGAGCCCTACGAGGTGGCCCGCCAGTTCGCCACGCTCGACCACCTCTCCGGCGGGCGGGCGGCGTGGAACGTGGTCACGTCGTGGGACGCCTTCACCGGCGAGAACTTCCGGCGCGGCGGCTTCCTCCCGCAGGACCAGCGCTACGAGCGGGCCCGCACGTTCCTGGAGACCGTGCTGGAGCTGACCGGCTCGTGGCGCGGGGACGAGATCGCCGCGGACAAGGAGAGCGGGGTCTTCCTCCGAGACCCGCAGGCCGGCCGGTTCGCGCACCGCGACGCGCACTTCGACATCTCCGGCCGGTTCGACGTGCCCCGCAGCCCGCAGGGGCACCCGGTGGTCTTCCAGGCCGGGGACTCCGAGGAGGGCCGGGAGTTCGCCGCGGCCAGCGCGGACGCGATCTTCAGCCGGCACAGCACCAAGGAGGCCGCGCAGGCGTTCTACTCCGACGTCAAGGGCCGCCTGGAGCGCCACGGCCGGTCGCGGGACTCGTTGCTGATCCTCCCGGCGGCCACCTTCGTCATCGGCGACACCGACGCCGAGGCCGCGGAGCTGGCGCACGAGGTGCGGCGCCAGCAGGTGTCCGGCCAGACGGCGCTGCGGTTCCTCGAGCAGGTGTGGAACCGGGACCTGTCCGACCTCGACCCGGACGGCCCGCTGCCCGACGTCGACCCGGTGGTGGGGGAGGAGCACGTGGCGAAGGGCCGGGCGCAGGTGCGCATGTACCGCGACCCGCTGGCCACCGCCCGGCAGTGGCGGCAGCTCGCCGCGGAGAAGGGCTACTCGATCCGCGAGCTGATGATCGAGGTGCAGAGCCGGCAGACCTTCGTCGGCAGCCCGGCCACGGTCGCGGCCACCATCGACGACCTCGTGCAGTCCGACGCCGCCGACGGCTACATCCTCGTCCCGCACATCACCCCGGGCGGGCTGGACCCGTTCGTCGACCGCGTCGTCCCGCTGCTGCAGGAGCGCGGCGTCTTCCGCACCGACTACGAGGGGACGACGCTCCGCGACCACCTCGGGCTGCCCGCGGTGCGCTGAGCGCACCGCGCCCACCGCGGCACGGCCGTTGCGCCTCCCCACCGCTGGGGAGGAGGGTGTCGCGCGCGGCCGGGACGAGGGAGCGCGGGATGGCGGGCGACGGCTCGGGCTTCGCGGGGGTCGCCCGCCTCCTGGTCGGCGGCGTGCCGCTGGCCTACCGGGAGCTCGGATCGGGTGAGCCGGTCGTCCTCGTGCACGGCGGCATCAGCGACCTGCGGACCTGGACCCCGCAGCTGCAACCGGTCGCCGCCCGGTACCGGGTGATCGCCTACAGCCGCCGGTTCGCCCGCCCCAACGCCGACGTCCCGCCGGGCGCGGCCGACCCGATGGCCGTCCACGTCGACGACCTGGTCGCCGTCCTCCGGGAGCTGGACGCGGCGCCGGCGCACCTGGTCGGGAACTCGTGGGGCGCGTTCATCTGCCTGCTCACCGCGATCGCGCACCCGGACGCCGTCCGCAGCCTCGTCCTCGAGGAGCCGCCGCTGCTGTCACTGGTGCTGGGCCCGGGCCGGCGTCCGCACCCGGGGGTGCTCGCTCGCAACGTGGTCCGGCACCCGGGCACCACGCTGGGCGTCCTGGGGTTCGGCCTGCGCACCTTCGCCCCGATGGCGTGGGCCCAGCGGCGGGGGGACGACGAACGGGCGTGGCAGACCTTCGCCCGCGGCGTCCTGGGCCGGGAGGCGTTCCGGAGCCTGACGGCGGACCGCCGGCAGCAGATGCGGGAGAACGCGACGACCCTGGCGGGGAACCTGCGGGCGGGCTTCCCGCCGCTGCCCGAGCCGGCTCTCCGCAGGCTGGAGGTGCCCACGCTGCTGCTCACCGGCGCCCGGAGCCCGGCCGTCGTGCGGGGGCTCAGCCGGTGGCTGGCGACGCTGCTGCCCCGCGCGGAGCAGCTGACGGTGCCGGGCGCGTCGCACCTGGTGCACGAGGACCGGCCGGAAGCGGTCAACGACGCGATCCTGCGGTTCCTGGACCGGTGCCGGCCGGGCGACTGACGCCGCCCGGCCGGCACCGGTGGGCTCAGGAGCCGACGGCGGGGTTGACCACCGGCTCGTCGACGGCCTCGTCGGACAGGCCCCAGCGCTCGAGGGTCCGGGCGTAGGTGCCGTCCTCGAACACGTGCTGCAGCGCCGCCTCGACGGCGTCCACCAGGCCGTTGTCCTTGAGCGTGGTGGCCGCGACGTAGGTGGTGTCGGGCCACCCGGCGTTGACCGTGCCGACGATCTCGACGTCCCCGACCGACTGCTGGTAGACGGCGTTGGGGTTCGGACCGAGGTAGGTGTCGATCCGGCCCGACTGCAGCGCCAGCAGGGCGTCGGCGGCGTTGGCGTGGTACTCCAGCTGCGCGGGCTCGAGCCCGGCGGCCTCGTTCTGCGCGTTCCAGTCCAGCAGGATCCGCTCCTGGTTGGTGCCGGAGCCCACCGCGATCGTGAGGCCGGCGATGTCCTCGGCGCCGGCGATCGACAGCCCGCTGCCGGGCCTCGCGGTGAACGCCATGACGCCCTGGCGGTACGTGGCGAAGTCGAACAGCTGCAGCCGCTCGTTGTTGACGCCGACGTTGCTGAACACCGCCTCGAGGTCACCGCTCTGCACGCCGAGCGGCCACTGCTCCCAGGCCACGTTCACCACCTCGAGCTCGAGGCCGAGGGACTCGGCGACCAGCGAGGCGATGTCGACCTCGCTGCCGACGACGGTGCTGTTGTCGTCGGCGAGGAAGCCCAGCGGCGGCTCGCCGGTGCCGACGACGCCGACGGTCAGCTTCCCGTCCTCGGCGATGTCGGCGGGCACGAGCGCGGCGGTGCCGGGGTCCTCGTCGGTGTGGACCCGGCCGGCCTGCTCGGGGCTGGTGTCCACCTCCAGGACCGAGGTGGTCTCGTCGGCCTCGGCGGCGGCCGCGGCGGTGTCGGCGCGCTGGTCGGCCTCGATCTCCGCGGAGCTGGTGCAGGCCGACAGGAACACGACGGTGGACAGGGTCAGGGCGGTGGCCACGGGCAGCGCGGCGGGACGGCTGCGACGGGTGCGGGTACGGGTCATCGGGGATCTCCTCGCGGGGTTCAGGCGCCCAGGCCGGGCGGGTTGGTCTCGGCGCGGTCGACCGCCTCGGCGCCCAGGCCCCAGCGGTCCAGGACCTCCTGGTAGCTGCCGTCCTCGATGGCGGAGTTCAGCGCGGCGGTGAACGCCTCGGCCAGGCCGTTGCCCTTGGCGGTGGCGACGGCGATGTTCGCGGTGTCGGGCCAGCCGCCGTTCACGGTGCCGGCGACCGCGACGTCGTCCGGGGAGACCGCGGCGCTGTAGGCGGCGATGGCGTTGGGGCCGACGTAGGAGTCCAGCCGGCCGGACTGCAGGGCCAGGACGGCGTCGTTGTAGGACTCGTAGTAGTCGACGGTCACCGGCTCCAGGCCGGCGTCGGTGTTCTGCTGGTCCCAGGCGAGCAGGATCTGCTCCTGGTTGGTGCCGGAGCCCACGCCGACGGTGAGCCCGGCGATGTCGGCGGCCTCGTCGATCTGCAGGTCGCTGTCGGCCTCCACCAGCCAGCCGAGCTGGTCGACGCGGTAGGAGGAGAAGTCGAACAGCTGCTTGCGCTCCTCGGTCACGGTGACGTTGGAGATGGTGGCGTCGACCTCGCCGGACCGGGTGGCCAGCGGCCAGTTGGACCAGTCGTTGACGACCAGCTCCAGCTCCAGGTCGAGCGCGTCGGCGACCAGGGTGGCGATGTCGGTCTCGCTGCCGATCACGGTCTGGTTGTCGTCGGCGAAGAAGGCCAGCGGCACCGCGCCCTGGGTCACCGAGACCCGGAGCACGCCGTCCGGGAAGGCCCCCTCGGGCAGCAGCGCGATGGCCTCCTCGTCGGGGGTGGTGTGGATGCGGTCCTGCTCCGGGCTGGTGTCGACGGTGAGGGCGGTGCGCTCGCCACCCTCGTCGGCGCGGGCCTGCTCCTCGATCTCCGCAGAGCTGCTGCACGCCCCCAGCGCCAGCAGGGACACGGCGGCCAGGACGGGGACGAGGCGGGCTCGTCGGGTACGGGGGGTCACGATGGTTCTCCTCGGGCAGGCTCGAAGGACCCCCTGCCCCCCACCGCTCGCGGGCTCGCGGCGGGCCCCTACAGGGGGCCGTGGAGGCGTGGGGCTTGGATTGGATTGCGGTTCGGGTGGGGTCAGAGGACCTTGGCGAGGAAGGCGCGGGTCCGTTCGTGCTGCGGGTCGTCGAGGACGCGCTCGGGCGGGCCGGTCTCGACGATGCGGCCGGCGTCCATGAAGACCACCTGGTCGGCGGCCTCGCGGGCGAAGCCGATCTCGTGGGTGACCACGATCATCGTCGTCCCGGTGCGGGCGAGGTCCTCGATGACGCCGAGCACCTCGCCGACCAGCTCCGGGTCCAGCGCCGACGTGGGCTCGTCGAACAGCAGGACGGCCGGCCGCATCGCCAGCGCGCGGGCGATCGCCACGCGCTGCTGCTGGCCGCCGGACAGCTGCCGGGGGTAGACGTCGGCCTTGTCGGCCAGGCCCACCCGCGCCAGCAGCTCGCGGGCCTCGGCCTCCACCTCACTCCGGCGGCGGCCCTGCGCGGACACCGGCGCCTCGACCACGTTGTCCAGCGCGGTGAGGTGCGGGAAGAGGTTGAAGCCCTGGAAGACGAAGCCGAACCGCGTGCGCTGGCGCAGCAGGTCCTTCTCCTGGAGCTCGTGCAGCCGCTCGCCGTCCCGGTGGGCCCGCCGTCGGTAGCCGACGAGCTCGCCGTCGAGGGCGACGAAGCCGCGGTCGACCTTCTCCAGGTGGTTGATGCTGCGCAGCAGCGTCGACTTGCCGGAGCCCGACGGGCCCAGCACCACGGTGACGCTGCCGGGCTCGACGACCAGGTCCACGCCGTGCAGGACCTCCAGCGTGCCGAAGGACTTGTGCACCCCGTGCACCTCGACCCGGCCGGGCCGGACGGCCGCGGCGGTCACCGGGACACCTCGCGGGTGGAGGAGACGCGGGCGAGACCGGCGGTGAGGTTGGCGCGCAGCCGCTGCAGCGGTGTCGGCGGCAGCGTGCGGACCGCGCCCCGGGCGTAGTACCGCTCGACGTGGTACTGGACGACGGTGACCACCGTGGTCAGGACGACGTACCAGACGGCGGCCACGATGAGCATCGGGAGCACCCGCTGGGTGCGGCCGTAGATCACGCTGACGGTGTAGAAGAGCTCGCCGAGCGCCAGCACGTAGACGATCGAGGTGCCCTTGAACAGGCCGATGACCTCGTTGACCGCCGTCGGCACGATCGAGCGCATGGCCTGCGGCAGCACGATGCGGGTGGTCTGCCGGCGGCGCGGGATGCCGAGGGAGGCGGCCGCCTCCAGCTGGCCCTGGTCGACCGACAGGATGCCGGCGCGGACGATCTCGGCGGAGTAGGCGGCCTGGTGCAGGCCCAGGCCGAGGACGGCGGCGCCGAACTTGTCGATCAGCGAGAGGGTCTCGACGCTGGCGAAGGACGGGCCGAACGGGATGCCGAGGTCCAGTGTCTGGTACAGGTAGGCGAGGTTGTACCAGAGCAGCAGTTGCAGGATCAGCGGCACCGAGCGGAACACCCAGGTGTAGCCCCAGCTGACCGCCTGCAGCAGCGGCGAGCGGGACAGCCGCATGAGCGCCAGCACCGTGCCGAGCGCGAAGCCCAGGACCGCGGTGATCAGCGTCAGCTGGATCGTCGTCCAGACGCCGCGGACGATCGACTCCTCGGTGACGTACGCGGCGACGACGTCCCACTCCCACCGCGGGTTGGTGACCAGCGAGTTGACCACCATCGCCAGCAGGACGGCGACGACGGCGGTGGCCACCCAGCGGCCGGGGTGCCGGGCGGGCACCACCCTGAGCTGGTCGTAGGGCGTGCCGGTCGGCGGTGGTGCGGCGGTGTCCGCGGCAGGGCGGGGGACGACGGCGGTCATTCGGGGTCTCCCAGGGGCTTGTCGAAGGCGTAGCCGAGCTCGCCGGGCGGCAGGGTGCGGAGGGTGGCCAGGTCGGTGGGGCGCGGGACGGCCGGGTCGAACAGCGGGGTCCAGCCGGCGGCCAGGTAGAGGGCCTTGGCCTCGGGCTGGCGCGGGCCGGTCGTCAGGTACATGCGGGTGTAGCCGCGGGCGGCGGCGCGCGCCTCGAGCTCGGCGAGCACCCGCCGGGCCAGGCCGCGGCGCCGGTGGGCCGCGGCGGTCCACATCCGCTTGACCTCGGCGGTGCCGGGGTCGGCGTGCCGGCGGTAGGCGCCGCCTGCGACCGCGACGCCGTCCTCGAGCACCAGGATGAGCTCGCCGTCCGGGGGGAGGAACTGCTCGGCGGGGAAGCGGGCCATCTCCGCGGCCGCGCCGCCGAAGAGGTCGCCGTAGCGGGTGTCGTACTCGACGGTGAGCTCGGCGAACAGCGGCGCGGCGAGCGGGTCGTGCGGGTGGACGCGGACCACGTGCAGGCCGGTGGAGGTGGTCACGCGGTCACCTCCGTGTCCGGCCGGAGGCGCCTGGGCAGGGGGGTGCGGGACATGCGGGGTGCTCCCAGGGGACGAGCGGGTGGGGGTGCGCGGGCACGCCGCCGGCACCGCGGGAAGGCGGTGGGCAGGAGCGGGCGGGGCCGCGGGACCGGGGAACCGGTCAGGAGGGGGAATGCGTCAGCGACAGAGCGCGCTGTCGGTACGCAGGAGGTCGACCGTCGGTCGGCCGACGAGGTCGGTCGAGAGGTCGCGCACGCTCGGCGTGCCGGCGGTGCTCACGGGGGCGTGCTCCTCGTTCAGAGCCCGGGAGGGCTGCGGACTTGCCGACGCGGGATGCGTCGGCCAGGTCGTCACCCGGGGCACCCCGTCGCAGCGGAGGGTTGCCGGCCAGCGAGCCGGGGCTTGTGTGCTGGCACTCAGGACCTGGCCGGGACGATAGGCACCGGATGTCATATCCGTCAATCCCGATCGGTTTGGTAGACATTGGTGAGACACCGCACCGGCCAGGAGGAGGAGGGGGCGTGACCCGATCGGAGCTCGCACAGCGTCGGCACGTCGACCTGCTCCGCACCAGCAGCGCCCTGTGTCCGGAGGACTGACCCGCCCGTCCCTCGTCCTCCCGGCACTGGAGCGCCCCCGCATGTCCCGCCCCGACCCCCTCCGCGCCCCGACCCTGGTCGTCGTCGGCGCCGGCCCCACCGCGATCGGCGTCCTCGAACGCCTCGTCGCCTCCGCCCCCGAGCTCTCCGCCGGCCGGCGCCTGCACGTCCACCTCGTCGACCCGTTCCCGCCCGGCGGGGGTCGCGTCTGGCGCGCCGCGCAGCCCGCCCTGCTGTGGGCGAACTCGCTCGTCGGCGACGTCACCGTCCTCCCCGACCCCTCGGTCGTGGTCGACGGCCCGGTGGAGGAGGGCGCCACGCTGTGGCAGTGGGTGTGCGACGTCGCCCGGCACCGCCCGGCCGACGACCCGGTCGGCCGCGAGGCCCGCGGGCTCACCCCGTCGTCCTTCCCCTCCCGGCCGCTGGTCAACGCCTACCTCGGCTGGGTGCTCGACACGGTGGTCGCCGCTGCCGCGCCCTGGGTCGACGTCCACCTGCACGCCACCCGTGTGCTCGACGTGGCCGACACCCCCGCGGGCACCCGGGTGCGGCTGGCCGACGGCGCCGAGCTGGCCGCCGACGCCGTCGTGCTGGCCCAGGGGCACCTCGACGCGCGGCCCACGGCGGCGGAGCGGTCGACGACGGAGCGCGCCGAGCGGCACGGCCTCACCTACGTGCCCACGGGCTACACCGCCGACCTGGACCTGTCCGCGCTGGCGCCCGGGGAGGACGTCCTGGTCCGCGGGGCGGGCCTGGCCTTCGTCGACCTCGCGGTGCTGCTCACCAGCGGCCGCGGGGGACGGTTCACCCGGGACGACGACGGCCGGCTGCGCTACCACCCCTCCGGGCGGGAGCCGGTGCTGCACGTGGGCTCGCGGCGCGGCGTCCCCTACCGGTCCAAGCTCGGGTACACGTGGGCCGGCCCGCCGGTGCCGCTGCGGTTCTTCACCCTCGCCGCCGTCGACGAGGCGTTCGGCCCGTCCCGGCGGCTGGATCTGCGGGCCGACCTCGCGCCGCTGATCGAGCGGGACCTCGCCTGGGCGCACTACACCGAGCTGTTCCGGGCCTTCCCCGAGCGCACCGCCATGCCGTGGGAGGAGTTCGCCGAGGCGTACGTCGCGGCGGCCACCCCGCGCGCCGAGCGGGCGCTGGTGGCCCGCGCCGTGCCCGACCTGGTCGACCGGTTCGACCTGGCCGCGCTGGACCGCCCGCTCGCCGGCCGGTGGTTCGCCGAGCCGGAGGCGCTGCAGGACGCGGTGCGCCGGCACGTGCGCGCCGATCTCGACCGTGCCGCCGACCCGCGGTTCAGCACCGACGCCGCCGTCTTCACCGCCCTGCTGCAGTGCCACGGCACCATCGCCGCGCTGGCGGCGGCGCGGCGGCTGACGCCGCGGGCGGAGTCCGAGGACCTCGCCGGCTGGTGGATGAACCTGTTCAGCTACCTCGCCAGCGGGCCTCCCGGCCCGCGGCTGGAGGAGCTGCTCGCCCTGTCGGAGGCCGGCGTGCTGCACTTCCTCGGCGCCGGCGTCGAGGTGGTGCTGGACGAGGACGCCGGGGTCTTCCGCGCGCACTCCACCAGCTGCCCCGGGGTGGTCGAGGCCCGCGCCCTGGTCGAGGCGCGGGTGCCGTCGCCGGACGTCACCGCCACGCCGGACCCCGTCGTCACCGGCCTGCTGGGCCGCGGTGAGGCCCGCGAGCGGGTGCTCGCCGACCCCGGTGCCGCGGCCGGCGTCCGCGGCACCGGGCGGCTGGACGTCGACGCCGACCTGCGGGTGGTCACGGCATCCGGGGAGCCGCACCCGACGATCCGGGCGGCCGGCTTCTGGACCGCCGGCGCCCAGGTCGCGGCCTTCGCCCGCCCGCGCACCAACGCGCCGTTCTTCCGGCAGAACGACGCCCTCGCCCGCGACCTCTGGCACACGCTCACCGGCGCGGGGCAGGAGCCCGTCGTCCCCGTCCTCGCCGCCGGGGCCGCCTGACGCTCCCCCTCGACACGGCGTTGCAACCGTGGTTGCATCGCCGTGTGCAGCGTCCGACGTCGCCGGCCGGTGAGTGGGTGCTGCTGTCCTACCGGCTGCCGCGTGAGCCCTCCGGTCCCCGGACGACGCTGTGGCGCCGGCTGCGGCGGCTCGGCGTGGCCCAGCTGTCCGACGGCCTGGTCGCCCTGCCCGCCGACGCCCGCACCCGTGAGCAGCTGGAGTGGCTCGCCGACGACGTCCTCGAGGCCGGCGGGACGGCGGGGCTGTGGGTGGCGCGGCCGGGCAGTGCCGCCCAGGAGCGGGCCCTCGCCGCGCGGATGGCCGCGGCACGGGCGGAGGAGTACCGGGCGCTGGCGGCGGAGTGCCGGGCGGCCGCCGACGCCGATCCCGCAGAGCGCGCCCGGGCCCTGCGCCGGCTGCGCACCGAGTTCCGCGCGATCGGGCGGCGCGACTTCTTCCCGCCGCCCGAGCGCGACGAGGCGACCGCCGCGTTGCAGACCCTCACCGCGGCCGGCGACGTGGCGGTGGCGCCGTGAGGTGGGCGACCCGGGCCGGGGTGCACATCGACCGCGCCGCCTGCGCCTGGCTGATCCGCCGCTTCCTGGACCCGGAGGCGGTGTTCGTCTTCGTCTCCGACCCGGCCGAGGTGCCCGCCGACGCCACCCCGTTCGACATGCGCGGGGTCGAGCTCGGCCACCACGGCGGCGACTGCTCGTTCGAGACCATCCTGCGCCGCCACGAGCTCACCGACCCGGTGCTGTGGCGGGTCGCCGAGGCGGTGCACGAGGCCGACCTCGACGACGGGCGGTTCGACGCGCCCGAGGCGCCGGGTCTCGACGTCCTCCTGCGCGGCCTGTCGATGACCGGCACCGACGAGCAGACCCTCGCCGTCGCCGGTCCGCTGTTCGACGGGCTGTACGAGTACCACCGCCGCCGCCTGCTGCTCGGCCGCGAGCCGGCCTGACCTTCCGTCGGAGGACCTGATGCGCAGCACCGCCGACCACGGCTTCTCGGTCACCGTGTACGTCCACCACAGCCGGGCGCGCGCGTACGTCCAGGTCGTCGGCGGTGTCCTGCTCGGCCTCGGCCTGGCCGCGGCCGTCGGGCTCGACCCCGGCCTGGTCTTCGCCGCCTACACCGCCGGCACGGGTCTGCTCCTGCTGTGTCTGGGGCTGCTGCTGCCCGAGGACCCCGACGCCGCCCCCGACCAGCCCGGCCGATGCGGTCCTCCTCCGCGCTGAGCCGCCCCCGCCCGCACACGAGACGAGGACGTCCATGACCCGCGAGGCACGGCCCCGGCCGCGCACCGAACCGCCCACCGTCCCGGAGCCCGCCGACGTGGCCACGTCGGCGCCCGTGACCCCGGCGCCGACGCGGCCGCACGCGCAGAGCGTGGTGCCGTTCCGGACCGCCGTGCGTGCCTGGTTCCTGATCTCCCTCCAGACCTTCGGCGGCCCGGCCGGCCAGATCGCGGTCATGCAGCGCACCCTGGTCGACGAGAAGCGCTGGATCGGCCAGAAGCGGTTCCTGCACGCGCTGAACTACTGCACGCTGCTGCCCGGCCCGGAGGCGCAGCAGCTGGCCACCTACGTCGGGTGGCTGCTGCACGGCACCCGCGGCGGCCTGGTCGCCGGCGGGCTGTTCGTCCTGCCGGGCGTCGTCGCGCTCCTGGCGCTCTCGGCCGTCTACGTCGCCTTCGGCACCGCCACCGCGGTCACCGCCGTCTTCGTCGGGCTCGCGGCCGCGGTGCTGGCGATCGTGGCGCAGGCAGTGGTGCGGGTGGCGAAGCGGGCCCTGGACAGCCGTGCCCTGGTGGTCATCGCCGTGGCGGCGTTCCTGGCCCTCTCCCTGTTCGGCGTGCCGTTCCCGGTCGTGGTCGCGGTCGCCGGGCTCGCCGGCTGGGGGCTGGGCCGCTGGCGGCCGTCCGCGCTGCCGCAGAAGAAACCGGCCGAGGGCCCGGACGCCGGCCCGACGCCGGTGATCTCCGACGACGTGCTGCACCACGAGACCCCCACCACCCGGCGCACCCTCACGGTGCTGCTCGCCGGGCTGCTCGTGTGGGGTGTCCCGGTCGCGGCGGCCGCGGTGCTCACCGGGACGCACAGCGTCTTCACCCAGCAGGGGCTGTTCTTCTCCGGCGCCGCGGTGGTCACCTTCGGCGGCGCCTACGCCGTGCTGGCCTACGTCGCCCAGCAGGCCGTGGCCGTCTACGGCTGGCTCGGGCCGCGGGAGATGGTGCGCGGGCTGGCGCTGGCCGAGACGACGCCGGGCCCGCTGATCATGGTCGTGCAGTTCGTGGCGTTCCTCGGCGCCTACCGCGCACCCGGCGACCTGGACCCCTGGGTGGCCGCCGTGCTGGCCTCGCTGCTGGTCACCTGGGTGACGTTCGTGCCCAGCTTCCTGTTCGTGCTCCTGGGCGCCCCGTACATGGAGCGGCTGCGCGGCAACCGGTCGCTGTCGGCCGCGCTGGCCGGCATCACCGCCGCGGTCGTCGGCGTGATCGCCAACCTCGGCGTCTACTTCGCCGTCCACACGCTGTTCTCGGAGACCGTGGGGGTCGACCGCGGGCCGCTGCACCTGGAGCTGCCCGAGCCGAGCACGCTGCGGCCGGTGCCCCTGGCCATCGCCCTGGTGGCCGCGGTGCTGCTGTTCCGCGTCAAGTGGTCGGTGCTGCGCACGCTCGGCGTCTGCGCCGTGCTGGGCCTGGCCGCGGGCCTCGCGGGCCTGCCGGTCGGGTGATCTCCCGCCCGGCGGGAACAGGGCTGCCGCCCGCCGGGTTCGCCGACGTGCAATGGCGTTCCCTCGCCATCCCGCCCGTATCGGAGGACCCCGCATGTCGATCGTCGTCACCGGAGCCACCGGCCAGCTCGGCCGGCTCGTCGTGGAGGAGCTGCTCGCCCGGGGCGTCGCCCCCGGGGACGTCGTCGCCGGTGGGCGGGCGCTGGAGCGGATCGCCGACCTCGCCGAGCGCGGCGTGCGCACCCTGCGCCTGGACTACGACGACCCGGCCACCCTGGACGCCGCGTTCTCCGCGGGCGACACCGTCCTGCTGGTCTCGGGCAGCCAGCCAGGGGCGCGGGTCGCCCAGCACCGGGCCGTGGTGGACGCCGCGGTGCGGGCCGGGGTGGCCCGGATCGCCTACACCAGCATCCTGGGCGCCGACGACACGCCGCTGCTGCTCGCGCCCGACCACCGGGCGACCGAGCAGATGATCCGCGAGAGCGGCCTGCCGGCGACCCTGCTGCGCAACGGCTGGTACACCGAGAACTACGTGCCCCAGCTGCAGCAGGCGCGGGAGACCGGCGTCGTGGCGGCCAGCGTCGGCGACGGCCGGGTCGCCAGCGCCACGCGCGCGGACTACGCCGCGGCCATCGCCGGCGCGCTGGTCACCGACGGCCACGAGGGCGCGGTCTACGAGCTCTCCGGCGACACGGCCTGGAGCTTCGACGAGCTCGCCGCCGCGATCGGCGAGCTGCTGGGCCGCGAGGTCGCCTACGAGCGGCGCTCGCCGGAGGAGCAGCGCGCGGCCCTGCTGGCCGCCGGGCTCGACGAGGGCACCGCCGGGTTCGTGGTCGGGCTGGAGGGCGGCATCCGCGCCGGCGCGCTGAGCGCCACCTCCGGCGACCTCGCCAAGCTGGCCGGCCGCCCCAGCACGCCGCTGGTCGAGGGTCTGCGCCCGTTCGCCTGAGAGGAAGGATCCCCTCCCGGGTCTCCTCGCACGCTCGGGAACGCCCTGGAGGGGGCCGGAGGCGCGATCACGAACGGCGCACCACCCGGCCCGCTGTCACCGGCGGGCCGGCAGCCGGCCCTCCTCGTGGTCGAGCTCGCGCTCGAGCCGGCGCAGGCCCTCGTCGGGCAGCCGGCCGACGTCCCGCCAGTGCAGCAGCTCCTCGCGCTGGGCGCCGAGCACGGCCTTGCGCACCCGCAGCGCCGCCTCGTACTCCGGCGACATCGGCACCTCGCCGCCCTCCGCGGACTGCAGCACGTCCAGCCGGCGCCGGTAGCGGTCGAGGCGGGCCTGCAGCTGCGCGCGGATGGTCTCGATCGCCTCGTCGTCGACGTGGTCGTGCTGCTCGGCGGCCAGCTCGTCGAGCCGCCGCAGGCCGGCCTCCACCGAGGCCGCCCGCGCCTCGTTGCGCAGCCGGGCCTGGTCGGCCTCGTCGGCCCGCAGGTCCAGGGCGCGCGCCAGCGGGGCGAAGGTCAGCCCCTGGCCGACCAGCGTGACCAGCACGGCGAGGAAGGCGCAGAACAGCAGCAGGTTGCGGTCGGGGAACGGCTCCCCGGTGTCCGTGGTCAGGGGCAGGGTGAAGATCGCCGCGAGGCTGATCACCCCGCGGGTGCCGGCCCAGCTGAGGACGACGATCTCCCGGCCCGACAGCCGCGTCAGCGCGGTCCGCGGGTCGCCGTCCTCCCCGGCCAGGTCCTCGCCGCCCAGCCGGGTGTGCAGCGACTGCGGCAGGTGCTCGGTGAGCCACAGCCACAGCGGCCGCAGCAGCAGCACCACCCCGACGGTGATCAGCGACGCGGTCACGATCGTGCCGGTCGTGTACTGGTCCAGGCCGCGGATGACCGCGGGCAGCTGCTGGCCGATGAGCAGGAAGACGACGCCCTCGAGCAGGAAGTCGACCAGCCGCCAGACCGCGTCGGTCTGCAGCCGGGTCGCGCCGGTCGCCCAGACCGGGAAGTTGTGCCCGATGATCAGCCCCGCGACGACGACGGCCAGCACCCCCGACACGTGCAGGCTCTCGGCCAGCAGGTAGGCCACGAACGGGGTGGCCAGGGAGATCGCGTTCGACGACAGCGGGTCCCGGCGCAGCTTGCGCAGCGGCCGGACCGCATGGGCGATGAACACCCCGACCGCCACGCCGCCGGCGGCGACGACGACGAACTGCCCGACCGCGGCCGGGGTGGAGAACCCGTCCCCCTGCGCGGCGGCGACCGCGACCGACAGGATGGTGAGGGCCGTGGCGTCGTTGAGCAGCCCCTCGCCCTGGATCAGGGTGATCAGCCGCGGCGGCAGGCCCACCTTGCGGCCGACGGCGAGCGCGGCGACCGGGTCGGGCGGGGCCACGGCGGCGCCCAGCGCGATCCCCGCCGCGAGGGTGGCGCCGGCGACGAACAGCTCGAAGCCGATGCCGATCACCAGCGCGGTGGCGGTCACGAGCAGCACCGAGAGGCTGACCACCGTCCGCAGGTTGCGGCGGATCGCGGTCAGGGAGCTGTCGAGAGCAGCGCTGTAGAGGAGGGGTGGCAGCACCAGGGTGAGCACGAGGTGGGGGTCGAGCGCGATGTTCGGGCCGGGCAGGTAGGCGTAGGCGATGCCGATCAGGGTCAGCAGCGCCGCGGCCGGCAGCCCGCTGCGGTCGGCCAGCCAGCGCACCGCCACGATCACCGCGACCGCGCCGAGGACCAGCAGCAACAGGGGATCCACGTGCACCTCCGCATACTTCCCGACCGGCCGGGAGCGGGCAGTGCGGCCCGCCGATGACTTCCGGCCCGTCCCGCGGTCGGAGCGGTGAGGACGAGGAGAGGAGCGCCACCATGACCGCTGCGCGATCGACGGGGCCGGGACCGCTGGACACCGAGTTCACCGCCCAGCTGCTCCGCAGCCCCGCGGACGGCGGGTGGACCTACGTGCAGATGCCGCGGTCGGCCGAGTTCTTCGGCACCCGCGGCCTGGTCAAGGTGCGCGGCACCATCGACGGGCGGCCGTTCCGCAGCTCGTTCATGGCCCTGGGCGACGGCACGCACAAGCTCCCGGTGCGGGCCGACGTGCGCGACGCGATCGGCAAGCAGGCCGGCGACACGGTCACCGTCCACCTGGAGGAACGGCTCGGCTGAGCGCGCGCACGGCGTCCCCGGCCGGTCGCCGTCCCTGGCGTACTGTGCCGGGATCATGCAGCGGGTGCGCCGCCCGGCCGAGGTGATGGGGACGTCGTGAACGAAGCGGTCGTGCCCTCCGCCCGCGCCGGTGGCCGCGCGGGCGCCCGGGTCGGTCACGGGGCGGTCGCCGTCTTCGACGCCGACTGGACCCTCGTGGCGGTCGACCAGGCCACCGCCGACCTGCTGGGACGCCGGCGCGAGGAGCTGGTCGACCGGAACATCTGGATCGCGCTGCCCGAGCTGGCCGGCACGATCTTCCACAGCTTCCTGCTGCACGCCCGCAGCGTCGGTGAGCGGGTGACCTGGCGCGGCTTCTACGCCCCCGCGGAGCGCTGGCTCGACGCCACGGCGCACCGCGCCGGCGACCAGCTGCACGTGCACCTGCGGGAGAGCGCCGGGCCGCTGCCCGAGGGGCTGCGGGCCGAGGACGCCGATGCCCGCTCCGACGCCGCGGCCGAGGACGACCGCCTGCGCTTCCTCGCCGAGGTGAGCGAGGCGATGATCAGCACGCTCGACGCCGGGGAGTCGGTGGGCAAGCTGGTCGACCTCGTCGTCCCCCGGCTGGCCGACTGGGCCGTGGTCACGGTCGTCGGGGACGACGGGCAGTCCCCGGAGGAGCGCTGGGCACACCGCGACCCCGCCCGGCTGGCCGACCTCGAGACCTACATGCTCGGGCGCCTCCAGACCCCCGGCGACGACAGCAACCCGATGGCCGCCGCGCTGCTCACCGGCGAGCCGGTCCACCTGCCCTGGATCGACCCGGCCCTCGTGGAGCCGGCGCTGGGCAGCGACGAGGTGCGGGAGGCATGGGAGCGGCTGGACGCCGGCTCGATCACGATCGTGCCGCTGCGGGCCCGCTCGGAGACCTTCGGCGCCCTCGGCCTGGTGAACTCCTCGGGGCGGGCGGCCCACGGGGAGATGGAGATCGCGACGGCGGTCGAGGTCGCCCGGCGCGCCTCGCTGGCCATCGACAACGCCCGGCTCTACGGGCGGCAGCTCAAGGTCGCCGAGACGCTGCAGCGCAGCCTGCTGACCCCGCCGCCCCAGCCCGACGAGCTGGAGATCGCCGTCCGGTACCAGCCGGCGTCGAGCACGCTGCACGTGGGCGGGGACTGGTACGACGCCTTCCAGCAGCCCGACGGCGCGACGCTGCTGGTCATCGGGGACGTCGTCGGCCACAACGTCGACGCGGCCGCGGCGATGGGCCAGCTGCGCAGCATCGTCCGAGGGATCGCCTTCGACCGGCAGGAGGAGCCGGCGCGGATCCTCACCCGGGTCGACGCGGTCATGTCCGGGCTGCAGGTCAGCACCCTGGCCACCGTCCTCATCGCGCGCATCGAGCAGGCCCGGGAACTGGCCGGGACCGGCCGGCGCACGGTGCGGTGGTCCTCGGCGGGACACCTGCCCCCGCTGCTGCTGCGGGCCGACGGGCGGGTCGAGCTGCTGGCCTCCCCGCCGGAGACGCTGCTGGGCGCGGACTCCCCCCACCCGCGGTCGGACTCCGTCGCCGACGTCGGCCCCGGGGACACGCTGGTCTTCTACACCGACGGGCTGGTCGAGCAGGGCCGCACCGGCATCGACGAGGGCACCGACCGGCTGCTCGCCGCCGTCGCGGCGGTCGGCCCGCAGCCGGTCGACGAGCTGTGCGACGAGCTGCTGGGCCGGATCGTCGGGGGCCGTCCGGACGACGACGTCGCGATCGTCGCCGTCCGCTGCCACGAGCAGGAGGGGCGCCCGGCCGGCTGACCGGCACCGCGTCCGCGCGCCGGCCGTCCGGCTCCCGGGTGCGGCATGCTCCCAGCACCCCGAGTTCCCCCGTCGAAGGGACGCCCATGTCAGCCCTGTCCGGGTTCGCCGCCGCCCTGGTCGGCGGCCGCATCGAGGTCGTGGACCTCACCGCCCCGCTGTCGGCCGAGACCCCGGTCATCCAGCTGCCCGAGCAGTTCGCCCAGACCGCGCGCTTCGAGCTCGAGGAGCTCAGCCGGTACGACGACCGCGGTCCGGCCTGGTACTGGAACAACTTCCGGTCCGGCGAGCACACCGGCACGCACTTCGACGCGCCCAACCACTGGGTGACCGGCAAGGACGGCGAGGACGTCGCCTCCGTGCCGCTGCAGCGGCTGATCGCCCCGGCGGCGGTCCTCGACTTCTCCGCGCAGGCCGCCGCCGACCCCGACTTCCTGCTCGAGGTCGAGCACGTGCGGGCGTGGGAGGCCGAGCACGGGCCGCTGCCCGAGGGCGGGTGGCTGCTCTACCGCACCGGCTGGGACGCCCGCAGCGCCTCGCAGGAGGAGTTCCTCAACGCCGACGACGCCGGCGCGCACACCCCGGGCATCTCGCCGGACTGCGCGCGCTGGCTGGCCGAGGAGGCGCCGGTGGTCGGCGTGGGCGTGGAGACCGTGGGCACCGACGCGGGGGCGGCGCACTCCTTCGACCCGCCGTTCCCGTGCCACGCGGCGCTCATGGGCAGCGGCAAGTACGGGCTGACCCAGCTGCAGAACCTGGCGCAGCTGCCGCCCACCGGGGCGGTGCTGGTGCCGGCGCCGCTGCCGATCGTCTCGGGTTCCGGCTCGCCGGCGCGGGTCCTGGCCCTCGTCGACCGCGGATGACGTCGCGCACCACCGTCGCCGAGGCCGTCGGCGCCGCCCTGGTCGGCTGCGGGGTCGGCGCCGTGTTCGGCGTCGTCGGCTCCGGCAACTTCGCCGTCACCAACGCCATGGTGGCCGCCAGGGCCCGGTTCGTGGCCGCCCGCCACGAGGGCGGCGCGGCGACCATGGCCGACGCCCACGCCCGGATGACCGGCCGGCCGGTGGTGCTGAGCGTGCACCAGGGCTGCGGGCTGACCAACGCGATGACCGGCATCACGGAGGCGGCCAAGAGCCGCACCCCGTTGCTGGTGGTCGCTGCGGAGGCGTCCGCGCCGACGTCGAACTTCGCCGTCGACCAGTCGGGGCTGGCGGCCGCGGTCGGCGCGGTGCCGATGCGGGTCACCTCGGCCGGTGACGCGCTGGACCAGGTGGCCGCCGCGGTCCGGGCCGCCGTCCACGGCCGGCGGACGGTGCTGCTCAACCTGCCGCTGGACGTGCAGGTGGCGCAGCTCCCGGTGCCGTCCGGGCCCCCGCCGGTGCCCGCTCCCGCCGAGCCGGTGGTGACCCCGGAGCACGTGGAGCGGCTCGTGCACGCGCTGCGGCACGCCCGGCGGCCGGTGTTCGTCGCCGGCCGCGGTGCCCGGGGCTCCCGCGCGGCGCTCGAGGACCTCGCCGCGCGCTGCGGCGCCCTGCTGGCGACCTCGGCGGTGGCGCGCGGCCTCTTCCGCGGCGACCCGTGGTCGCTCGACGTCTCGGGCGGGTTCGCCTCGCCGCTCGCCGCAGAGCTGATCAGCGGCGCCGACCTCGTCGTCGGCTGGGGGTGCGCGCTCAACATGTGGACGATGCGGCACGGCCGGCTCATCGGCCGCTCCGCCGTCGTCGTCCAGGTCGACGACGACCCCGCGGCCCTCGGCGTCCACCGCGACCTGACCTTCGGGGTGGTCGGCGACGTCCGGAGGACGGCGGAGGCCGCGGCCGCCGTCCTCGGGGAGCGGGCCGTCGAGGGCTACCGGACGCCGGACGTGCGCGCCGCGATCGCCGACCGGGTGCGCTGGCGGGACGTGCCCTTCGCGCCGGTCGGGGGCGCCGGACGGATCGACCCGCGCACGCTGACCATCGCGCTGGACGACCTGCTGCCGGCCGAGCGCGTGGTCGCCGTCGACTCGGGCAACTTCATGGGCTACCCGAGCATGTTCCTCGACGTCCCCGACGAGCAGGGCTTCTGCTTCACCCAGGCCTTCCAGTCCGTCGGTCTGGGGCTGGCCTCGGCGATCGGCGCGGCGCTGGCCCGACCGGACCGGCTGCCGGTGGCCGCCCTCGGCGACGGCGGCGCGCTCATGAGCGCCTCGGAGCTGGAGACGGTGGTCCGGCTGGGGCTGCCGATGGTGGTCGTCGTCTACGACGACGCGGCCTACGGCGCCGAGGTGCACCACTTCGGGCCGGAGGGCCACCCCCTGGACACCGTCCGCTTCCCCGACGCCGACCTGGCGGCGATCGCCCGCGGGTACGGCTTCGTCGGGGTGACCGTGCGCGGCGTCGAGGACCTCGACGCGGTGGCCGACTGGGTGGCCGGCCCGCGTACGGCGCCGCTGCTCATCGACGCCAAGGTCGCCGCCGACGAGCCGTCGTGGTGGCTGGAGGAGGCGTTCCGCGGCCACTGACGGTGCCGTGAGCATCGCAGGGAGCGCCAGCGACCGAGGAGCGGAGCGGCGCCGGAAGGGGCCAGGGGGCGCGGCCACTGACGGTGCCGCCTCTCCCCGTGATCATGGCGCCGGGACCGCCGGAGGCCGCTCCGGCGTGGTTCCGGCGCCGTGATCGCCGCAGGCGGGGCGGTCAGCCGGCGATGCGGCGGGCGCTGTTGTAGCCGCCCATCGAGTCGATCGACGCGACCTTCACCGGCTGGCCGTAGGTGGAGGCGTGCACCATCTGCCCGTTGCCGACGTAGATGCCGACGTGGCTGACCGGGCTGTAGAAGAACACCAGGTCACCGGGCTGCAGTGCCGACCGCGAGACGGGGGCCCCCATCGTCGACTGGATCCGGCTGGAGTGCGGGAGGCTGATGCCCGCCGCGGCGTAGGCGTACTGCACCAGCCCGGAGCAGTCGAAGGAGTTGGGCCCGGCCGCGGCCCACACGTACGGGTCGCCCTGCTGGGCCAGCGCGGTCTCGACGGCCCGCTGCGCGGCGGCGCTGCCGCCGGCCACGGGCGCGGCGGGGGCGGGAGCAGGCGCGGGTGCGGGTGCGGCGGCCGACCGGGCGCCGCCGGCGGCCGGGGCCGGCGGGGCGGCGGGTGCGGGGGCGGCTGGTGCCGGGGCCGCCTGAGTCGTGGCGGCCTGAGCGGCGGCGGCCCGTGCGGCCTCCTCGGCGGCCCGGCGCTCGGCGGCCTCCCGCGACGCCCGCTCCTCCTCGGCGACCAGCCGGTCGTACTCGGCCTGGAACCGCGCCACCTGCCGGTCGAGGTCGGCCTGCTTCGCGGCGACCTGGTCGACCAGGGCCTGCGCGTCGGCGGCCGCCTGCTCGGCGGAGGCGCGGGCGGCGTCGGCGTCGCCGGCGGCCTGCTGGGCCCCGCCGAGGACGCCGTTGTTGTGGTCGGCGATGGTCTGCAGCGTGCCGACGCGGTCGAGCAGCTCCTCCGGCGAGTCGCTGGTGAGCATGGCCGACAGCGTGCTCAGCCGGTCGCCGGTGAAGGCGCCGCGGGCGACCGCGCGCACCTGCTCGCGAGCGGTGGCGAGGGCGTCCTCGGCGGCGGCCAGTTCCGCGCCGGCCGCGGTGGCGGCGTCCTGGCTGGTCCGCAGCCGCTCGCGGGCCTCGTTGAACTGCTCGGTGACGACCTCGAGGTCGTGGGCCTTGGCGGCGACGAGCGCGGCGGCGTCCTGTGAGGTGGCCGGATCGCCGGGAGCGGCCGACGCCGCGGGGAGGCTGGTCAGGGTGAGCCCGCCGGCGGCGACGAGGCCGACCAGGAGGCGGGGCAGCGCGCGGGCAGGGGCGTGCGACGTCGCCATGGTGGGCGGGTCTGTCCTCTCTTCCACAGCCGCCTACCGAGTTAGCTGACGGGTTCGGGCGGGAAGGCGCCCGGCGTCCACGGCCCTCGCGAGGCCGCGGTCGCTTCACCCCAGTACTGCGGTGGGTCCCCGGTCCCTGGTGCCGGCGGAACGGGCCGGCGCAGGGTTCGGCGGCGTCCGGCCGGTGTCACAGGGGAGTGACGGAACGACCCGTCCGGACGCCGTCACGCTAGGTCGGCACCAGGGGGGCGACAAACCGGGCGACCGGCTCGCGCGGACACCCCGGCCGGTGCTGACGCGCTGTGACGACACCGCCCGGGATCAGAGGTTGCCGCGGCGTTCCTGCTCCCGCTCGATCGCCTCGAACAGCGCCTTGAAGTTGCCCTTGCCGAAGCCGAGCGAACCGTGTCGCTCGATCAGCTCGAAGAACACCGTCGGCCGGTCGCCGGTCGGCCGGGTGAAGATCTGCAGCAGGTACCCGTCCTCGTCGCGGTCGACCAGGATGCCGCGGCGCTGCAGCTCCTCCACCGGCACGCGGACGGTGCCGATGCGGGCCCGCAGCTCCGGGTCCTCGTAGTAGGAGTCCGGTGTCGGGAGGAACTCCACGCCCTCGGCGGTCATCGCGTCGACGGTGGCGAGGATGTCGCCGGTGGCCAGTGCGACGTGCTGGGCGCCAGGGCCGCCGTAGAACTCCAGGTACTCGTCGATCTGCGAGCGCTTCCTGCCCGCGGCCGGCTCGTTGAGCGGGAACTTCACGCGGTGGTTGCCGTTGGCGACGACCTTGCTCATCAGTGCGGAGTAGTCGGTGGCGATGTCCGCGCCGACGAACTCCGCCATGTTGGTGAAGCCCATGACCCGCCGGTAGAAGTCCACCCAGCGGTCCATGGCTCCGAGCTCGACGTTGCCGACGACGTGGTCGATCGCCTGGAACAGCCGCCGCGGCGCACCCGGGCGCCGCTGGTGTGCCGACGTCCGCGCCACGTACCCGGGCAGGTAGGGGCCGGTGTAGCGCGAGCGGTCGACGAGGCTGTGCCGCGTGTCGCCGTAGGTCGCGATCGCGGCCAGCCGGACGGTGCCGTGCTCGTCGGTGACGTCGTGCGGCGGCTCGAGGACGGTCGCCCCCTGGGCCGCGGCGTGGGCGACGCAGCGGTCCACGTCGGGCACGGCCAGGGCGATGTCGACGATGCCGTCCCCGTGCCGGCGGTGGTGGTCGGCCAGCGGGCTGGTCGGGGAGTAGGCGCCCGTGACCACGAACCGGGCGGCGCCGGAGCGGAGGACGTAGGCCCGGCAGTCCCGGTTGCCGGTCTCCGGCCCCGAGTAGGCGACCAGCTCCATCCCGAACGCGGACTGGAAGAAGTGGGCGGTCTGGGTGGCGTTGCCCGCGATCCAGACCAGGGCGTCCCAGCCGCTGACCGGGAAGGGGTCGGTGGCGGGGTCGTGCTCGACCAGCCCGACCAGCTGCCGCAGCTGCTCGGCGCTGAGCTCGGCCAGGCGCTCGTCGTCGGTGAGGACCTGCTCGAGGGTCCCGTGCGGCTCGGTGGCGGTCATGTCGCCCTCCCGGATGATCCCGTCTCCCTGCGTGCGTCCAGCACACCTCCGGGCGCCCGGGATGGGCAAGATGACCGTCTCGGGCTGGCCGATCGGGGCAGGACGGCGGCCGTCGACGGCGTCGAGGTGGTCAGATCGACCAGCTCGGGGAGGAGGAGCGGTGGCCCACCGGCTGGACGCGCTCGACCTGGCGGTGCTCACCGCGCTGACCGAGCAGCCGCGGGCCGGCGTGCTGGAGCTGTCCCGCCGGCTCGGGGTGGCGAGGGCGACGGTGCAGGCGCGGCTGCGGCGGCTGGAGGAGTCCGGTGTCGTCACGGGGTACGGGCCGGACGTCGACCCGGCCGCGGCGGGGTTCGGCGTCCAGGCGTTCGTGACCCTGGAGATCGCCCAGGGCGCGCTGGAGGAGGTCGCCGCCGACCTGCGGGCGATCCCCGGCGTCCTGGAGGCGCACGTGACCACCGGCGCCGGCGACGTGCTGGTCCGGCTGGCCGCCGAGTCGCACGCGGCGCTGCAGGAGACGCTGGTGCGGCTGGGCCGCTCGCCCTCGGTGGTGCGCTCGACCAGCGTCGTCGCGCTGTCGGAGCTGGTGCCCCGGCGGGTGCTGCCGCTGCTCGCGTCGGGGACGCCGCGTCCGGCCGGGCGGGCGCCGGGCTACCGGGAGGCCGCGACGGGCGACTGAGCGGCCGGGACGCCGGGGGACCGCGGCAGCGCGAGGGCGGCGACCAGGCCGAGGCCCAGCACCGCCGTCGTGACGCCGAACGCGGCCTGGAAGCCGGCGACGTCGGTGAGCCAGCCCGCGGCCAGCGGCCCGACGATCCCGCCGAGGTCGGCCGACATCTGGAACACCGCCACCACCCGGCCGCCGCGGGCCGGGCTGACGTCCCCGACCAGGGCGGCCGGGACGCTGGACAGCAGCGAGGCGGCCAACCCGAACACCGCCATCGAGAGCAGGAACGCCCCGGTCGCCGGCGGCAGCGCGAGCACGGCGGTGGCGGCGGTGGCGAGCGCCGTCCCGAGGACGAGCGCGGGGCGTCGTCCCCACGCGTCGGCGAGCCGGCCCGAGCGCAGCAGGCCGACGGCCTGGGCGAGGGAGCCGGCCAGCAGGCCGAACCCGGCCCAGGTGACCGTGCGCCCGAGCTCCTCGGTGACGTAGAGGGGGACCAGCGAGTTGCGGACGCCGAACAGCATCCAGCCGACGCCGAGGTTGACCACCAGCGCCGCGAGGTAGGCCCGCGACCGGAACGCCGCGCGCAGCGGCAGGGGGCCTGGGTCCGGGTCGGGGTCGCCGCCGGCGACGGTGGCCGACGTCGCCTCCTCCCCGGCCGGCGCCGCCTCCTCCCCGGCCGGTTCTGCCTCCTCCCCGGTCGGCGCCGGGGACCGGAGGAACAGCAGGCTCACCCCGCCGGCGACGAGCAGGAACCCGGCGTACAGGACGAACGGCAGGCTGGGGGAGAGCTCGGCGAGCAGGCCCCCGGCCGCCGGCCCGGCGATGCCGCCCAGGATGAAGCCGCCCTGGTAGGTCGCCGCCGCCCGGCCGCGGTGCGCGGCCGGGGCCACCCGCAGCAGCAGCGAGAGGGCGGCCACGGTGAACATCGCGCTGCCGACCCCGCCGGCCGCGCGCAGCCCCAGGAAGAGCGGGAAGGAGCCGGCCAGGCCGGCCGCGCCCGTCGTGACCGCGACGGTGACCAGTCCGAGGGTGAGGACGACGCGCTCGCCGAGCCGCTCGACCAGCGAGCCGCCGCCGAAGGCGGAGACGAACCGGAAGAACGCGAAGGCGCTGACCGCCAGGCCGACGGCGGTCGTGCCGACGCCGAAGGACCGGGCGAACAGCGGGATGGCCGGGGCCACGATCCCGAAGCCCAGCGCGACCACGAAGGCCACGACCGACAGCACACCGACCTCGCGGGGCAGGTCCCCGTCCCCCCGCATCCGCACGGGGAGCGATGCTCGCACGCCGCTCGGCGCCACCCGTCGGGAGGAACCGGCGGGCGGGGAGGTTGTCCGCGGGTGCGAGCTCCGTCACAGTGTGTGCGTGGGGTACCTCCGCGGGGGTGGGGACGAGCCGCCGTCCGGCTCGTTCGAGGTGGTACACGAGGTGGGCGGCCCGGTCCTGCACCTGCGCGGGGACGTCGACGCGCCGCTCGTGCACCACATGCGCGACGCCGGGCTGGACGAGGGGACCATCGTCGCGGTGCACGTGGCCGGGATGGCCTACATCGACTCCAGCGGCCTGGCGCTGCTGGCCGGGTGGGCCCAGCAGGCCGCGGGGCAGGGGCGGCCGGCCGTCGTCCGGCACGCCGGCCCCCGCTTCCGGCAGGTCCTCGACCTGACCGGGCTCGCGCCGCTGTTCGTCCTCGAGGGGACCGCGGGCGCCTGACCGCGCTCCGATCGCCGGCGTGGGGAGCCGCCCCTACCCTCGGCGTCCGTGCCGCTGTTCTCCTTCGAAGGCCGGTCCCCCCAGGTGCACCCCGAGGCGTGGGTGGCGCCGACGGCGACCCTGGTCGGGGACGTCGTCGTCGAGGCCGGCGCGTCGATCTGGTACGGCGTCGTGCTGCGCGCGGACTTCGGCCGCATCGTGGTCCGCGAGGGCGCCAACGTGCAGGACAACTCGGTGCTGCACGGCGGCGCCGACCCGGAGACCGAGGTGGGCCCCGGCGCCACCGTCGGGCACATGTGCGTGGTGCACGGCGCGGTCATCGGCGCGGAGGCCCTGGTCGGCAACGGCGCCACGGTGCAGGACGGCGCCCGCATCGGCGCCCGCGCCCTGGTCGGCGCGCAGAGCCTGGTGCCTCCGCGCATGCGGGTGCCGGACGGCGTGATGGCGCTCGGCGTCCCCGCCCGGGTGCGCGGCCCGCTCTCCGACGGCGCGCGCGGCTGGGTGTCGGGCAACCCCGGCATCTACCGGGAGCTGGCGCGCCGGCACGCCGCCGGCGTCGCCGAGGTGGGCTGACCGCGCGACGGCGTCCAGCGGACGCAGAGGAACCCGCACGGTTCCCTGACAGCGGCTGCCGCCACCGTGGTCGCCGGCGAGGACCGTCGGCTGAGCCGACACGCGGTGTGGGCCGGGGTCCGGGTCATCATGTCGTCATGACGTATCGTCGACCGCGACCCGGCCCACGACCACGAGGAGTTCGCCGGTGCGCATCGGGATCCTGACCGGCGGGGGCGACTGCCCCGGCCTCAACGCCGTCATCCGCTCCGTCGTCCGCACGGCGACGACCCACTACTCCAGCGAGGTGATCGGCTTCCGCGACGGCTGGCGCGGCCTCCTCGAGGACCGGACGACGCCGCTGGACGTCGCCGCCGTCGACGGCCTGCTGACCCGCGGGGGGACGACGCTCGGATCGGCCCGCGTCGCGCCGGAGAAGCTGCACGCCGGGCTGGCGCAGATGAAGGGCGTGCTGGCCGAGCACGGCGTCGACGTGCTCATCCCGATCGGCGGGGAGGGCACCCTCACCGCGGCGCACCTGCTGTCGCAGGCCGGCGTCCCGGTGGTCGGCATCCCCAAGACGATCGACAACGACATCGACGGCACCGACCTGACCTTCGGGTTCGACACCGCGGTCAGCATCGCCACCGACCTCATCGACCGGCTGCACACCACTGCCGAGTCCCACCAGCGGGTGCTGCTGGTCGAGGTGATGGGCCGGCACGCCGGCTGGATCGCGCTGCACGCGGGCCTGGCGTCGGGGGCGCACGTCACGCTCGTGCCCGAGGAGCCCTTCGACGTCGCCGAGGTCGCGAAGATCGTCGAGGACCGCTTCGCGCGCGGGGACACCCACGTCATCGGCGTCGTCGCGGAGGGTGCCTCGCCGATCCCCGGCACGATGCTGGTGCGCGACGGCGGCGTCGACGAGTACGGGCACAAGCGGTTCACCGGCGTGGCGCAGCAGCTGGGCGACGAGCTCGAGCGGCGCACCGGCAAGGAGGTGCGCACCACCGTGCTCGGTCACGTGCAGCGCGGGGGCACCCCGACGTCGTTCGACCGGGTGCTGGCCACCCGCTTCGGCCTGCACGCGACGATCGCCGCGCACGAGGGCCGGCACGGGCAGATGGTCGCGCTGCGGGGCACCGAGATCGACCTGGTGCCGCTGGCTGACGCCGTGGCGAGGCTCAAGACGGTCACGCCGTCCCGGCTGGCCGAGATCGGCGCCTTCACCGGCTGACGCGGCGGCTGTCGCTGCCGTCGCCCGGTGCGGCGGGGTGCCGGCTCGCTGTCGGTTACAGCCGCTGTACCGAGCTCTGGATGGCTCCCGGTGCGCCTGGTGAGCTGCGCATCCTCCGTCCACAGCGGTTGCAGAGCGTCTTCGTTCGAACGTATGATCGAACGCATGGAGGACGTGGCGCTCTCCGGCACCCGCGGTGGTGTCGTGCGCCCCTCGCCGGCCGAGGGCCCTGTTCCGGCGGTGGGCTGGGCGGCCGGTCCGCTGGGGGTGGTGCAGGCCGCGGACCGGGAGATCGCCCGGCAGACGGCGCTGCGCGCGCGAGCGGTGGCGGAGTTCGCCGCGAGCCGGCCGGCCTCGGCCGACCGGGCGCAGGGTGAGCCGGGTGCGATGGCAGCCGGGCGGTGGGCGGCGCGACCCGAAGTGCTGCGGGCGGTGAGTGAGTGGGCGGCGCCGGAGCTGTCGATCGCGCTGGGCATCACCGCGCCGGCCGCGGAGGCGCTGCTGGAGCGGTCGCTGACCCTGGTGCACCGGCTGCCGGGCACGCTGGCTGCCCTGGAGACGGGGGTGCTGCACGCCGGGCACCTGTGGCACCTGCTCGACAAGGTCGCCCCGATCGAGGACGACGCCGTACGGGCGGAGGTGGAGGCCGAACTGCTGACCTGGGTGGGCGGCCGGTCGGTGACCACCCCGGCGCAGCTGGGCGACAAGGCCCGCCGGGTGGTGCTGGCCCGCGATGCCCGCGCGGCCGCCTGGCGGCTGGCCGCGGCGCTGCGCGACCGGGGCATCTCGCTGCGCCCGGAGCGGGCCGAGGGGATGGCCGCGCTCACCGTGGTGTGCACCATGCCCGAGGCGCAGGCGCTGCACCGGGCCCTGGGTGCGTGCGTCGACGCCCTCACCGCACCCGGCGACCGGCGCAGCCACGGGCAGAGGATGGTCGACTGCCTGCTCGACCTGGTGCTGCGCCCCGGCGAGTGCGATCTGCCGCCGGTGCAGGTGCTGCTGACGGTCGTCGCCTCGCTCGGCACGGTGCTCGGCGGGGACGCCCCCGGTGAGGTCGACGGCCAGGTCGTACCGGCGGAGGTGGTGCGCGCTCTGCTCCGCGGCCTCACCGGCCAGGACACCGGCACCGGCGCGCACACGGCGCAGCCGGCCACGACGGCGGAGCCGGCCGCGCCGGCAGCTGACGCCGTCGCCGAGCCGGACCTGCGGCCGTGGCAGGCCGTCGACCAGGACGAACTGGAGCGCTGGTGGGCCGAGATGGAACGCCGCGTGCTCGCCGAGGAACTGGCCGATCTCCCCGAGCCCGGCGACCCGATGCCGTACGACGCCCCGCTCGTGGAGGACGCCTGGCCGGATCTCGACGATCCCCTCGAGCCGGACGACCTCGAGGTCTTCGACGCCTGGGAGGAGTTCGGCGACCTCCCCGACGACCCGGCCGAACCGCAGACGCCCGAGACAGCACCACCGGCCACCGGGCAACACCAGCGTGGCGTCGGGTGGTGGGCGTCCGCCGACCGCGCCGTCGACGACGCCGGCGCCGCCGTGCACGCCGCCGCGCGGGCACTCGGTCATGCCCGGCGGATGGTGCGCACCGCCGAGTCCGCCGACGCCGCAGACGAGGCCGCGTGGAGCGCCGGTCCCGCCGGACGGATCACCGCCGCGCCCGATGCGATCGCCGCCCTCGCCGCCGCAGCCGACGTGCAGCGCGACCAGCTGGCCGGGCGGCTGACCGCCACCGCCGGCGGCGGGCTGGCCGACCGGCCCCGCATCGCGGTGACCGACGCCCTCAGCGGCGCCCTCATCGCGCTCACCGACCTGCCCGGGCTGCGCCGCGCCGCGCACTGCGGCGCGCCCGCCTGCCGCCGGCGGCCCGAGACCTGCACCCACGACCTCACCGGCCGCCCCGCGCTCGGCGCCCCGGGCCCGACCGACGGCTACCGGCCCGGCGCCGGCCTCGACCGGTTCGTCCGGGCCCGCGACCGGCGCTGCCGCTTCCCCGGCTGCCGCCGCCGCGTACCCAACAGCGGCGAGCTCGACCACCACCGTCCCTGGCCCGAAGGCCCCACCAGCGCGGACAACCTCGTCGGCTACTGCACCACCGACCACCGCGGCAAGCACCAGGCCGCCGGCTGGCGGCACCGACTCGACCCGGACGGCACCCTCACCGTCACCACCCCCAGCGGCCTCACCGCGGTCACCACCCCACCGCCCTACTGAATCGTGGTGCGGCTCGGGATGCTCGCCCCACGCAGCCAGCCGGCGCTCACCTCCACATCGGCGGGCGGCGCACGGAGGACCGCCGCCCGCACGAGCTGCCGGGGAGCGGCCTGCGTCGGTAGCGTGCGTCCTCCGGTCCGGACGGCGCAGGGAGAGGCACGTGCCCGAGACGACGATCCCCGGCGGGCAGAGCGCTCCGGAACTGCGCGCCCACCTCGCGGTCCCGCCGGTGGGGGAGGGCCCGTGGCCCGGGGTGGTGGTCGTCCACGAGGCGTTCGGCCTCACCGACGACGTCCGTCAGCACGCCGATCGCCTCGCCGCTGCCGGGTACCTGGCGCTCGCCCCGGACCTGTTCACCGCCGGCGGGCTGCGCTGTCTCAAGCGCACCTTCGGCGACCTGTTCCGGCAGGAGGGAGCCGCCTTCGGCGACCTGGAGGCCGCCCGGCGGTGGCTGGCCGACCGCCCCGACTGCACCGGCCGGGTCGGCGTGGTCGGGTTCTGCATGGGCGGCGGTTTCGCCCTGCTCGCGGCCACCCGCGGCTTCGACGTGGCGGCGCCGAACTACGGGATGGTGCCGAAGAACGCCGAGGAGGTGCTCGCCGGTGCCTGCCCGGTCGTGGCCAGCTTCGGGCGGCGCGACCGGGGGCTGCGCGGGGCGGCCGGGCGGCTGGAGGGCATCCTCACCCGGCACGAGGTGCCACACGACGTCCACGAGTACCCCGACGCAGGCCACTCGTTCATGAACCGGCACAACGCCGGCCCGTTCGCCGTCCTCGAGCGGGTCGTCGGGCTCGGCTACCACCACCCGTCGGCCGAGGACGCCTGGGCGCGCATCCTGCGCTTCCTCGACACCCACCTGCGCGGCTGACCGCGCCAGCGGTCCCGCGGCTCAGGTCGGGTCGGGGTCGCGCGAGCCCTGGCGCCCGCCGCCGGTGAGCCCGACCTCGCTGACGCCGCCGTAGGGCTCGTGCCGGCCACCGACGTGCTTCTCGGCCTCCAGACGGTCGAGCAGGTGCGGGTAGTGCGCCTCGAACGCCGGCCGCTCCGAGCGGATCTTCGGGATCTCCACGAAGTTGTGCCGCGGCGGCGGCGAGGACGTCGCCCACTCCAGTGAGTTGCCGTGACCCCAGGGGTCGTCGCGGACGGCCAGCGCGCCGTGCCGCCAGGAACGGATCACGTTGAACAGGAACGGGATGATCGAGGCGCCGAGCACGAACGAGAAGATCGTGGAGATCGTGTTCAGCGTGGTGAACTCGTCGGTGGGCAGGTAGTTGACGTACCGGCGCGGCATGCCCTCGTTGCCCAGCCAGTGCTGGATGAGGAACGTGCCGTGGAAGCCGATGAAGGTCATCCAGAACTGCAGCTTGCCGAGCCGCTCGTCGAGCATCCGGCCGCACATCTTGGGGAACCAGAAGGCGATGCCGGCGTTGGCGGCGAACACGACGGTGCCGAAGACCACGTAGTGGAAGTGGGCGACGACGAAGTAGCTGTCGTTGAGGTGGAAGTCCAGCGGCGGGGAGGCCAGCAGGACGCCGGTCAGCCCGCCGAGCAGGAAGGTGACCAGGAACCCGACCGACCACAGCATCGGCGTCTCGAAGGTGAGCTGGCCGCGCCACATGGTGCCGATCCAGTTGAAGAACTTGATGCCGGTCGGCACGGCGATCAGGTAGGTCAGGAACGAGAAGAACGGCAGCAGCACCGCGCCGGTCGCGAACATGTGGTGCGCCCACACCGCCACCGACAGCGCGCCGATGGCGATGGTGGCGAAGACCATGCCCTTGTAGCCGAACAGCGGTTTGCGGCTGAACACCGGGATGATCTCGGTGATGATGCCGAAGAACGGCAGCGCGATGATGTAGACCTCGGGGTGGCCGAAGAACCAGAACAGGTGCTGCCACAGCATCGGCCCCCCGTTCTCCTCGGAGTAGACCAGCGCCCCGAGTTGCCGGTCGGCCAGCAGCCCGAACAGCGCCGCGGTCAGGATCGGGAACGCGAAGATCACCAGGATGCTCGTGACCAGCGTGTTCCAGACGAAGATCGGCATTCGGAACATCGTCATCCCGGGCGCCCGCAGGCAGACGATCGTCGTCATGAAGTTGACCGCGCCGAGGATGGTGCCCAGGCCGCTGACCGCCAGCCCCGCGATCCACAGGTTCGCGCCGGCACCCGGACTGTGGACGACGTCGGACAGCGGGGTGTAGGCGTACCAGCCGAAGTCGGCCGCACCGCCGGGGGTGGCGAAGCCCGCGACGGCGAGGGTGCTGCCGAAGAGGAACAGCCAGTAGGAGAAGGCGTTCAGCCGCGGGAACGCGACGTCGGGGGACCCGATCTGCAGCGGCATGATCAGGTTGCCGAACGCGAAGAACAGCGGCGTCGCGAAGAACAGCAGCATCACCGTGCCGTGCATGGTGAACAGCTGGTTGTACTGCTCCGGCGAGAGGAACTGCAGCCCCGGGCGGGCCAGTTCCCCGCGCATCAGCATGGCCATGAGGCCGCCGATGACGAACCACACGAACGACGTCACCAGGTACATCAGGCCGATGGCCTTGTGGTCGGTCGTCCGCAGCAGGCTGTCCAGCCGCGAGCCCTTGGCGGGCGGCGGCATCTCGTTCGGCCGGCTGACGATGGGCCGCGGCGCGATGGCCGTCACGACGTCGGTCCCGGACGCCGGGAGGGGTCCGGCCCGGCGCATCCCGGGCTGGTCAGACGGGGGAAGTGGCTCATGGACGCGCCCCTGGGTCGAGCCGCCGGTGCGGCGAGGGAGGCTCGAGTGATCCGAGTCACCCTCATCATGGCCTGTCGGCGCCCCGCCCGACACCCGGAACCGCGCTTCGTCGCGACGGCGGTGCCGGGCGCTACGCGGTCACCGCCCTCACCCGGCCGCGGGCGCCGGCGCGGCCTGCCGGAGGCGGCGGTGGGCGGCCATCCGGACGGGTGCGTCGGTGGTGCCGTAGCCGTCGTAGCCGCCCAGCCGCTGCACGACCTCGAAGAACACCCGGTCGCCGAGCACCTCCGTGACCAGGTGCAGGTAGCCGCCGGCCGCGTCCTCCTCGTAGAGCAGGCCGTGCTCGCGGACCGCCGCCAGCAGCTCCGGGGCCAGGTCGAGGCGGGCGTCGAGGTCGTCGGCGTAGTTCGCCGGCACGGGCAGCAGGGGGGCGCCGGCCGCGCGCAGCGCCCGAGCCGTGGCGACGATGTCGTCGGTGGCGAGGGCGACGTACTGCGGCTCGGGCACGCCGGGCGCCCAGCCCCCGCGGCGCAGGGTGGAGGCGCTCAGCGCCAGCCGCACGGCGCGGTCCGGCCCGGTCACCGCCCGGGTGCGTACGAGCCCGAACGGCGCGGCCAGCTCGGTGACCTCCTGCGGCTCCAGGCCGAGCACCGCCCGGTAGAACAGCCCGGCCTCGTCGAAGGCGTCGAAGGGCTGGGCCAGGCCGACGTGGTCGACGCGGGTGATCCCGGTGCCCGCACCGGCCGCCGAGCCGGTCGGCAGGAAGTCGGCCGGCCAGCCGTCGGGCACGGTCCGGGTGAAGAAGACCTGGGTGCCGTCGGGGGCGGCCACCGCCGACAGTTCCGCCTCCGCCGACCCCCGGGTGCGGGGGAGCACCGGGGCGCTCATGGCCTCGGCCCGCGCCGCCGAGCGACCTGGGTCGGCGCTCTCCAGGCCCAGCGCCGCGACGGCGGCCACGCCGGTGGCGGCGGGGCGCACGACGGAGGCGTTGAGCAGCACCCGCGCGTCGCCCTGCTCCCACAGCTGCACGGGCTTGGAGCGGTGCTGCCCGGTGTGGGTGAACCCGAGCGTGCCCAGCACCTCGGCCACCCGCGGTCCGGAGACGCCGTCCACCTCCAGCTCGGTGAACGACCAGCCCGACAGCGCGGGAGCTGGCGGGGGAGTGGCCAGGCCGGCGTCCGGACGGCGCAGTGCGAGCGACTCCTCCAGCCACTGCAGCGAGCGCATGGCGTCCACCGCCGTCCGGGCGGGGTCCGACTGCCGGTAGACGTCGTTGAAGACCTCGAGGGAGAGCGGGCCGGTGTAGCCGGCGGCGAGCACCGCGCCGAGGAAACCGGGCAGGTCGAACGCGCCCTGGCCGGGGAAGAGCCGGTGGTGGCGGCTCCACTGGAGCACGTCCATGCGCAGCGCCGGCGCGTCGGCCAACTGGAGGAAGAACAGCTTCTCGCCGGGCACCTGCGCGAACCCGGCCGGGTCCCCGCCGCGGGAGAGCACGTGGAAGCTGTCCAGGCAGAGCCCGAGGGCGGGCGAGTCCGCGCGGCGGACGGCGTCCCACGAGCGCTCCCACGTCGAGACGTGCGTGCCCCAGGCCAGCGCCTCGTAGGCGATCCGCAGGCCACGCTCGCCCGCGCGGGCGGCCGCGGTGGCCAGCTGCTCGGCCAGCAGGTCGGCGTCGTCGACCGCGTCGGGGGCCACCGACGAGCAGACCAGCACGGTGCCGACGCCGAGGGCGGCCATCACGTCGAACTTGCACTCGGCGCGGCGCAGGTTGCGGGTGAAGCGCGCCGGGTCGGTGGAGTCCAGGTCGCGGAACGGCTGGTAGAGGTCGATCGACAGGCCGAGGTCGGCGCAGCGGGCGGCGAGCTCGGCCGGTGACCAGGGGGAGGCGACCAGGTCGGGCTCGAAGACCTCGATGCCGTCGAAACCGGCGGTCGCGGCCGCGGCCAGCTTGTCCTCGAGCGTGCCGGACAGGCAGACCGTGGCGATCGCGCGCCGGGGCCGCTCAGGCGATGCGGACATCGGGGCCCGGCCCGGAGACCAGCTCGGTGAAGTGCGCCAGCATCCGGTCGGCGTCGGGCTCCACGCCGGTGAACAGCCGGAAGGCGTCCACCGCCTGGAAGACCGCCATCCCGCCGCCGTCGAGCACCCGGGCGCCCAGACGCCGGGCGGTGCGCACCAGCTCGGTCTCCAGCGGGCGGTAGACGATGTCGGCGACCCACAGGTCGGGGCGGAGCAGGGCGGCGTCCACCGGCAGGCCGGGGTGGGCGGCCATGCCCGTGGGGGTGGCGTGGGCGAGCCCGTCGGCATCGGCCAGCGCCGCGGGGAGGCCGGCCAGGTCGCCCCCGGTCGCGCGGGTGGCGCCGAAGCGGTCGCCCAGCGCGGCGGCGAGCTGCGCGGCCCGCTGGACGTCGACGTCGACGACGGTCAGCCGGCGGGTGCCCAGGGTGAGCAGTGCGTGCGCCACCGCGGCCCCGGCGCCGCCGGCCCCGAGCAGCACGACCCGGTCCAGTGCGGCGTCGGGCAGTCCGCGGTCGAAGGCGCGGGCGAAGCCGGACCAGTCGGTGTTGTGCCCGACCGCCCGGCCGTCGCGCAGGACGACGGTGTTGACCGCGCCCAGCGCCTCGGCATCGGGCGACAGCTCGTCGAGGTGCGGCAGGACCAGCTGCTTGCACGGGTGGGTGACGTTGAGGCCGTCGTAGCCCACCAGCCGGGCCGCGGCCAGGACCTCGCCGATCGCGGTGGCCGGCCGGGCGAGGACATCGAGGTCCAGGCGCCGGTACAGGTACCGGAGACCGAGTTCGTCGGCCTCCCGCTCGTGCATCGGCGGGGTCAGGGACGGGCCGATGCCCGTGCCGACCAGACCGACGAGGAAGCTCTGCGAGGCGGACGTCATGGTCGTCTCCCTAGCTATGTACCAACTGGTGAGTTGTTCCCAGGGGACCACACCGGAGGCCGCGACGCCAGCCCTCGGGGTGATCCGGGCCACGGCGCCGGCGGGCGGCGGCCTCGTCCCGAGGCTCGCCGCGTGCCCGCGAGCCCGCGAGCCCGCGAGCGAGGCGGGGGACGGGGGTCCTTCTAGGCTCTGGAGGACGGCCGTCGAGGAGGGCAGCACCAGTGACCGCGCAGCACACGCAGGGCGAGACCTCCCCGGACACCCCCCCGGCGGCGCCGGCCGGAACCCCCGAGCGGACGCGGGACGCCGACCGCACCCGCGCCGAGATCCTCGCCGTGGCCACCGCCGAGTTCGCCGACCGCGGCTACGCCGGGGCCCGCATCAACGAGATCGCCGACAAGCTGAGCACCACCAAGCGGATGATCTACTACTACTTCGGCGGCAAGGAGCAGCTCTACGTCGCCGTCCTGGAGCAGGCCTACAGCCGCATCCGCAGCCTCGAGCAGCAGCTGGACGTCGAGCACCTCGACCCGGTCGAGGCCATCCGCGAGCTGGCCGGCCTGACCTTCGACCACCACGAGGCCCATCCGGACTTCATCCGCCTGGTCAGCATCGAGAACATCCACCGCGCCGAGCACATCACCCGCTCCGAGGCGCTGTCGGGGCTGGCCAACCCGGCGCTGGACGTCCTCGGCACCATCCTCGAGCGCGGATGGGGGGCGGGGCTGTTCCGGGACGACGTGGACGCGCTCGACGTCCACCAGGTGATCAGCGCCTACTGCGTCTTCCGGACCGCCAACCGGCACACCTTCGGCGCCATCTTCGGCCGCGACATGCTCGACCCCGCCCGGCGCGAGCACCAGCGCCGGATGCTCGGCGACCTCGTCGTCGCCTACCTCACCGCCCACTGAGCCCTCCCGACATCCCGTCGGGACCGGGACTTGACACGGTGACGGCGATCACCTCACCATCTGGTACGTAACCAGTTGGTACATAAGCCGCTGGGGACACCGCGCCGGCCCCGAACCCGGGGCCAGGGCGGCACGGGGGGCCGGGGATCCCGGCCGCCGCCCGCTGCACCGCACCGCCGACCATCCCGGGCACGCCCCGGACGCCCCGACCGGCACGACGAGATCGCTGCCGCCGCGCCTCCTCAGGAGACCGACATGAGCACGACCCCCGCCACCGGTGGGACCACCCACGCGCACACGCCGCGCAAGGCCGCCATCGCGAGCTTCGTCGGCAGCATGCTCGAGTACTACGACTTCTTCATCTACGGCGCCGCCGCCGGGCTGGTCTTCCCGCAGGTGTTCTTCCCCGAGAGCGACCCCAGCACCGGGATCCTGCTGTCGCTGGCCACCTTCGGCGTCGCGTACGTCGCCCGGCCGCTGGGCGCGGTCGTCATCGGCCACTTCGGCGACAAGGTCGGCCGCAAGAAGATGCTCGTGCTGACCCTGCTGCTCATGGGCGTCTCGACCTTCCTGATCGGCGCGCTGCCGTCCTACGGCGCGATCGGCGTGGCCGCCCCGATCCTGCTGGTCCTCATGCGGATCCTGCAGGGCCTGTCGGCGGCCGGCGAGCAGGCCGGCGCCAACTCGATGACCCTGGAGCACTCGCCCGAGGGCAAGCGCGGGTTCTTCACCAGCTTCACCCTCGTGGGCACGCAGGCAGGGCTGATCCTGGCCAACCTGGTCTTCATCCCCTTCGCGCTGCTGCCCGAGGACCAGTTCCTCAGCTGGGGCTGGCGTATCCCGTTCTTCCTGTCCGCGGCCGTCGTCGCCGTCGGCTACTGGGTGCGCCGCTCGCTGCCCGAGACGCCGGAGTTCGAGCGGGCCAGCGAGGAGCACGAGGTCGCCAAGCTGCCCGTCGCCGTCCTGTTCCGCGACCACTGGGCCTCGGTGCTGCGGGTCGTCCTGTGCGCGCTGGTCTCGGTGGTGAGCACGATCGTCGGCACCTGGGCGCTGGCGCAGGGCACCAGTGACGCCATCGGCATGGAGCGGTCGACCCTGCTGTGGATGATCGTCGTGGCCAACGTGATCGCGCTGGGCACGCTGGTGCTGTGGGCGCGGCTGTCGGACCGCATCGGCCGCCGTCCGGTGTTCGTCTTCGGCGCCCTGGGCTCGGCCGTGGCGATCTTCCCCTTCCTGTGGGCGGTGCAGAACGGGAACGTCGCGCTGGTCTTCGTCTTCGGCATCCTGATCTCCGGCGTCACCTACTCGGCGGCCAACGGCATCTGGCCCTCCCTGTACGGCGAGATGTTCGACACCCGGGTCCGGTACTCCGGCACGGCGATCGGCACCCAGATCGGCTTCGCCCTCGGTGGCTTCTCGCCGCTGATCGCGGCCGCGATCGTCGGTGACGGCCCGAGCGGCTGGGTGCCGGTGGCCGTCCTGACCGCCGCTGCCGCCACCGTCGCCGGGCTGTGCGCCCTCACCGCCCGGGAGACCGCGCACGTGCCGATCGAGGAGCTCGGCCGCAAGGACACCACGCCGCGCGACCGCTCCTTCGTCGGCGCCTGACCCAGCCGCTCCTCCTGCGGGCCCCGGCCGCCGGCCGGGGCCCGCGGCCCGTTCCGCGGAGGTCTGCATGTCCGTCCTCGTCGAGACCACGACCGGGCCCGTCACCGGCCGGCTCGCCGACGGCGTCCGCAGCTGGCGTGGCGTCCCCTACGCCCGCGCCGAGCGCTTCGACCCGGCGTCCCCGGTGGCGGCCTGGCGCGAGTGCCTCGACGCCACCGGCCCCGGCCCGGTCGGCCTCCAGTACCTGCCGGACGGGTAGCCGACCGGCACCGAGGGGTGCCTCACCCTCGACGTGTACGCACCGGCCGGGGCGGACGGCCCGCTCCCGGTGCTGTTCTGGGTGCACGGCGGCGCCTTCCGGACCGGTGCCGCCGCCGACTACGACGGCTCGGTGCTGGCCGCGGCCGGCCCGGCGGTCGTCGTCGCGGTCTCCTACCGGCTGGGCCCGCTCGGCTTCCTCCAGCTGGGCACCGCCGGGGATCCCGAGCCCAGCCCGGCGATGACCGACCTGCTCGCCGCGCTGGACTGGGTGCAGCGGGAGGTCGCCGGTTTCGGCGGGAACCCGGGCCGGCTGACGCTGGTGGGGCAGTCGGCCGGGGCCAGCCTGGTCTGCGCCCTGCTGGCCACGCCGGCCGGGCGGCGCGCCCGCGCCGCGATCGCGCTCTCGATCGGCGGGATGCCCCAGGAGCCGGCCGAGAGCGCGGAGGTCGCCGGCCGGGTGCTCGCCCGCCTCGGCGTCCCCCGCACCGACCGGGCGCGGCTGCGCGACCTGCCGGCCGAGGCCGTGCTGGCCGCCGCCCGCGCGGCGGCCGCCGCCAGCACGCGGCAGTACCTGGGCGGGGTGTTCTTCGCCCCGGTCCTCGACGGCGCGGTCCTGCCCGAGAGCCCGGTGGACGTCGTCGCCCGCGGAGCCCTGCGCGACACCGTCCTGTGGCTCGGCTCGTGCCGCGACGAGATGGCGGTGTTCCTGCGGCACGGCGCGGACGACGCCGCCGCGGTGGCGCGCGCCTCCGTCGGGGACGCCGCCTTCGACCGCCTGCTGGGCGTCTACACCGCGACCGCGCGCCCGGGGGAGGACCCGCTGCAGGTGCTGCTCACCGACGAGATGTGGGCCCGGCCCGCGTGGCGGCTGGCCGAGGCGCAGGCCCGGGCCGGTGGCCGGGCCTGGCTCAGCCGGTTCGACCACGCGCCGGCGCTGCCGCCGTTCGACGTGCTGGGCCCGACCCACGGCGCCGACAACGCCTGCCTCTGGGCGCGCCCGCCGCGGTTCGTCGAGCGGCCGCTGCTGTCCCGCCCGGCCGCGGACATGACCCCGGCCGACGTCGCGGTCACCGCGGCGCTGCAGGGGTCGGTGCTCGCCACGGTGCGCGGCGGGACGCCCGCGGTCGGCGTCCTCGACCCGTGGCCGGCCTACGAGCCGGCGGCCCGCTGCACGGCGGTGTTCGACGCCGCCCCGCGGGTGGAGTCCGACCCGGACGACGAGCGCCGCCGCGCCTGGGACGGCGCCTGACGCCGGTCAGTGCAGGCGGGCCCGCCAGTCCGCCGGCACCCGGCCGCGCGGCCCCGGTGCCGGCTGGTCGGCCGGGTGGGCCAGCGGAGGCGCGAGGTCGGGCCCGGACACCGCGCGCTCGCGGGAGAAGTCCCAGAACCAGCCCTCGCCGGGCTCGAAGCTGCGGACGACGGGGTGCCCGGTGGTGGCCGCGTGCTCGCGGGCGTGCCGGGACGGCGAGGAGTCGCAGCAGCCCACGTGGCCGCACTGCGCGCAGCGGCGGAGGTGGAACCACCAGCCGCCGGTCGCGTCGCACTCCAGGCAGCCGGTCCCGCTCGGCGGCACCGTCGGGTCGATCCCCGCGACAGCGGTCATGGCGGCGTCCTCCCGTGGGGCGGCGGTCGGCGCCCACGGTAGGGACGGCGGACCGTCGCGGGAACCCCGTCGTGCCCCCGGCCGGGGCGGCGCGCCGGTCAGCGCGGCCGGATGGTCACCCGCGGCGTGGTCAGCATGGCCTTCAGTGCGCCCAGCAGGCCCAGCACCGGGACGGCGGCGGCGAACCACGTGCCCAGCGCCAGCCGGTCGGGGTCCCAGCCGGCGTCGGCCAGCAGCGCGAGGACGGCCGTGAGTGCGCCGAGCGACACGAGGAGGGCGAGCACCCCGACGAGCCGGTGGGTCCGGGCGCGGCGGAACAGCAGCAGCCCCAGGAAGAACAGCACGACCCCGCTCAGGACCACCGCGAGCGGTGCCCACTGCTCGACGGGGCCCAGTTCGCCGGAGCCGGAGGCCAGGGCGTCGGCGCCGCGCCAGGCCAGCGCCAGGCCGGTGGTGTCCAGCCCCTCTCCCCACGGGACCCAGAGGCTGACGTTGGCGGCCAGTGCCGCGAGGAGCAGGGCGACGGCGCCGATCCGCTCGGGGCGCCGCAGGACCACCAGTCGCACGGGGAGGTCGAGCGGGCCGGCGGGCCGCTCCGCCAGCGCCACCGACTGCGGCTCCGCGCCGGCCCCGGCCGCACCGGTGTCCCGGGGCACCTCGGGCAGTGCCCCGTCGCGCGGCACCTCGGGCAGCGCACCGTCCCGGGGCACCTCGGGCACGGATCCCTCCGGGAGCCGCACGGTGCCGTCGTCCTCGGGCGGTTCGGGTGGGAAGCCGAGGATGGTCGGGTCGCCCTCGGCGGACGGGGCCGCGACCGGGGCGAGGGGGACGGTCTGCTCGTCGCCGGCCGCGGTCTCCCCGCGGGGCATCGGCTCGCCGGGACGGTGGGGCTGGCGCTGCTGGTCGGTCACCGGTTCCTCCGATGGTGCGGGCGCGGGGAGACGCCCGGCGCCGAGCGTAGGACGGCCCGGGCCGCCGCAGCAGGGGGAACGGAACGGCGCCGGCCGCCTCCGTCCGCGTGTCGGGGCGACGCGCCGACGAGCGCGTCCGAGCCGCGGCCGGGCGGGCCCGCCGACGCGTCCGCGAGGGGTGTCGCCGCAGCCGGAGCCGGGGCTAGCGTGGTCGGCGCGGGGCGACCGGGAGCCCGGGTCGCGGGGCGCCGCCGCACCCGTCGCTGCACCCGTCGCTGCACCCGGCAGGCCGGACAGGAGGCCGTCATGGGCAAGCCGGTCCTGCTCAGCGTGGACGACGACCCGGGGGTCTCCCGGGCCGTCGCCCGCGACCTGCGCCGCCGCTACGGCGAGGACTTCCGCGTCCTGCGGGCCGCCTCCGCCGACGAGGGGCTGTCGGCGCTGCGGGAGCTGAAGCTGCGCGGGGACCCGGTCGCGGTGCTGCTCGCCGACTACCGGATGCCGGAGATGAACGGCATCGACTTCCTCGAGCGGGCGATGGACCTCTTCCCCCACGCGCGCCGGGCACTGCTCACCGCCTACGCCGACACCGACGCCGCGATCGCCGCGATCAACGTCGTGGACGTCGACTCCTACCTGCTCAAGCCGTGGGACCCGCCCGAGGAGAAGCTCTACCCGGTCGTCGACGCGATGATCGAGGCCTGGCGGGAGAGCCCGGACGGCGGCTTCGAGGGCGTCAAACTGGTCGGGCACCGGTGGTCGGCGCCCTCCTTCCGGGCGCGGGACTTCCTCGCCCGCAACGCCGTCCCCTACCGCTGGTACAGCGTCGACGAGCCCGAGGGGCAGCGGATCCTCGCCGCCGCGGGCGCCGGTCCGGACGACGTCCCGGTGGTGGTGACCTCCGACGCGCAGGTGCTGCGCCACCCCAGCGAGGCCGAGCTGGCCGCGGTCGCAGGCTTGGGCGTGGAGCCGCAGGCGGACTTCTACGACCTGATCGTGGTCGGCGGCGGCCCGGCCGGGCTGGGCGCCGCGGTGTACGGCGCCTCGGAGGGGCTGCGCACGGTGCTCGTCGAGCGGCAGGCCACCGGCGGCCAGGCCGGCCAGAGCAGCCGCATCGAGAACTACCTCGGGTTCCCCGACGGCGTCTCCGGCGGGCAGCTGGCCGACCGCGCCCGGCGGCAGGCGGTCAAGTTCGGCGCGGAGCTGCTGCTGGCCCGCGACGTGGTGGCGCTGGAGGAGCACGGGCCCAAGCGGGTGCTGCACCTGGACGACGGCCGCCGCATCGGGGCGCACGCGGTGGTCCTGGCCACCGGCGTCTCCTACCGCAGCCTGGGCGTGGCCGGCGTCGACGACCTGACCGGGCGCGGGGTGTTCTACGGCTCGGCGATGACCGAGGCGGCCGAGTGCGCCGACCGGGACGTCTTCATCGTCGGCGGGGCCAACTCCGCGGGCCAGGCGGCGGTCTTCTTCTCCGGGTACGCGCGCTCGGTCTGCCTGCTGGTGCGCGGCCCGTCCCTGGAGGCCTCGATGTCGGCCTACCTCATCGAGCAGATCGCCGCGATCCCGTCGATCAGCGTGCGCACCAGCACCACGGTGGCGGCCGCGCACGGCGACGGGCACCTGGAGGCCATCACCGTCGAGGACGCGCGCAGCCGGGAGCGGGAGACCCTGCCGTCGAGCCACCTGTTCGTCTTCATCGGCGGCGCCCCGCGGACCGCCTGGCTCGACGGCGCCGTCCTCCGCGACGAGCGCGGCTTCATCCCCACCGGGCCCGCGCTGCTGCGCGACGGGCGCCGTCCAGCAGGCTGGCCGCTGGACCGCGACCCCTACTTCCTGGAGGCCAGCCTGCCCGGCGTCTTCGTCGCCGGCGACGTGCGGTCGGACTCGGTGAAGCGGGTCGCCTCGGCCGTCGGGGAGGGCGCCATGGCCGTCACGCTCGTGCACCGGTACCTGGAGCAGCGGTGACGGCGGCCCCGGCCCGGATGACCCCGGCCGAGCTGCGCGAGCTGTTCCTCTTCACCGACCTCGACGACGCGCAGCTGGCGTGGGTGGCCGCGCACGGCGACGTCGTCGACTGCCCGGCCGGCGCCACCGTCTCGGTGGAGGGCGAGCCGGCCGACTGCTTCTACGTGCTGCTGGACGGGACGATGAGCATGGTGCGGCTCGTCGGCGGCAGCGAGGTCGAGACCGTGCGGACGTCGCAGCGCGGCGTCTACTCCGGAGCCGTGCAGTTCTACATCGGCGACCGGATCGCCCAGACCTACCCCGGCACGGTCCGGGCGGTGACCGACTGCCGGTTCCTGGCGCTGCCGGCCGCGGAGTTCGAGGCGGTGTTCCGCCGCTGGTACCCCATGGCGGTGCACCTGCTCGAGGGCCTGTTCTTCGGCCAGCGCAACATCGCCGAGCTGGTCAGCCAGCGGGAGCGGCTGCTGGCCCTGGGCAAGCTGACCGCGGGGCTGACCCACGAGCTGAACAACCCCGCCGCCGCGGCGTCCCGGGCGGCGGCCGCGCTGCGCGACCGGATCGCCGGGATGCGGCACAAGCTGGCGCTGCTGGCCAGCGGGAAGATCGACGGCACGGTGCTGCGCGACCTCACCGGCCTGCAGGAGGAGCTGGTGGCCCGGGTCGGCACCACTGCGGAGCTGACCGCCATCGAGCGGTCCGACCGCGAGGACGAGCTGGCCGACTGGCTCGACGACCACGGCATCGGCGGCGCGTGGGAGCTCGCCGCCGTGTTCGTCCCGGCCGGCCTGGGTCCCGCGGACCTCGACCGGGTGGTGGACAGCGTGGAGCCCGGCGCCCTCGAGGCCGCGCTGCGCTGGCTGTCCTACACCGTCGAGACCGAGACGCTGCTGGTCGAGATCGGCGAGAGCACCGCCCGCATCTCCGGGCTGGTCGACGCCGCCCGGCAGTACTCCCAGCTCGACCGGGCCCCGCACCAGCCCACCGACCTGCACGCCGGGCTCGACGCCACCCTCGTCGTCCTCGGCGCGAAGATCCCGCCGGGGGTCACCGTGGTGAAGGACTACGACCGCGCCCTGCCCCTCGTGCCGGCCTACGCCGGGGAGCTGAACCAGGTGTGGACCAACCTCGTCGCCAACGCGCTGGACGCGATGGCGGGGGAGGGGACGCTCACCCTGCGCACCGCCCGGGACGGCGACTGCGCGCTGGTCGAGGTGGCCGACACCGGTCCGGGCATCCCGGAGGAGCTGCAGCGGCGGGTGTTCGAGCCGTTCTTCACCACCAAGCCGGTCGGCCAGGGCACCGGCCTCGGCCTCGACGTCTCCTGGCGGATCGTGGTCACCCGGCACGGCGGGGACCTGCGCGTGCAGTCCCGGCCCGGCGACACCCGCTTCTCGGTGCTGCTGCCGCTCGCCGAGGGCGCCACCGCGCCGGCCGCTCGTGAGGCGGAGGCGGGCGCCGGCTGACACGCGGAGGATGGTGGGCGGGCGGGCACCCGGCCGCCGCCCCCCAGCTGCGTGGAGGCGCCCGCGTGTCCCAGCCCGCCGTCGGCACGACCCCCTCCGGCTCCGGCGCGCCCGCGGCCGACCCCGACGGTCACCGGCCGGACCCGCGACGCTGGCGGGCGCTGTGGGTGACGCTGGTCGCCGGCTTCATGAGCCTGCTCGACGTCAGCATCGTGTCGGTCGCCCTGCCGTCGCTGCAGCGGGACCTCGGCGCCTCCCCGGCGACCGTGCAGTGGGTGGTGTCCGGGTACGCCCTGACCTTCGCGCTGGTGCTGGTGCCCGCCGGCCGGCTCGGCGACGCGCTGGGCCGGCGCCGGATGTTCCTCGTCGGGCTGTCGCTGTTCGTGCTGTGCAGCGCCGCGGCGGGGGCCGCGCCGACGGTGGAACTGCTGGTCGCGTCCCGGCTGGCGCAGGGGCTGGCCGCCGGGTGCCTCGCCCCGCAGAACTCGGGCCTGATCCAGCAGCTGTTCCGCGGCGCGGAGCGAGGGCGGGCGTTCGGCCTGTTCGGGGCCACCGTCGGGATCTCGACGGCGGTCGGGCCGGTCGTCGGCGGGCTCATCCTGGCGCTGGCCTCCGGCCCCGGCGGCTGGCGCTGGATCTTCTACGTCAACGTGCCGATCGGCGTCGTGGCCCTGGTGCTCGCCTGGCGGCTGCTGCCCCGCGGCGGGACCGGGCGGCGCGGGCGCATCGACCTCGGCGGGGTGCTGCTGCTCGGCGGAGCCGCGCTGTCGCTGCTGCTGCCGCTGGTGCAGGCGGAGGCAGGCGGGCTGGCCCGCCTGTGGTGGCTGCTCCCGGCCGGCGTCGCGGTGCTCGCCGGCTTCGTGGCCTGGGAGCGGCGGGTGGTCACCCGCGGCGGTGAGCCGGTGTTCGACCCCCGCCTGGTCACCGAGACCCGGGGGTACGCCATCGGCGCGGCGCTGGCCACCGTCTACTTCGTCGGCTTCAGCGGCATCTGGCTGGTCTTCGCGCTGTTCTTCCAGACCGGCCTGGACCTCACGCCGCTGCAGTCCGGCCTGGCGGTGACGCCGTTCGCCCTGGGCGCCGCGGGATCGGCGGTGGTGGCCGGGCGGGTGGTCGAGCGGTTCGGGCGCGCGATCACCGTGGTCGGGCTCGCCCTGGTGATGGCCGGGCTGGCGGCGGCCGCCGTCGTCCTGCTCACCGTGCCGCCGTCGGCCGCGGCGTGGGCGGCCGCGCCGGCGCTGCTGGTCGGCGGGATCGGCGGCGGCTGCGTGATCTCCCCGAACGTGACGATGACGCTGCGCGACGTCCCGGTCCGGATGGCCGGCGCCGCCGGCGGCGGGCTGCAGACCGCGCAGCGCTTCGGCGCCGCCATCGGCACCGCCGCGCTGCCGGGCCTGTTCTACGTCGTCCTCGGCGCGACCGGCGAGGACCACCCCGCGGCGGCTGCCGCCGGGCTGGCCGTGGCGGTCGCCGGGGTCGGCGGCGCCCTCGTCCTCGCGGTGGTCGACCTGCGCCGCGACCGGCGGCGGGACGCCGCGGAGCGGGCGGACCGCGACGACGCCGAGCGGCACGGCCACGCCCACCCCTGAGGCGGCAGGTCAGCCGCCCCAGATGTCCTCCACCAGCCGGCCGGCGCCGCTCAGCCCGGCGAGCCAGGCCTGGGCGTCGCCCTCACCGGCCGAGGTCTTGGCGCGGAAGACCTGCACCAGCGCGCTGCGGACGCCGGGGGCGATCGTCGCGGCGTTGCCGCAGACCAGGACGACGGCGTCGTGCTGGAGCAGCTCCCAGACCTCGTCGGCGCAGTCGAGGATCGCGTCCTGGACGTAGCGGCAGGGGCGGCCGTCCTCCCGGGAGAAGGCGTTCTCCACCCGCACCAGCCCCCGCTCCTCGAACCCTCGCAGCTCGTCGGCGTAGAGCAGGTCCGAGCCCGGCTCGCGGCAGCCGAAGACCAGCAGGGACCGCGCCACCGGGATGCCCTTCCCGTGCTGGGCGGCGCGCTCCTGCAGGAACCCGCGGAAGGGCGCCAGCCCCGTCCCGGCGCCGACCATGAACATCGGCACCTGCGGGTCCTCCGGCGGCCGGAACGGGATCGTGGGCTCGCGGACGAAGACGAACACCGTGGCGTTCTCCGACAGCTGCGCGAGGTGGCCGGAGGCGACCCCGGTGAAGGTCCCGTCCCCGGAGCGGGCCGGGGCCCGCAGCACCCCGGCCGTGATGCTGCAGGTGTCGGGGTCGGTCAGCGGCGAGGAGGAGATGGAGTAGTACCGCGGTCGCAGCGGCGGGAGCATGTCGAGGTACTCCTCGAACGGCAGCGCGCACGCCGGGAACTGCTCCAGCAGGTCGATCACCGAGCGGTTGGGTTCGTGCACCTCGGCCCGGTACCGCCCGTCGTCCTCCGCCAGCTCCTGCAGCGCCGCCCGCTGCTGCGGGTCGCCGGTGTACCGGGCGAGGACCTCGATGTCGTCCCGGGTGGCGACGTCCTGCAGCTCGACGCAGCTGCCGAGCACGCCGAGCACGGGCGCCGGCTCGTCGATCGGCAGGTGGGTGTGCGACCCCGCGTTCGGGATGATCGTGACGTACTGGCCGGCGTCCAGGCCGAAGTGGCCCATGACCCGGCGCAGCAGGTCGATGCTGTTGCGCGGCAGCACGCCGAGGTGGTCGCCGGCGCGGTACCGCTGGTCCTCGGGCAGGGCCACCTCGAGGTGCCGGGTGGACCTCCCGGGGGTGCCGTACGGACCGGCGGTCAGCAGCTCCCGGTTGGCCAGCACCCGCGCCGGCTGCGCCCGGTAGGACAGGACCAGCGGGTTCGTGAGCTGCCGGTTGGTCAGCGTGATGGACAGCCGCGGCCCGGCGGGCGCCGTGGCCGCGACGTCGTCGGGCAGGTCCAGCGCGCGGGCCACGGTCGCCCAGAGGTCCCCGTGCCAGGCGCGGTACTCCGCGTCGAAGTCCCCGGCGGCGTTGCCCTCGCCGCGGGGGTGGGCCCGCTCGGCGCCGTGGGCCTCCAGCTCCCGGTCCAGCAGGGTGGGCACGGCCTGGTAGGTGCTGGCCCACTCGGTGTTGCCACAGCCGAAGACGGTGTAGGTCACCCCCGACGCGGCCCCGGCGGGGGCGGTGCTGATCCAGCGGCAGAACTCGGCGGCGTTGTCCGGCGGCGTCCCGTTGTAGGAGGAGCAGACCACGAGGAGGGCGCCGCCGGCGGGCAGGTCGTCGACGTGGTCGTCGAGGGTCCCGAGCGTCACGTCGAAGCCGCGCTCGGTGCCCTCCTGGGCCAGCCGGGTGGCGAGCGACTCGGCGGTGCCCAGGTTGGAGCCGAACAGCACCGTCAGCTTCGTGCCGTGCCGCGCGACCGTGGGCACCGGCTCGGCCACCGGGGCGGCGGCCGGCTCGGCGGTCTCCGGCCCGGTCCGCTGGACCGGGATGCCGTACGGGACGTCCCGTCGCGGCAGCACGCGGAGGTGGAAGTCGTCGGGCTTGATGGTGAGGGTGGTCTTGGTGCGCAGCTGGTAGCCGCGGTCGTCGACGAAGTCGAACCGCTGCAGCAGCATGCCCAGCACGAGGGTGGCCTCCTGCAGCGCGAACTGGCGGCCGATGCAGGCCCGCTGGCCGGTGCCGAAGGGCTTGTAGGCGTGCGGCGGCAGCGCGGCCAGCCGATCGGCCGCCACGTGGTCGGGGTCGAAGTCCGCGGCGTCGGGGCCCCAGACCGAGGTGGCGCGGTGCAGCGCGGGGGTGAGGACGGTGATCGGGGTGTGCGCCGGGATGGCGTACCGGCCGCCGATCACGGTGTCCTCGAACGGCGCCCGCGTGAAGCCCGGTGCGGTCGGCCACAGCCGCAACGACTCGTCGAGCACCTGCCGGACGTAGCGCAGCCGCGTCACCTGCTCGAAGGTGGGTGCGGGCGTCCGGCCGAGCACGGTGTCGACCTCCGCGCGGGCCCGCTCCAGGTACCGCGGGTTGGCCACCAGGTAGTAGAGGGCGAACGACAGCAGCCCCGAGGTCGTCTCGTGCCCGGCGATGAGGAAGGTGATGCACTGCGCGCGGATGTTGCGATCGGGCAGCCGCTCGCCGTTCTTGTCGACCCCGGTCAGCATCCGGCCGAGCAGGTCGGTGGTGTCCGCGGCCTCCCCCTGCGCCCGCCGCTCGGCGATGAGCCGGTCGACCAGGTCGTTCATGAACGCCTGGTCCTCGTCGAGCTGCCGCTGGGCACGGACCCTCAGCCGGGTCTGGAGCGGCAGCTGCCGGGCGCGGGCCTGGGACTCGGTCAGCGTGCGGATCATCGCGTCGACGAACGGGTGCGGGGTCTCCCGGTAGAAGGAGTTGAACCGGTAGCCGAAGCCGCACAGCGCGATGGTGTCGAGGGTCAGCCGGGTCATGTCGGCCGGGACGTCGACCTCCTCGCCGGCGTTGAGCCGCGACCACTTCTCCACCAGCTGCTCGGCGATGTCGAGCATCTTCGGCATGTAGTCGCGCATCGCCTGCAGGCTGAACGGGCTCATCAGGATCTCGTGCGCCCGGCGCCAGAGGGGCTCGTCGGTGTCGGAGGTGAACAGCCCGGTGTCGAGCGCGTCCTTCCTCAGGTTGGCCAGCCCGCCGCTGACCAGCTTGTCGAAGCGCGCGTCGTCGCAGACCTCCGCGACCAGCTCCGGCCCCGAGACGATCAGCCGCGCGCCGCCCGGGACGGTCAGGCGGTAGACCGGCCCGTACTCCTCGGCCATCCGCATGAGGCTCTCGAAGGGGCTCGCCGTGTCGATGTCGAAGACGTTGCCGAGCACGGGCACACCCCGCGGGCCGGGGATCTCGTCGAGGGCGATGGTGGCGGTCACAGGGACCCTCCTGTCGGCCGGCGCACCAGCAGCACGGTGCTCAGCAGCAGCACCCAGGCCGGGAACACCAGCAGGATCGCGGGGTGGAAGGTGACGCTGACCAGCAGGAAGGCGGCCAGCAGGTAGCTGACGACGGCGAGCGGCCGGGGCAGCATCCCGGCCGCGGACGCCAGCCGGGTCGTGGTGAGCATGTACATGCCGGCGGCCCTGACCCCGTAGACGAAGACCAGGGCGTACCCCACCGACGACAGCGCGCGGGCGACCTCCGGGCCCGGGAGCGGGGCGTCGGAGAAGCGGGTCAGCAGCGCGACCGCGCCCGTGGCCGCCGTGCCGACGTAGAGCATGGCGACGAACAGCACGCCGGCCGCCAGGTTCAGCCAGTGCGGGACCTCGCTCCACGACCGCGGCCGGCGGACCTGGAAGGCGGTCCGCATCGCGGTCGCGTGCCACAGGCAGGCGATCCCCGCGAAGGGCACGACGTACAGGCCGAGGACGGTGAGCGGATCGGCGCCGCCGTCGTAGAAGTCGGCGTAGGTGCTGTCCGGGTCGGCCAGCCGCGGGATCCGGCTGACGAGGACCAGCCCCACCACCAGCAGGAGCGCGAACACGATGCCCGCCCACCCGGCGGTCCGGGTGTGCGCGGCCACCAGCCGCTCGGTGCTGGGCTCCGCCGGCGCCGGGCTCGCTCGATCGGCCCGTGTGCGTGTCGGAACGCGCATGGCGCCTCCGGCGGCCGCCGGCCCCGGCGACCGCGTGTGCGGTCTCGCCCACCCGGCAGGGAGGAACCGCACACTCGTACACCTGCCGGCAAACCCGGTCAACGCGTCCGCGGGCGGCTCACCGGCCGGGCGGCCGGTCCCTCACGGGGTCCGCCGGGCCGCCCACTGCGGGTGAGCCGGGCCCTCCACCTGCGCGGCGTCATGGCGGGGGCGCCGGGCCGTCTCCAGGGCGTGACGATGAGGCTCATCCGGCCCGCGACGCCGGCTCCTGCCCCGCCGCGCGCGCCGCTCCCCACGGTCCTGGTCGCCGACGCCCACCCGGTGCTGCGCCGCGTGGTGCGGGACTGTCTGGAGGACACCGGCGACCTGACCGTCGTCGCGGAGGCCGAGAGCGGGGACGAGCTCCTCGCCGCCGGCCTGCGCACCCGGCCGGCCGTCGTCCTGGTCGACCCGGAACTCCCCGGCACCGACCCGCTCCAGGCCGCGCGGGAACTGCTCGACGTCGCCCCGCGCACGCGGGTCGTCGTCCACGCGCGCTGCTTCAGCCTGGTCACGTTCTCCCGGGCCCGGCGGCTGGGCGCCGTCGGCTACCTGCTCAAGGGCGCCGACCTGGTCGACCTGCCGCAGCGCATCCGCGAGCTCGCCGCGGGCGGCACCGCCTGGACCCCCCGGGCGATCCGCCAGGTGGACGACGAGGGGTGAACCCTCCCGTCAGGCGACGAGGACGACGACGAGGGTGCGCGGCCCGTGCACGCCCTCGACCCGGTTCAGCTCGATGTCGCTGGTCGCCGACGGGCCGCTGACCATCGTGAGCGGTGCGGTGGGGTCCAGCCGGGTCAGCGCCTCGGGCACCCCGCCCACCACCTGCGCGGCCTCGACGACGCAGACCAGGCAGTCGGGCAGCAGCGACAGCGCCCGCCGCCCGGACAGCGGGCCGCCGTCGAGCACCAGCGTCCCGGTCTCGGCGACGGCCACGGCCACGCCGGTCACGGTGGCGGCGAACGCGGTCAGCCCGACGGCCGGCCGGCCGTCGTCCTCGCGGACCCCCTCGGGGCGCCAGGCGACCGGCAGCCCGGGCGCGACGACGACGTCCGCCGCGGCCCAGCCGGACCCGAGCCCCGCGGAGAGGGCGGCGGACACCGTGGCGGCGACGTCGCCCGGTGCGGCGCGCAGCACCGTCGCCCGGTAGTCCTCCAGCCGGTCGGTGAGGACGTCGAGCAGCTCGGCGCCCGACCGCCCGTCGGCTGTCCGGTAGGCGCGGGCGACCTGCGGCGCCGGGCGGTCGGGGTCGAGCGCGGTGCGGATCCGCGCGAGCACCTCGTCACGGGAGCTCATGCCCCGTGCTCCCGCGCCCACTGCTGGGTGAACGTCTCCCGCGGCGGGGCGGGCAGGTCGCGGCTGCGGGTCCACCCGGAGACCGGCGGCGGCAGGGCCGCGGGCAGCGTCGGCCGGCCGCGGGCCAGGAGCCGGCCGAGCCCGGCGGCGCGCTGGGCCAGCCGCCACAGCCGCGGGTGCGACATCGCCCGCGACAGCGCGCGGAAGGCCGCCGCCTCGGGGGTGACCCGCTCCTGGGCCTCGACGTGCTCGGCGCGCAGGTGCACCAGGATCGACGGGATGTCGATGGCCACCGGGCACGCGTCGAAGCAGGCGCCGCACAGCGACGAGGCGTAGGGCAGCGACGCGTTGTCCTCGACCCCGGTGAGCTGGGGACTGAGCACCGCACCGATCGGGCCCGGGTACACCGAGCCGTAGGCGTGCCCGCCGGTGCGCTCGTAGACCGGGCACACGTTGAGGCAGGCCGAGCACCGGATGCAGTGCAGCGCCTCGCGGCCCACCTCGTCGGCGAGCACCGCCGTCCGCCCGTTGTCGAGCAGCACGAGGTGGAACTCCTGCGGGCCGTCGCCGGCGGTGACGCCGGTCCACATCGACGTGTACGGGTTCATCCGCTCGCCGGTGGAGGAGCGGGGGAGCAGCTGCAGGAAGACCTCGAGGTCGCGCCAGGTCGGCACCAGCTTCTCGATGCCCATGACGGTGATCAGCGTGTCGGGGAGGGTCAGGCACATCCGGCCGTTGCCCTCGGACTCGACCACCGCCAGCGTGCCGGTCTCGGCGACGGCGAAGTTGGCGCCGCTGATCGCCACCCGCGCCCGCAGGAACCGCTCGCGCAGGTGGGCACGGGCCGCCATCGCCAGCCGCCGCGGGTCGTCGGGCAGGTCGCGGTCGGCGTCGGGGCCCTGGAACTGAGGCATGGTGCGCAGGAAGATCTCGCGGATCTCCGCCCGGTTCTTGTGGATCGCGGGCACCAGGATGTGGCTCGGCGCGTCGTCCCCGAGCTGGACGATGAGCTCGGCGAGGTCGGTCTCGTGTGCGGTGATGCCCGCGGCCTGCAGCGCCTCGTTGAGGCCGATCTCCTGGGTGGCCATCGACTTGACCTTGACCACCTCGTCCGAGCCGGTGGCCCGCACCAGCCGGGTGACGATCTCGTTGGCCTCGGTGGCGTCGCGGGCCCAGTGCACCGTGCCGCCGCGCTCGGTGACCCGGGCCTCCAGCGCCAGCAGGTGCTCGTCGAGCCGCGCCATGGTCGCCGCCTTCAGCGCCTTGCCGGCCTGGCGCAGCTCCTCCCAGTCGGGCACCTCGCCGACCACGGCGGCCCGCTTGGCGCGGATCGTCGAGGTGGCGTGGCCGAGGTTGGCCCGCAGCTGGCCGTCGCGCAGCGCGTCGCGCGCGGCGTCCGGGAAGGGCCGGTCGCCGCGCAGGTGGCCCACGCCCCGGGGCGCGGTAGGGATCGCCGGCATGCCGAGGTGGACGGCGGTCACGCGGGCACCGCCGGCCTGGTCGACTGGTGGGGGGTCGCGGCGTCCTCCGTGGAGGCGAGGATCTCGGCCAGGTGCACGGTGCGGGTGCCCGAGCGCAGCCGGGACAGCCCGCCGCCGATGTGCATCAGGCAGGAGGCGTCGCCGGCGGTGCAGACCTCGGCGTGCGTGGACAGCACGTTGGCCATCTTGTCGGTGAGCATCGCGGTGGAGGTGTCGGCGTTCTTCACCGCGAACGTGCCGCCGAAGCCGCAGCACTGGTCGGCGCCGGGCAGCTCCACCAGCTCCAGCCCGCGGACCGCGCGCAGCAGCCGCAGGGGCCGGTCGCCCACCCGCAGCAGCCGCAGCGAGTGGCAGGTCGGGTGGTAGGTGACGCGGTGCGGGTAGTAGGCGCCGACGTCGGTGACCCCCAGGACGTCGACCAGGAACTGCGACAGCTCGTACGTCCGCTCGGCCAGCGCCTCGGCGTCGGCGGCCAGGGCGTGCTCCCCGGCCCGGCGCAGCACGGTCGCCTGCTGGTGGTGGATCGAGGCCACGCACGAGCCGGACGGCGCCACCACCGCCTCGGCCCCGGCGAAGGCACGCACGTGGTTGGCCACGATCGGCACCGCCTCGCGCCGGTAGCCGGTGTTGACGTGCATCTGCCCGCAGCAGGCCTGCCCCGGCGGGACGACGACCTCGTGGCCCAGCCGCTCCAGCAGCGTGGCGGTCGCCCGCGCCACCTGCGGCACCATCGTGTCGACCAGGCACGTCGCGAAGAGCGCGACCCTCATGTGTCCTCCCCGTCCCCGCCGGTGCGGCGGTCGGTCCTGCTCGACTCGCGGACGACCAGCACCGGCTGCTCGTGCTGCCGTGTGCGCCGACGAGATCATGGCCCACCAGCGGCCGCCCGACCGCGCGGTGCCGCCGTCCTCCGGCCCGTGGTCGCGACGTCCGGCCCGGGTGTCACATCCGGTGCCCGGCCGGCGTCTCCATGGCGCAGACACGGAACCGGAGGAGGAGCGATGACCAGCGGCACCAGGATCCCGAAGGCGGAGCTGACCGGCGTCCACGGCGCAGTGGTGAGGCGGGTGTCCCGCAGGGTGTTCGGCAGCATGCCGGAGCCGGTCGAGGTCGCGTGGCACAACCGGGAGGTGCTGGGGTTCAGCTTCGCCGTCGGCCGCAAGGCGCAGAGGTGGCACCGGTGCGACGCGAGCCTGAAGTCGTTCGCGCACATGGCGGTGGCCAGTCTGGTCGGCTGCAGCTTCTGCCTGGACCTCGGCTACTTCCAGGCCGGCAACGAGGGACTGGACCTGACCAAGGCCCGCGAGGTGCCGCGCTGGCGCGAGTCGGAGGTGTTCACGCCGCTGGAGCGGGAGGTCATGGAGTACGCCGAGGCGATGACCCGCACCCCGCCCACGGTGACCGACGAGCTGTCCGCGCGCCTGCTCGACCAGCTCGGTGCACCCGCGCTGGTGGAGCTGACCGCGTACATCGCGCTGGCGAACCTCTACACCCGCACCAACACCGCCTTCGGCATCGAGTCGCAGGGCTTCGCGGCGTCCTGCGACCTCCGGCCCCTCGCGGCACCGTCGACGACATGACCGACGACCCGTTCGTCGTCCACCGCAGCCTGCTGTTCACCGTCGCCTACGAGATGCTCGGCTCCGCCGCCGACGCCGAGGACGTCGTCCAGGAGACCTGGCTGCGGTGGGCCGACGTCGACCGGACCGAGGTGCACTCCCCGCGGGCCTACCTGATCCGCATGGTCACCCGGCAGGCGCTGGACCGGCTGCGGTCGGTGTCCCGCCGCCGGGAGGAGTACGTGGGGCAGTGGCTGCCCGAGCCGCTGCTCACCGCCCCCGACGTGGCCGACGACGTCGAGCTCGCCGAGAACGTCTCGATCGCGATGCTCACGGTGCTGGAGACGCTGGGGCCGGTCGAGCGGGCGGTGTTCGTGCTGCGCGAGGTGTTCGAGACGCCGTACGAGGAGATCGCCGAGGCGATCGGCCGGACCCCGGCCGCGGTCCGGCAGATCGCCCACCGTGCCCGCGAGCACGTCGCGGCGCGGCGGCCCCGGATGCAGGTGGACCGGGCCGAGCAGCAGGCGGTCGTCGAGCGGTTCATGGCCGCCGTCGCCACCGGCGACGTCCAGGCGCTCGTGGCGGTGCTCGCCCCGGACGTCGTGCTGGTCGCGGACGGCGGCGGGCTGGTGACGGCCGCCCGGAGGCCGATCACCGGCGCCGACCGGGTGGCGGCGTTCCTCGCCCGCGCGGTGGAGCTCCCGGACCTCGTGGCGAGCCCGGCCTGGCTCAACGGCATGCCGGGCATCCGCATCGACGCGGGTGGCGAGCCCACGGCGGTCGGTCTGGTGGTCGAGGACGGGCGGATCACCCGGCTCTACGCGATCCGCAACCCGCACAAGCTGGGCGGGCTGGCGGAGGTGGCCGACCTGCGGCGGTGACCGGCGGGGCCGCAGCGCGGCGAGGTGGCGCGCAACCGCAGCGTGGTCGCCGGGCGGGCGCCCCCGGCGGTCACGCACGGGTGCCCGCCGGGCACCCCCGTGGGGCCTACCGTGCCCTTGCTCGACGCACGCCGCGAGGAGGTCGCCATGCCTGTCGTGCTCGTCCACCAGGGACCGACCCTCACCCAGGAGCGGTACGAGGAGACCGTCCGCCGGCTCACCGGTTCCAGCGGTCGGCTGGAGAAGCCGGCCGACTGGCCGGTCGACGGTCTCCTGGTCCACGCCGCGGGGCAGGGCCCCGCCGGCTTCCGCGTCGTCGACGTGTGGGAGTCCGAGGACGCCGCCCGGCGCTTCGGCGAGAAGCTCCTGCCCGTGCTGCAGGAGGTCGGCATCACCGAGCAGCCGGAGCTGTACCCCGCCCACACGTTCGTCTCGGCCTGACGCCGGAGCTCTCCCCGTCGCCGTGTCGTCGGCGCCCGGCCGGGGGCGGCGGATCTCAGTCCTCCGACCGCAGCTCCTGCACCTGCGCGGCCTCGCGCTCGGCGAACTCGCGGGAGCTGGCCGCCTTGCGGCGGAGGCGTTCGGCGGCCTCCGGGTGTTCCCGGGCGAGGTCCTCGAGGCTGCCCGCCAGCCGCTCCTCGGTGCCCGCGATGGACGCGGCGGTGGCGGCCAGCCGGGCGGAGAGCTCCTTGTGCCGTTCGGCGAGGCGGCGCGTGCGGCCTCGCAGCTCGGCGTACTCGTCGGCGAGTTGCCGGGTGCGGTCCAGTTCGCCCTCCATGACCTCTCCTCGGCGCAGGGTCCGTGCCTTCCCAGGGTGAGCCGCGCGCCGCCGTTGCGACAGCCCTCCCGGGACGTCGTCCGGCCCCTCCCCGGCCCGGTCCGCGGCGGCCGGCTCCTGCTCGACGACCGGCGGGTCAGGCGGGCACGCGGACCCACTCCCGCAGGCGGGTCGTGGCCAGCCCGGCGAGCACCGCACCGGTGGCGTTGAGCGCGGCGTCGACGGGTGAGACGACCCGGCCGAGCGGCAGCGCCCACTGGAGCAGCTCGATGCCGCCGGCCACTGCCAGGCCGGCCGCGGCCAGCCGCCCGGCGCTGCCCAGCCCCGGCCGGCGCAGCACCGCCAGGACCGCCAGGGGGCCCAGGAGGAGCAGGTTGCCGAGCAGTTGCAGCAGCGTCGCCTCGGAGTCCAGCCCGGTGGCGTACCAGCGCAGCTCGGTCAGGGGTGCGCCCCACGCCCAGCCGCTGCCGCCGGCCGGGGTGAGCGTCAGGACGGCCACCGCCAGCGCGGCGGCCACCAGGGCGACGTCCAGGGCGGTGCGGCGGTCGGCGTCCATGCCCCGACGGTGCCGCCGCGCGCCGGGAGCCCGCTGGCAGCGACCTGGACGGCGGCTGTCAGCGGGCCCGGCGGCTCACCGGCGGGCGCACCACTCCCGGACCCAGGCCCGGCCGTAGTCGTTGCCGTGCGGGGTGCGCAGCACGGTGTGGACGTGGAACGTCTTCGGGGTGTCGTAGTCCAGGAAGACCCCGCGGTGGTGGTCGAGCTCGGCGATGACCACGGGCGACTGGACCCGGTAGTAGAAGACGTCGCCGGGGGCGTGGCCGCCGATCCAGGAGAACCAGGTCTCGTCCAGGTGCGCCTCGACCTCGCGCAGCCGGGCCGCGCGCGGGCCCTCGGGCAGCAGCCGGACGAACGTCGCGACGACGTCGAGCACCCGCCGCCGGGCCGCGTCCGGCACGTCGGCCACGGGGATGCCCTCCACCGGGATGACCCGGTTGTCCTGGAACGCACCGGCCAGGTGCCGCTCGTCGCCGGGGTGCACCCGGCCCGGCGGCATCGCCGGGTCGACCATCTGCTGGTAGACCGTCGCCGCGCGCCGCTGGTCGCGGTCCAGGGCGGCCATGACCGCCAGCCCGGCGTGGATCCGGTCGGCGAACAGGTCGGCCAGGCCGGCGTGCGGTCCGGCGTCGATCTCGTCGGGCTCGGCGCCGAGGAAGACCGGCGAGACCACCATCCGGCCCTCGACGACCAGGCAGTTGACCGCGCAGTGGTGGCCGTAGAGCTGCCAGCCCCACGGCGCGCGCAGGTCGGGGGTGCCGTAGAGGGCGATGTTGTAGCTCCACTCGCCCAGCACGGTGGGCAGGTCGACGACCTCGCCGAGGAAGCCGTTGACCAGCATCATCGCGTGCACGGAGGCGAAGCCCTCGGGGGAGAGGGAGGCCCGCACCAGCGCCAGCGCCTTGTCGCGAACCGCCTCCGGCTGGAACTCCAGGCGCAGGCCGGTGTCGAACTGCAGGAACTCCGGGTTGGCCCAGGTCTGCCACTCGACGGCGTCGACGGGGAAGGAGATCCGGTCCCGGCCCGCGTCGTCCAGGGCCGCGAGCAGGTCCTCGGCGGCGGCGACCATGGCCTCGACCGGCGCCTCCTCGCCGGGGCGGGCCGGGTCCAGCGGGTACAGGCCCTCGCTCAGGGTGCCGTCCTCGGTGACGCCGCGGAACTCGTTGCGGTACAGCGGGGTCCAGCCCTCGACCAGGCCGCCGGTGAACGTGCCCGGCGTCCGGGCGTGCTCCCGGTAGGTGTAGGGGTCCATGCCGCGGACCTCGGCCAGCCGCGGGTGGTCGTGCGGGAACAGGTACTGGCGGAACTCACCGGACACGGCTCAGGCCCCCTGGCGACGGGCGTCGTTGCCCACGACGGGGTTGCGCAGCACGCCGAGGCGGTCCACCTCGACCTCGACCACGTCGCCGGGCTGCAGCAGCCACGGGGGCGTGCGGGCGTAGCCGACGCCGGACGGCGTGCCGGTGGCCAGCAGGTCGCCGGGGCGCAGCGTGAAGGTGTGCGAGATGAGGGAGAGGGTGTCGCCGACGGGATACACCATCTCGTCGGTGCGCCCGTCCTGCACGACCTCGCCGTTGACCCGGGTGGTCACCCGCAGGCCGTCGCGCAGGTCGCCGACCTCGGCGGCCGGGACCATGGGGCCCAGGGGGCCGGAGCGGTCGCCGTTCTTGCCCAGGATCCACTGGCTGGTGAGCTTCTGCGCGCGCCGCGAGGTGAGGTCGTTGAAGGTGGAGTAGCCGACGACGGCGGCCAGCGCCTCCTCCGGGGTCGCGTCGACCAGCGTGCCGCCGACCCAGGCCACGACCTCGCCCTCCCAGTCCAGGCCGTCCTCGTTCGACGGCACCGGCACCTCGGCGCCGTCCACGGTCAGCGACTGCGTCCAGCGGGCGAACAGCGTGGGGTGCGGCGGCAGGTCCTCCGCGGCGAAGGAGCCCTCGGCCACGTGCTTGAGGTAGTTCAGCCCGATGCACACCACCCGGGCGCCGGGCAGCACCGGCGGCACCCGCTCCACGTCGGTCACCGGCAGGGCCGGCCCGGCCGGCGTCCGGCCCAGGTGCCCGGCGGCGTCGGCCCAGAACTCCTCCAGGCCGGCGAGCACGGTCACCTCGGTGCCGTCGTCGGACAGCGCGGCGACGTCGACGGGTCCGCCGTCCCGGCGGATGCCCACGATCCTCATGACTGGTCTCCCTCGGTGTCAGGTGGCGCTGCAGGAAGGCGATCCCCGGCTCTGCCTCGTCGCGGCCGGCGTGGGGCGCGCCGGACGACATGGTGGCGGGCGCCGTGGCCGCGGGGGCGGGCAGGGCAGGACGACCCCGCCGGCTGATCGACCCGGTCGCACGTGGTCAGGGCGGATCAGGGTCGCGTGGCGCCCCAAGATGGTCAGTTCTGGTCATGCGGTGGGGGCCGCCGGGGTCGCACCCTCGCACTGCACAGTTCCACGGCCCGAGGGGTGCCCCGGGCCGGTCACCGGAGGAAGGATCCATGACCGCAGCCGAGCGTGCCGCGTCGCGGGTGGGGACGACGGGGCGCGCGCACGGACCAGAGGTCGAGGAGTCCCGGGACGACGTCCGACCGGGCACGCGCGTGCTGCTGCGCGCGTTCGTGGGGCTCACCCTGCTCGCCGTCTGCCAGCTGCTCCTCCGGCCGGGAGCGACGCAGGAGGCCTTCGCCTGGCACATCCACGCCGAGCTGACCGCGGCCTTCCTCGGCGCGAGCTACGCGGCGGGCTTCGTGCTCTCGCTGCACGCCCTGCGGCAGCGGACGTGGAGCCGGGCGCGCATCCCGGTCCTGACCGTCGGCGTCTTCGCCGCGGTGACCCTGTTCGCGACCCTGCTGCACACGCACAAGCTGCAGCTGACCAGCGGCGTCCCGACCGCGCGCGCGGCCGCCTGGCTGTGGCTGGTCGTGTACCTGGTGGTCCCGGTCGCCTGCTTCCTCGTCGTGCGCCGGCAGGGGTGGCGGCGCCCGTGGACGTCGGCCGGCCGCCGGACGATGCCGCACTGGCTGGCGGTGCTGGTGGGCGTGCAGGGGACGCTGCTGACGACGGCGGGCGTGCTGCTCGTCCTCGGCGGCGTCGCGGTGCACCACCACGCCGACCCGGTCACCCACTTCTGGCCGTGGGACCTGATGCCGCTGAGCTCCATGGTCGTCGGGGCCTGGCTGGTCGCCTTCGGGGTGGCCGCGGTCCTCGTGATCCGGGACGGCGACCTCGCCCGGCTGGTCGGCCCGTCGGCGGCGTACGCCGTCTTCGGGGCCCTGCAGCTGCTGGTGCTGGCCCGGTACGGGGAATCGGTGAGCGCCGCCGATCCGTGGCTGTGGGGGTACGTGCTCCTCACCGCCAGCACCGTGTTCGCCGGCGGGTACGGCTGGTGGGCGGCCCGGCGGGGAGTGCGGGCCGCAGGCCTCGCGGCGGTGCCGCGCGGCGCCGGGGGCCGGGCGCCGGAGCCCGTGGGCTGAGCCGCTGCCCACGACCGATCGGCCGAGCCCGCGGACCCCGGCGGGCTCGGCCGGTCAGCTGTGGTGGTCGGCGACCACCGCGCAGCGCTCCCTCGCCGGTGGGCATGCTCGCGTCCGTGACCGACGCTCCCGCCCTCCCCGCCGGCCTCTCCCTCGAGCAGCGGGCCGCCCTCCTCTCCGGCCGCGACTTCTGGACGACGACGCCGCTGGAGGAGGCCGGCCTGCCGTCGGTCGTGCTCACCGACGGGCCGCACGGCGTCCGCCGGCAGGAGGGCTCCTTCGACACGATCGGCATCCACCGCAACCTCCCGGCCACCTGCTTCCCGCCGGCGGTGGCGGTGGGCTCGAGCTGGGACCCGGAGGTCGCCGAGCGGATCGGGGCCGCGATCGGCCGCGAGGCGCGGGCGCTGGGGGTGCACGTCGTCCTCGGGCCCGGCGTGAACATGAAGCGGTCCCCGCTGTGCGGGCGGAACTTCGAGTACCACGCGGAGGACCCGCTGCTGTCCGGGGTGCTCGGGGCGGCCCACGTGCGGGGACAGCAGGGGGAGGGCGTCGGTGCGTCGGTGAAGCACTTCGCGGCCAACAACCAGGAGACCGACCGGATGCAGGTCAGCGCCGACGTCGACGAGCGGACGCTGCGGGAGATATACCTGCCGGCCTTCGAGCGGGTGGTCACCGAGGCGCGGCCGGCCACGGTGATGTGCGCCTACAACAAGGTCAACGGGGTCTACGCCTCGCAGCACCGCGAGCTGCTCACCGGGGTGCTCCGCGACGAGTGGGGCTTCGAGGGCGTCGTCGTCTCCGACTGGGGCGCCGTCGACGACCGCGTCGCGGCGCTGGCGGCGGGCCTGGACCTGCAGATGCCCGGCGACCGCGGGGCCGGCGACCGCCGGGTGGTCGAGGCGGTGCGCGCAGGAGAGCTCGACGAGTCCCGCGTCGACGCGAGCGCGGCCCGGGTGGCGGGTCTGGCGCGCCTGGTCGGGCCGGTCGCCGACGGGTTCGACGTCGACGGCCACCACGCCCTGGCCCGTGAGCTGGCCGCGCGGTGCGCCGTCCTGCTGCGCAACGAAGGGAACACGCTTCCGCTCGCGCCGGGCACGCGGGTCGCGGTCGTCGGGGAGTGCGCCCGGACGCCGCGGTTCCAGGGCGGCGGCAGCTCGAACGTCCACGCCACCCGGGTCGAGTCCGCGCTGGACGCCGTCCGGGAGCTGGCCGGGGTCGACGTGCCCTTCGCCCCCGGCTTCGCCCTCGACGGCGCGGGGGACGCCGCCGCCCTGCGCGAGGAGGCGGTGGCGCTCGCCCGGTCGGCCGAGGTGACGGTCGTGTTCGCCGGGCTGGGGGAGGCCGAGGAGTCCGAGGGCTTCGACCGGGAGTCCATCGACCTGCCCGCCGGCCAGGTGGAGCTCATCCGGGCCGTCGCCGCGGTCGCGCCCCGCACGGTCGTCGTCCTGTCGAACGGCGGGATCGTCTCGCTGGAGGGCTGGCACGACGAGGTGGACGCCGTGCTGGAGGGCTTCCTGCTGGGCCAGGCGGGCGGCGGCGCGCTGGCCGACCTGCTGTACGGGGTCGCCAACCCGTCGGGCCACCTCGCCGAGACGATCCCGCTGCGGCTGGCCGACGTCCCGAGCTCGATGAACTTCCCCGGCGAGCAGGGCCACGTCCGCTACGGCGAGGGCGTGCTGGTCGGCTACCGCGGGTTCACCACGCTGGACCGGCCGGTGCGCTACGCCTTCGGGCACGGGCTGAGCTACACCACCTTCACGACGGCGGACCTGCAGGTCGTCGTCACCGGCGACGACGCCGCCCGGCTGTCGGTGACCGTGGCCAACACCGGCGACCGGGCGGGCCGGCACGTCGTACAGGTGTACGTGGCGACGTCGGCCGGGCCGGTTCGCCGCCCGGCGCGGGAGCTGCGCGCGTTCACCCCCGTCCTGCTCGCGCCGGGGGAGCGGCGCACGGTGACCGTCGACCTGGACCGGCGCGCCTTCGCGTACTGGGACGTCCGCGAGCGCGGCTGGGTCGTCGCGCCGGGGTCGTACACGGTGGAGATCGGGGCCAGCGCCGTGGAGGTCCTCGCCGCGGCGACGGTGACGCTGGCCGGCGACGACCTGGTGCCCGCGCTGACGCTCGACTCGTCGGTGGCCGAGTGGCTGGCGCACCCGGTCGTCGGCCCCGAGCTGGTCGAGGGGTTCGCGCTGTGGCTGCCCGACCTGCCGCCGCCGTCCACCGAGGCCGGGCGGGGCATGCTGCGGATGGTCGGGTCCATGCCGATGCGCCGGTTCGTCACCGACCTCGGCGCCTCCGTCCCGGCCGGGGAGCTGGACCGGCTGGTGGCCCGCGCGGCCGCCGCCCGCGCCGAGCGCGTGGGCCGGCCGTGACCGGTACGTCGCGCTGGGCAGCCGCCGACGGGGCGCTGGTCGACGCCGCCGCCCTCCTCCGCGGCTGACCCGCACCGCGCGGCCATGGGGCAGGATCGCGGCGGCCCGCGCCCGGACCACCCGAGGAGAACCGTGACCGTCGTCCCGCCGCCGCTGGAGCACGTCCTGCACCTGGAGGTGACCGTCGACCCGCCGGTCGAGATCGGGCCGACGCCGGCCGGCCACCGCCGGGTCATCCCCATCACCGGCGGCACGGTCTCCGGACCGCTGCTCACCGGACGGGTGCTGCCCGGCGGCGCGGACTTCCAGGTGATCCGCACCGAGACCGAGACCGTCGCCGAGGCCCGCTACGTCATCGAGACCGACGAGGGGGAGCGGGTCTACGTCGAGAACACCGGACTGCGCACCGGCTCGGCCGAGGACATCGCCCGGCTGCGCCAGGACCTGCCGGTCGACCCGTCCCGGATCTACTTCCGCTCCACCCCGCGGTTCGAGACCTCCGCGCCGCGCCTGGCCGTGCTGACCTCGCACGTGTTCGTCGGCTCCGGCGTCCGGCACCCCACCGGCGTGGTCTTCGACTTCTTCCGGGTCGGCTGACCTCAGTCGGGCAGCCGCGTCGGCGCGTAGGCCAGCATGCGCCAGTCGCCGTCCCCGGCGCGGGTCCACACCGCCAGCGCCAGGGCGTCGATGGTCTTCGGCACCCCGTCGACGTCGACGTCGGCGGTCATGCGGCCCACCACGATCGCGGCGTCCCCGGACACCTCCACCCGCTCGACCGGGTGCTCGGCCCGCCGGTAGACGTAGTAGCGGGAGCGCAGCTTGGCCAGGTACTCCTCCTTGGTGTCCCGGACGCCGCTGGAGTGCGCGTAGCTCGCCTCCGGCGCCAGCAGTTCCTCCAGCGCGTCGAGGTCGCCGTCCACCATCGCCCGGTAGCGGCGGTCCTCCGCCGCGAGCACCGCCCGCACGTCGTCGTCCCGGCTCGTCATGCCCCCATCCTGGCCGGAGGGGGCTGGCTCGCGCCGGGTGGACGGCGATCCGCGCGTGCAGCCCTCACCACACGGCGCCGCCGATCCCGGCCGGGAGCCGGCGTGGCTGCGCCGCGGCGTGCTGGTCGTCCTGGTCGCGGTGGCCGGGTACCAGGTCGTGCTCTGGGCGTTCGGCAACCTCCGCGGCTTCCTCGGCCTGCTGTTCCTCGCCTGGCTGTTCTCCATCAGCGTCGAGCCGGTGGCGGAGGACGACGCCCCGCCCCCTCCGACGAGTCCGCCCCGCTACCGCGCCCGGAGACGGCATGAGCCGGCCGGCCCCGCGGCAGGGGGCGGCCGGCTCCGCCGTTCAGCCCTCGGCCTTCTCCCTCTCGTAGCGCTCGGTCATCGTCGCCACCGCCTGCATCTGCTGGGCCGCGTAGTCCTCGCGCTTGCCGCCGGCGAACTCCTTCCAGTCCAGCGTCTGCTGGGCGTGGCTGACCTCGCCGCCCTGGAAGTGCGGCATGACGTGCTGGGCGATCAGCTCCCACGAGCGCTTGGTCGCCTGCGGGTTGGCCCACTCGTGGCCCAGCAGCAGCATGCAGCCGAACCCGCCGGACTGGTCCCACAGCCGCTGCACCTGCGCGCGGGCGTCCTCCACGGTGCCGATCGCGCCGATTCCGGCCTCGTTGATGAAGTCGATCATCTCCTTCGCGTCGCCGCCCTCGACGGCCATCTGCGGGAACGCGGCGGTCTTCTGGAAGTACCGGAACCACGTCTCGATGCCGTACTGCACCTCGGCGTAGGCCTGCTCGCGCGTCTCGGCGATGTGCATGAGCCCGACCAGCCGCCAGTCCCGGCGGGACACCGTCTGGCCGAAGTGCTCCGCGCGTTCCTGGACGACGTTCCAGTGGTGGGCCAGGGCGTCGAAGCCCTCCTTGGAGAGGGTGGCACCGATCGACAGCAGCCCGATCCCGTGCCGGCCGGCCATCCGCGGCCCGGTGGGCGAGGCGACGGCCGCGACCGCCACCTCGAAGCGCGGCTCGGTGTACGGGCGCAGGTGCAGCCGGGCGTCGACCAGGTTGTGCGTGCGGGTCTGCTGGGTGACCGTCTCGCCGCGCAGGAGCCGCATGATGATGTCGAGGTCGACCTCCAGCAGCTCGCGGGTCTCGGTCGGGTCGAGCCCCAGCATCATCGAGTCGGTGGGCAGCGAGCCGGGGCCGCAGCCCAGCATCGCCCGGCCCCGGGTCAGGTGGTCCAGCAGCACCATGCGCTCGGCCACCCACAGCGGGTTGTGGTACGCGATCGAGGTGACGCCGGTGCCGAGCTTGATGTGCCGGGTCCGCTCGGCGGCCGCCGCGATGAAGATCTCCGGTGAGGCGATGAGCTCGGTGCCGGCCGAGTGGTGCTCGCCGATCCAGGCCTCGTCGTAGCCCAGCCGGTCCAGGTGCTCGACCAGTTCCAGGTCCCGCTGCAGGGCCAGCGTGGGGTTCTCGCCGGCAGGGTGGAACGGGGCGAGGAAGGTGCCGAAGCGCAGTCTGTCCATGGGTCCTCCTGGGTGTCGGGGTCGGCCAGAAAGTAACCTGCGTCACATCGCCCGCGGGACCCTCGCGGACGGGCCGATCCGGTTCCGTCGGCGTACCGTTCCGGGACCACCGTTCGAGGGACGCCGATGGCCCTGCTCCGCCGGATCCAGGCAGCGCGCGGTGCGGCGGAGACGGCCGTCCGTCTCACCGCCGCCGGCGCGGTGCTGGCCGCCGCCCCCGCGGTGGTCACCGCCGGGCTGCTGGCCGAGCCCGCGCGGGTCACGGCCCGCGTGGCCCGCGCCGCCGCGGGGGCAGCTGCGGGCGCCGGCGCCGCGGTCGCCGACGGCTCGCGGCACCTGGCCCGGGTCGCGGCGGTCTCCGGCACCCGGGCGGTCGGCACGCTCCTGACCGGCGCCGACCCGATCCCCGACGGTCACCTGCACTCCCTGGTCGACGCCGCCAGGGGCATGGTCGAGCCGCCGCGTTCCCGGCACACCCGCCGCGTGTGGGCCGGGAGCGGTCACGTCCAGGTCGAGGTGTGCGCACCGTCGGCGGAGGAGCAGCCCGAGGTCCGCCGGGCGCTGCGCCGCCAGCTGGAGCGGCTGGAGGGCGTCCAGTGGGCGACGGTCAACGACGTCGTCGGCCGGGTGCTGGTCGCCGTCGACGACCGGCGGGTACGGGTCGAGGACGTCGTCGGCGCGGTCACCGCCATCGAACAGGCCCGCGGTGGCCGGCAGGTGTTCCCGCAGTCGGTCGAGCACCCCGCCGACCTGGAGCCGCTGCTGGCCGCCGTGGTCGCGGCCGCCGTCGACACCGCGGCGGTCGGCGTCGCCTACCTCGGCAAGGCGCTGCCGGTGCCGGCGCTGTCCCGGCACGTCACGCTCGCCATCGCGCTGCTCGACAGCCAGCGGTGGATCCGCAACGGGCTGGAGGCGCGGTTCGGCGTCATCGGTACCGACCTGCTGTTCAACGGCACCAGCGCGCTGCTGCACGCGCTCACCCAGAGCCCCACCATCCCGGCCCTCAACGCCGCCGCGGCGCTGCAGCAGGCGGTGGAGATGCGGGCCCGGCGGCAGGTCTGGCAGCGGCGGGAGCCCGAGCTGTGCGGTCCCGAGCCCGACGACGAGGGGGAGCCGCTCCAGCCGCCCGGTCCGCGTCCGGTGCCCCTGCCCCCCGGCGCCGTCGAGACCTACCGCGCCCGCCTGGAGCGGGTCGCGCTCGGCGCCTCCCTCGGCCTGCTGCCGCTCACCGGCAGCCCCGGCCGCTCGGCGGACATGCTCAAGGCGCAGAACCCGAAGGCCGCGGGGCTCGGCCGGGAGTCCTTCGCCGCCACCCTCGACCTGCTGATGTGCCGGCGCGGGGTGCTCCCGATGGACGGCGCGGCCTACCGGCGGCTGGACCGGGTCGACACCGTCGTCGTCGACGGGGCCACGCTGTGCTCCGGCCCGCCGGTCGTCATCGAGGCGCGGGCGACCGCCGACGGGTGGGACGACGCCGGCGTGTGGACCGCCGCCGTCCGGCTCCTCGGCGCCCGGGGCGGGGCCGACGACGGCCGGCTGCGGCTGGGGCCGCCCCGCAGCGCGCCCGGCGCCGAGGGCGGGGAGGTGCGCAGCCTGCTCGAGGGCCGCCGCCGCGTCGGGGAGGTGACCGTCGCCCCGGAGCCCGACCCGTACGCCGAGGCGCTGCTGTCCGCGGCCAACCGGGCCGGCCACCGGCTGGTGCTGACCCCGCACGTCGGCACCCGCGAGCTCGCCGGGGCCGCCGACGAGGTGGCCCCCGCCGACGAGCCGCTGGTGGAGACGGTGCGCCGGCTGCAGGCCGACGGGCGGGCCGTGCTGCTCGTCTCCGCCGCCGACGCCCCCGCGCTCATGGCCGCCGACGTCGCCGTCGCCCCCGTCCTGCCCGGCTGTGCCCCCGCCTGGGGCGCGGACCTGGTCACCCGGACCGGCCTGGTCGACGCCTGTGCCCTGGTCGACGCCACCGTCCCGGCGCGCGCGGTGAGCCGCCGGTCGGTGACCACCGCCGTCACCGGCAACGTGCTGGGTGGTCTGCTCGCCGCGGTCGGCAGCGCCCGGTACGGGCAGGGCAAGGCGACCACCCCCGGGAAGACGGCCAGCACCGCCACCCTGGTCGACGGCGCGTGGACCGCCGTCCGGACCGCCCGCCGCCCGGAGCCGCCGCCGGCGGTGCACACCCCCTGGCACGCCCTCGACGCCGACGACGTGCTCGCCCGCGTGTCCGGCCTGCCGCGGCCGGACGACGAGCCGCCCGGCCGCCTCGCCGTCGCCGCCCGCGTCGTGGGGGACCTCGCCGTCGTCCGGCTGCCCGCCCGCTTCGTCCGCACCGTCGTGGCCGAGCTCGCCGATCCGCTCACCCCCGTGCTGGCCACCGGCGCGGCGGCGACCGCCGCGCTCGGGGAGAACACCGACGCCCTGCTGGTCGGCGGCGTCACCGTGATGAACGCACTGGTCAGCGGGTTGCAGCGGCTGCGCGCGGAGACGGCGCTGGAGTCGTTGCTCCTCGAGCAGGACGTGACGGTGCACCGCGAGACCGACGGCGGCACCGAGGACGTCCTCGGCGGCGCGCTGCGCGTCGGTGACGTCGTGCGGGTCGGCGCCGGTGACGTCGTGGCCGCCGACGCCCGGCTGCTGGAGGCCACCGACCTGGAGGTCGACGAGTCCAACCTGACCGGGGAGTCCCTGCCGGTGGTCAAGTCCGTGCCGGCCACGCCCGGTGCCGACGTCGCCGACCGCACCTGCCTGCTCTTCGACGGCACGACCGTGGTGGCCGGCAGCGGCCGTGCGGTCGTCGTCGCCGTCGGGTCGGCCACCCAGGCCGGGCGGGCCGCCCGCGCGGCCGGCGGCGCCGCGCCCCCGGCCGGCGTGCAGGCCCGGCTGGCCGAGCTCACCCGGGCGGTGCTGCCCCTGACCCTCGCCGGCGGCGCCGCGGTGACCGCGCTCGGCGTGCTGTGGCGGCGCCCGCTGCGGGAGGCGGTCGCCGCGGGGGTGGCCGTGGCGGTCGCCGCCGTCCCGGAGGGGCTGCCGCTGGTCGCCACGGTCGCGCAGCAGGCCGCCGCCCGCCGGCTGTCCCGCCGCGGCGCCGTCGTCCGCAGCGCCCGCGTGCTGGAGGCGCTCGGCCGCGTCGACACCGTCTGCTTCGACAAGACCGGCACGCTCACCGAGAACCGGCTGCGGGTGGCCCGGCTGCACCCGATGGACGACGGCAGCAGTGAGGACGACGTGCTGCGGCTGGCCGCGGCGAGCGTGGCCAACGGCGACGCGCAGGCCCACGAGACCGACCGCGCCGTGGTCGAGGCCGCCGCCGAGCGCGGGCTGGCCGGCGAGGGGGAGTGCGACGCCTGCGTGCCCTTCGCCGCCGAGCGCGGCTTCTCCGCGGGCGTCCGGGACGGCCGGCTGGTGGTCAAGGGCGCGCCGGAGGTGGTCGCGGCCCGGTGCGCCGGGACGCCGGACCTGCGGGCGGCGGTGCAGGAACTGGCCGCCGACGGGCTGCGCGTGCTGGCCGTCGCCGACCGGGAGGTCGACGGCGTGCCCGAGGACCTCGAGGCGGCTGCGCAGGAGCTGCACCTGCGCGGGCTGGTCGGCCTGGCCGACACCCTCCGCGCGTCGTCGGTGGCCGCCATCGAGCAGCTGCGCGCCGCCGGCATCCGGGTGGTCCTCGCCACCGGCGACCACCCCGAGACGGCGGGCGCGATCGCCGCGCAGGCCGGCGTCCCCGGCGCCGAGAAGGTGGTCACGGGGGCCCAGCTGGCCCGCGCCTCCGACGCCGAGCGCGCCCGCATGGTGCGCGAGGGCACCGTGTTCGCCCGCCTCTCGCCCGAGCAGAAGGTGACGCTGGTCGGCGCGCTGCGCCGGGCCGGCGCCACCCTCGCGATGACCGGGGACGGCGTGAACGACGCCGCCGCGATCCGGCTGGCCGACGTCGGGGTCGGCGTCTCCGGGGCGGAATCCCCGGCCGCCCGGGCCGCGGCGGACCTCGTCCTCACCGACCTCGACCTCACCCGGCTGGTCGACGCGATCGGCGAGGGGCGGGCCATGTGGCTGCGGGTGCGGGACGCGGTCTCGATCCTGGTCGGCGGCAACGCCGGCGAGGTCGCCTTCACCGTGCTGGGCACCGCGTTCGGCGGCCGGGCGCCACTGGGCACCCGTCAGCTGCTGCTGGTCAACCTGCTCACCGACATGTTCCCGGCGCTCGCGGTCGCGGTCGCCGCACCGCGGTCGGCCGTGCTCGAGCAGTCGGAGGGACCGCTGGCCGGGCACCCGCTGGAGGCGGTGCTGAGCGCCGGGCCGCAGCGCGGCTTCTCCGCGGGCGTCCGCCGGATGGTGCTGGTGCGGGGCGCGGCGACCGCGGCCGGGGCCACCGGGGCCTGGGCCGCGGGGCGGCTGACCGGCCCCGCCGGCCGCGCCGGCACCATGGGGCTGGCCGCGCTCATCGCCACCCAGCTCGGCCAGACCGCCTGGGCCGGACGCCGCAGCCCGCTGGTGCTGGCCACTGCGGCGGGCTCGCTGGCGGTGCTGGTCGGCGTCGTCTCCACCCCCGGCGTCAGCCGGTTCTTCGGCTGCACCCCGCTGGACCCGCTGTCGTGGCTGGTCGTGCTCGGCTGGGCCGCGGCCGGCACCGCGGGCGCGGAGGTCGTGCCCGTGCTGGTCCGGCGGTACCGCGGGCGGCCGGCCGGCTGACCGGCCCCTGCGTCACCGGGCGAGCGGCGTCACCGGGACAGCGGCGTCACCAGGACAGCGGGGGAGTGGGCGGCCCGCCGGCGATGACCTCCTCGGCCCGTCCGCGGATGGCGGCGTCCCGGGCAGCGTTGGTGAGCACGTAGAAGCGGCCGGTGCGGACGGCGTCCACCACCAGCTCGGCCACCTCCTCGGGCTCCCGCGCCGGCGCCGACCGCGCGTGCAGCTCGGCGCGGGCCGCGCGCGTCACCGCCCCGGTGTCGGTCGCCGGGCCCGCGGACGCCGGCCGGTTGCGCGAGGAGTTGTCGAAGTTGGTGCGGACGGCGCTCGGGCACAGCAGCGTGACGCCGACGTGCGAGCCGGCCTCCCGCAGCTGGAAGTGCAGCGACTCGGTGAGCGCCACGACCGCGTGCTTGGAGGCGCCGTAGGCGCCCAGGGAGCCGGCGAACAGGCCGAAGACCGAGCTGGTGTTCACGATGTGCCCGGCGTCCTGCTGCTGGAGCACCGGCAGGAACGCCCGGATGCCGTGCACCACGCCCCACAGGTTGACGCCGAACACCCACTCGAGGTCGCCGAGCGGGACCTCCCACAGCGGGTCCTGGGAGCCGCCGACGCCGGCGTTGTTGCAGACCAGGTGCACCGCGCCGAACGTGGACAGGGCGGCGTCCCGCAGCGCCTCGACCGAGGCCGCGTCGGCGACGTCGGTGAGCACCGGGAGCACCGGGACTCCGGAGCCGGCGACGTCGGCGGCCGCCGACTCGAGCGCCGGCCCCTCGACGTCGGCCATCACCACGCGCATGCCCTCGGCGGCGAACCGCCGGGCCAGGCCCAGCCCGATGCCGCTGGCCGCGCCGGTCACCACCGCGACCCGGCCGGCCGCGACCACGTCTCCCCGCTCCACGTCGTGGCACCCCTCCGTCTGCCCCCGGCGATCCACGGCGCACGCCGGAGAGCGGCGGTTCCGCGGTCGCGTGTCCGTCGTCACCGAACACCACGGCCTGCGGCGCCGCGCGACCGGGCCGCGACCCCGCCCGTTGTCCGCGCAACTGTGTCGGGGGTGGTGGGCGTCGTCAAGGCGGGGTTCCGGTCGGCAGTGCCGGGGACGATCCAGGTTGACGGGGCAACTCGTCTTGACAGACGACGTGACCCCCGCCACGTTGGTGTCGGCGTGAGGCGCGAGGACGACCCCGTTCCGGTGCCGGCCCGCGGACCGGGGCGTTCCACCACCATGCCGAGACCCCGCAGGTCCGGGGTGCGGAGACGGCAGAGGGGGCACCGGGGACGTGACCGAGCACGTGCGGCGACGCCCCATGCCCCACACCATCGACGTCGACCGGTACGTGCCCGCTTACATCACGGTCATAGCCAGCACCATCACCACGTCGGGCTCCCAGGTGTACCTGCGGAACTTCGGCGTCGGGATGAACGACTGGCGGGTGGTCTCCTGCATCGGCATGGACCCCGGCATCACCGCCCAGGAGATCAGCAACGTCACGAAGATCGACAAGTCGGTCATCAGCCGCAGCGTGAAGTCGCTGGTGGCCGCGAAGCTCGTGACGGTGGAGACCTCGCCGGGATTCCGGCGGCTGTACCTGACCGGTGACGGCGCCCGCCTGTACAAGGACGTCGTCCCGGTGGCGCTCGAGCGGGAGGAGCTGCTGCTGGCCGGGCTGAGCGACGAGGAGGTCGAGCAGCTGCTCGGTCTGCTGCGCCGGATCAACGCCAACCTGCCCGCGCTGGCCGCCTACGACCCCCGGCTGGCGCCGGGGGAGGGCGCCGCGGCGGGCCTGGAGCGCGGGCTGGACGACGGCCCACCCACCCTGGCCTCGACCAGCAGCTGACCGGGCGCCCGGACCTCGGCGCTCTCGTCCGGTTGCGGAGGCAACGCCGACTGGAGGTGTGCCCGCAGGCGAACGCCGTCCGCGCCTCGGTCGACCCGGTTGGGCCCGCAACCACTTGACAGTGGCTGTGGTGCACAGCACGTTGTGCCCGACCGCGAACCTCCGTGCTCCCTCGAGAGCGAGGCACGATGCGCCACCTCCCGCGCCGCCGAGTCCGGCCGAACCCGGCCCTGGCACTGCTCGCGACCGTCCCCCTGGTGCTGGCCGCGTGTGGCGGTGGCGAGGACGAGGCGGCGCCCTCCGCGCCGGCGGCGTCCGGGTCGGCCACGGCCGAGCCGGTCACCGTCGAGGTCGGCGTCATCCCGGTCACCGACGTGGCGGTCCTCTACCTCGGGCAGGAGCAGGGCTTCTTCGAGGAGCAGGGCCTGACGCTGCACTTCAACACCGGCCAGGGCGGCGCCGCGCTGGTGCCGTCGGTGGTCAGCGGCGAGTACGACTTCGCGTTCAGCAACGTCATCTCGGTCATGCAGGCCCGCGAGCAGGGGCTGCCGCTGACGATCATCGCGCCGTCGGCGGCCAGCACCGGCGAGGCCGACTTCGGCATCAACATGCTGATGGCCATCGACCCCGCCATCCAGGACGCCGCCGACCTGGTGGGCCGCACGGTCGGCGTCAACACGCTCAACAACCTCTCCGAGACGCTGGCGAAGGTGTCGGTCGCGGCGGCCGGGGGCGACCAGAACGCCGTCCAGCTGGCCGAGATGTCCTTCCCCGACCAGGTCACCGCGCTCGCCTCGGGCGACATCGACGCCTTCGTCTGCGCCGAGCCGTTCTGCAGCATGGCCGCCGACAACGGGGCGCGGGTCATCGCCAACCCCTACGACGACCTGGCGCCGGGCGAGCAGATCGCCGCCTCGGCCTACTTCGCCACCGAGCAGGCCATCGCCGAGGACCCCGACCTTTACGAGCGCATCCAGGCGGCCATCGAGGCCTCGCAGCAGTACGCCTCCGAGCACCCCGACGAGATCCGCGCCCAGCTGCCGAACTACACCCAGATCGACCCGGCGCTGATCGAGCGGATGGGGCTGCCGGAGTTCAAGCCGACCCTGGCGCCCGACGAGCTGCAGAGCCTGGCCGACGCCGCGCTGGAGTACGGCATCGTCGACGAGGCGCCGAAGCTCGATGAGGTCGTCTGGACGCCGGGCGGCTGAGGCCGGGGCGGGCTGGGAGGACGGGCGCACCCGTCCTTCCACTCCGTGGACAGCGGCCTTCCCGGCGTGCGGCGGCGCCCGCACGCTGGGGCCGGAAGTGACGCACACCACGCCGGCCGGAGCCGGCGAGACCAGGAGTGGACTGACATGAGGACACGCGCCGCGATCATCCGGGAGCCCGGCAAGCCCTGGGTGGTCACCGAGCTGGAGCTCGACGAGCCGCAGGCCGACGAGGTCCGCATCCGCTTCGTCGCCTCCGGCATGTGCCACTCCGACGAGCACCTGCGCACCGGGGACAGCGTTGCCCGGCTGCCGATGGTCGGCGGCCACGAGGGCGCCGGGGTCGTGGAGGCGGTCGGTGAGCGGGTCACCCGCGTGGCCGTCGGCGACCACGTCGTCTGCTCCTTCATCCCGGCCTGCGGCGTCTGCCGGTACTGCTCGACCGGCCGGCAGAACCTGTGCGACCGCGGTGCCGAGATGGCCACTGGCAAGCTCGGCGACGGCACCTTCCGGTTCCACGACGACGAGGGCAACGACCTCGGCGGGTTCTGCATGCTCGGCACGTTCAGCCAGCGCGCCGTGGTCGACCAGGCCTCCTGCGTCCGGATCGACGAGGACATCCCCTTCGAGGTCGCGGCGCTGGTCGGCTGCGGCGTCCCCACCGGCTGGGGCTCCTCGGTCAACGTGGCCAAGGTCCGGGCCGGGGACACCGTGGTCGTCTTCGGCGCCGGTGGGGTCGGCATGAACGCCGTCCAGGGCGCGGCCTACGCCGGGGCGAAGAACCTCGTCGTCGTCGACCCGGTGGCGTTCAAGCGGGAGAAGGCGCTGGAGTTCGGCGCCACCCACGTGTTCGCCGACGCCGACCAGGCGCGCGAGGCGGTCGTCGACATGACCCGCGGCCAGCTCGCCGACCACGCCATCTGCACCGTCGGCGTCCTCACCTCCGTCGTCGTGGCCGCGGCCGCGGGGATCGTCGGCAAGGGCGGCCAGGTCACGGTCACCTCCGTCGGCCGGCAGGACGACGAGCAGATCCGGCTGCGGGCCAACGGCGCGGTGGTCGGTTACCAGCGCAACATCCAGGGCCACATCTTCGGCATGAGCAACCCGCTGTACGACATCCCGCGGCTGCTCGACCTCTACCGCGCGGGCCGGCTGAAGCTGGAGGAGCTGATCACCCGCCGGTACACCCTCGACGAGATCAACCAGGGCTACCAGGACCTCGACGAGGGGAAGATCGTCCGCGGGGTCGTCCTGCACGACAGCTGAGCGGCGCGCCGTCCGGCGGCGATAGCGTCGCCGCCGTGACGGCCCGCGAGCTGGTGGTCCTCGGCACGGCCAGCCAGGCGCCGACCCGGGAGCGCAACCACAACGGCTACCTGCTGCGGTGGGACGGCGAGGGCCTGCTGTTCGACCCGGGGGAGGGCACGCAGCGGCAGCTGCTGATGGCCGGCGTCCCCAGCAGCGCGGTCACTCGGATCTGCCTCACGCACTTCCACGGCGACCACTGCCTGGGCCTCCCGGGCGTCGTCCAGCGGATGAGCCTGGACCGCGTGCCGCACCCGGTGCCCGCGCACTTCCCGGCGTCCGGCGCGGAGTACTTCGCCCGGCTGCGGGCCGCGTCGGTGTTCCACGACGTCCTCGACCTGCGCGAGGAGCCGCTGACCGCCGACGGGCCGGTGGCGGTGGGGGAGTCCTGGACGCTGTCGGCCCGACGCCTCGACCACCCGGTCGAGGCGTTCGGCTACCGGCTGGTCGAGCCCGACGGCCGCCGGATGCTGCCCGAGGCGCTGGCCGCCGCCGGGATCTCCGGTCCGGACGTCGGCCGGCTGCAGCGGGCCGGCGCCCTCGACGTCGGCGGCCGGACCGTGCGGCTGGAGGACGTCAGCGCCCCCCGCCCCGGTCAGCGGTTCGCCTTCGTGATGGACACCCGGCTGTGCGACGCCGTCCGGGCCCTGGCCGAGGGCGTGGACCTGCTGGTCGTCGAGTCCACCTTCCTGGAGGAGGACGCCGAGCTGGCCACCGCCTACGGGCACCTGACCGCCCGGCAGGCCGCCACCGTCGCGGCCGGGTGCGGGGTCCGGACGCTGGTGCTCACCCACTTCTCCCAGCGCTACCGCGACCCCCAGCGGTTCCGGGAGGAGGCGGCCGCGGTGTTCGGCGGCGACCTGGTGGTCGCCGCCGACCTGCAGACGGTGCCCGTGCCGCCGCGGGTCGACGCTCACCGCACCGGGCCGCTGCCGTAGTCGCCGAAGGGGAAGAGCGGCGCCGCGGCCACCGGCACCTCCGTCACCGCCCGGCCCCCGGCGTCCAGCGTGCGCACGGTGTCGGCGGCCTCGGGCAGCGGGACGACCGCGCTCCCGCCGGTCAGAGGCACGGTGGCGACCACCCCGCCCCGGTCGTCGAGGACGGCGGCGGCTGCGGCGTCCGGGGGAGCGGTGACCACGAGCCACCGGCCGGCGTCCGACGGCTCGGTCTCGGGTGCGGAGAGGTCGCAGACGCGGGCGACCATCAGCCCGGCGACCGAGGCGGTGCCCGGCGGGGTCGAGGCGCCGCACGGCACCGCCCGCCCGCTGCCGGTGGGGCCCACCTGCGCGGCCCACGTCGTCACGACCAGCCCGCCGCCCGGGCTGCGGGCCACCACGACCGCCACCGACCCCGGCACGCCCTCCAGGGGGAGCGCCCCCGACCACAGCAGGTCCGGCAGCAGGTCCCCGGGCTCGACGCCGAGCGGGACGGCCAGCTCGGTGAGCGCCTCGGCGACCGCCCGCGGAGCCGGCAGGGTCTCGACCGGACGCAGGGGCGCCAGCACCGGCGGCGGCGGGGCCGGGGCGCGTACCGCGAGGTCGAGCCCGGGCGCGGCACGGTCGACCACCCCGCCGCCGCGGAGCACCCGGATGCTGGCCCCGCTGCCGGCCGACGTCGTCGGCACGGCGGTCACCGCCACGCCCTCGGGTGCGGGGACCGGTTCGTAGACCCGGCCCACCGTGCCGCGCGGGCCGACCTGCAGCCGCGGGGAGACCTCGACCGCGTCGCCGCGGCCGGCGACGACCACGAGGGTGGCCGTGCCCGGCCCGCCGAGCAGCAGCGACGCCGGCCGCTGCGGGCCCAGCGGCCGGCGGGGGACCGACAGCTGCAGCTGCGCGGGCCCGGCCCCCACCGGGCCGGTCAGCCACACCCCGCGCAGGTCCTCGTCGACGGTGCCGGTCACCAGCACCACCCGGCCGGCGGGGGTGTCGGTGGCGAGCACGACCGTGCGCTCGGCCACCGGGGCGGCCGCGACCGGACCCCAGCCGGCCCGCCGGACGGCGTCGATGAAGGCGCGGTCGCCGGCCAGCGACCCGCGGGTCGGCCCGGTCAGGACGGCGACCTCCTGCTCGACCGGCGGGGGCGTGGGCGCGTCGCCGGGCATGGCCACGGGGATCGCGAGCGCCGTGGCGGCGAGCACCGCGATCCCGGCCCCGGCCCGCCAGCGGCGGGTGCGGCGGACCCGGCGGCGGACGTCGGCCACCGCGGCACCGGCGTCCAGCCGCCACGCGACGTCCTCCGGCGGGAGCGCGTCGAGGGACTGCAGCACCTGCCCGTCCCCGGCGGCGGCCACGGCCGCCGCCGCGGTCGCCGACGGGTCGCCGCGGCCCCAGCGCAGCCGGACGCGGGTCAGTGCGACCTGGACGGCCTCCTCCGCGCGGCGGGCGTCGCCGGTCAGCCGCAGCGCGTCGGCCAGCAGCGCCGGCCGCCGCGCGGCGACGAACCGGGCGAACGCCGCGTCGTCGTCCTCCCGCACGCCGTCCAGTCTGGCGGGGTCAGCCCGCGGCGGGCACCGGCGCCGGCGGGAAGGCGGCCTGCACCCGGGCGGCGCGCCCGGCGGCCTGGTCGCGGAACTCCCCGTGGGTCACCACGTAGAGGTCGTTCGCGCGGACGGCCTCGACCACCATCGCCCCCACCTCCTCGGGCTCGATGAACCGCAGCCGGCCGGTCTCCTCGAGGTCGACGTCGTACAGGCCGCTGTCCCCGGTGGCCGGCCGGGTCCGCAGGCTGGTCTTGATGTTGCTGTGCACCGCGCCGGGCAGCAGGGCGGTGACCCCGACGCGGGAGCCGGCGGCGGCCAGCTCGCCGGCCAGCACCTCGCTGATGCCGAGGACAGCCGCCTTGCTGGCCACGTAGGGCGCCACGTTCGGTGGCGTGACCAGCACCGACAGGGACGACGTGTTGACGACCTGCCCCCAGTCGGGGTTGCGCTCCAGCACCGGCAGGAACGCCTGGATGCCGTGCACGACCCCGTACAGGTTGACGTCGAGCACCCATCGCCAGTCGTCGAGGCCCAGCCCGGACACCGGCCCGAACGGCCCCACCCCGGCGTTGTTGCACACCACGTGCACCTCGCCGTACTCCGCCACGGCCCGGTCGGCCAGAGCGGCGACGCTGTCGGGGTCGGTCACGTCGGTGCGGACGCCGAGCACCCCCAGCTCGCGGGCCGTGGCGGCCAGCGCGGCCTCGTCGACGTCGGCGATCACCACCGAGCAACCGGCGTCGAGGAACGCCCGGGCCAGGCCGCGGCCGATGCCGGAGGCGCCTCCGGTCACCACGGCGGTCGTGCCGGCGAACTCCACGGTGCGGGTCACACGTCGTCCTTCCCTCGGGGTCAGTGCAGCTGGTAGCGCTTGAGCTTGCGGTAGACGGTGGCCCGGGAGATCCCGAGCCGGGCGGCGACGGCGTTGCGGTCGCCGCCGGCCTCGCGCAGGGCCACGGCGAGAGCCTGGCGCTCCAGCCGCTCGAGCTCGCCGAGCGGCCGCCCGGCCGGCGCGCGGCGGTGGTGGGCGGGCAGGTCCTCCAGGCCGATCTCCGGCCCGGCCGCGCGCACCCGGGCGGTGGCCAGCACCTGGAGCAGCTGGCGGACGTTGCCCGGCCAGTCGCCGGCGAGCAGGGCCGCCTCGGCCCGGGGCGCCAGCGTCGCCGGCCCGCCGTCCCGCTCGGCGAGGGAGGCGAGGAGGTCGCGGCACAGCCCGGGCAGCTCGCCGGGCCGCTCGCGCAGCGGCGGGACGGGCAGGACGACGGGGAACGCCTCGCGCAGCCGCACCGCGCCGGCCCCGCGGTCCTCGGGGGCGGTGCCGACGAGGGGGCCGCGCGCCCGCGCGACCAGGTCGGCGACGCTGGGGGCCAGCGCGGCGGGCAGGTCCGGGACGTGGCCGAGCAGCACCGGCCGGCCGCCGTCCACCGCGGCGACCAGCGCGCGCAGCCAGGCGTCGGGGTCCAGGGCGGCCAGGGCGCCGTCGAGCTCGACCGTGTCGCCGCCGTCCGCGCGCAACGCCGTCCGCGCGGCGTGCCGCTTGCCGGTCCCGCGCTCACCGGTGAGCAGCACCGGTGTGCCGGCGGCGAGCGCCCGGGCCAGCCGGCCGGGGACGTCCGCCGGTGCCGCCGTCCGGGGCAGGCCGTCGGGGACCCGCTCCGGCTGCTCCCCGACCGGCTCCAGGACCAGGACGGCGGCGTACTCCCCGCGCGGCTGCTCCACCGGCAGCACCGACACCTCGACGGTCGTCCCGCCGGCCAGCCGGCGCCGCACGGTGCGGCCGCCCGGGCCGGTCTCCTCGGCGAGGCGGCGCAGCAGCTCCTCGTCGGCCTCGTGCACGAGCTCGCGGGCGCGCGTGCTGACCACGCACAACCGCGAGGTCACCCCGACGACGGCACCCCGGCTGCGGCGGGCGACGCGCAGGTAGGCGTCGAAGAACTCCCGCTCGCCGTCGCTGCGGCTGGCCAGCAGCTGTGCCTCGATGGAGCGGCCGATCTCCACGACCAGGGGCAGGACGGCGGCCGAGGCGTACTCCCGCCGGCAGTGCACCCCGAGCGTGCCCACGTACCGCCGCGTGAACGGGTCGCGGATGATCACGCCGGTCGTGGTGAGCACCTCGCTGTCGGTGCGGAAGTGCTCGGTGCCGGAGATGAGGAACGGCCGCTGCTCCTCGTGCGCGCAGCCGAGGCCGTTGGTGCCGATGACGTCCTCCGCGAAGACGGTGCCCGGCCGGAGGTCCATCTCCTGGAAGCGGCCCGGCGGCGGGAGCTCCCCGACGACGGTGGTGAGCAACCGGCAGGTGCGGTCGGTGAGGAACCCCCACGAGCCCAGGTCGGAGATCTGGTCGGCCAGCCGGTCGAGGATCGGCTGGGCCACCGCCGCCAGGCGGGTGCCGGGGGCGGGGCCCTCGTCGACCGGGAACCGGGTGGCGGCCGGGTCGACACCGGCCAGCAGCGAGCGGCGCCACGACCGGACCACCTCGGGGCGCACCCCGGGGGCGTCCGCGGGGCGCAGCGTGAACGGGTCGCGGGCCAGGAGGTCCTCCTTGGCCGCGCGGACGGCGTCCCACTCCGCGGCGGTCCGCGGCACCCGCGGACCGCCGGCGGAGGAGGGCGCCGTCGTCACGCGGCCGCGACCTCCGGTGCGCGCCGCATCCCGCGGGCCTTGGGCATGACCTCGCGGGCGAACAGCTCCAGGCTCGCCTGCGCCTGGTCGTAGGGCATGCCGCCGAAGCACGGCGCGACGACCAGCTCGTAGTCGCCGAGGACGTCGCGGATCTCCTCGATCTGGCCGAGGATCCGCTCGGGGCTGCCCCACAGCGCGGTCGCCGCGTAGTCGTCGGCCGCCTTCTCCACGCCGATCTCGCGGAAGTACGCCGCGCTCTCGGCGTAGCGCTCGTGGCCCTTGGTGGTGGCGAAGTGCGTGCCCGCCATCTCGTAGTGGTCGACGTTGGACAGGAAGAAGCGGTTCACGTACCGGAAGTGGCGCTCGCGCCCCAGTTCGTCGTCCTCGTGGCAGTACATGTTGACGTTCAGCGAGATCGGCGGGGCCACCCGGCCGTGCTCGGCCTCGAACAGCTCGCGGTAGGTGGTGAAGTTCGGCATGAGCGCGGGCACCGGCCGGACGATGAACGACATCATCTGCGCCTCCAGCTCCGCGGCCATGACCAGCGAGTCCGGCGAGCCCGCGACGACGTAGCGGCGGCCGCGGAAGGAGGCGCGCGGCCGGGGGCGCAGCTCGGCGCGCGGCTGCGGGTAGAAGGGCCCGTCGCCCTCGATGACGCCGGTCTCCAGCGCCTCGAAGATCATCGGGGCGGCCTCGTCGAAGCGGTCGCGGGTCTCGTCCAGCGGGATGCGGAAGGGCACGTACTCCTTGCGGGACAGGCCGCGGCCCAGGCCCAGCAGCAGCCGCCCGCCGGAGAGGGTGTCGAGCATGAGAGCCTTCTCGGCCACGCGCAGCGGGTCGTTCCAGGGCACGATGACCGCGCCGGTCCCCAGCTTGATGTGCTGGGTGCGGCCGGCGACGTTGGCCAGGAGCAGCAGGTTGTCCGGGCAGAGCGAGTAGTCCTCGAAGTGGTGCTCGACGGCCCAGACGGCGTCGTAGCCGAGCGCCTCGGCCCGGACGGCGAGGTCGACCTCGCCGGCGTACATCTCCTGGTCCGTGACGTCGGGGTCGAGCTTCCCGAAGCCGAGGTTGATCCCGATGCCCAGCTGCACTGCGTCCGCCTCCTGGTCGTCCGGTCGCCCGCCGCCGTGTGACGCGGGTCATCCCCGGGCGACGGTAGGGGAGATCGGCCGGCGCATCGTCTCAGTTTGAGACCGCGGGGTTCGACGTCCTGCGCGGACCCCGCTCGACCGGTGCGACTACCAGCGGCGACGCCACGCGCCCTGAACAGCGCCTTCGCGGAACGCGCCGTTCCGTCGCGCCCGGCCGCGCGCCTACCGTCCCCTGCGCCCACGAGTGTGAGGGGGACCCATGAGGACCTGTCGGAGCGCCGTCGTCGGCGCCGCCGCCGTGGCGCTGCTGGCCGCCCAGGCCGGCGTGGCCGGTGCGCAGGAGGGCGGGATCGAGACCGTGGCGGGCGGGCTGGAGGGGCCCCGCGCGGTGGCCGACCACGGGGCCGGGCGCCTGCTCGTCGCGGAGTCCGGGACCGGCGAGGTGTCGTCGGTCGACACGGAGACCGGCGCGGTCGAGGCCGTGGTGACCGGGCTGGTCAACCCGCAGGGCGTGGCCGAGCGGCGCGACCGCATCTACATCGCGGTGGGGGAGCCCGGCCCGCCCGAGGTCGGGGTGCCGCCGCCGGCCGAGCCCCCGCCGGTGGGGCAGGGCGGCCCGGGGCTGGTGATCACCGACACCGACGGCACGATCGTGAGCACCGTGGACACGCTGGCCTACGAGCTGGAGCACAACCCCGACGGCCAGACGCAGTACGTCGACGGCGCGCCGGTGGACTCGCTGTCCAACCCGTTCGCCGTGCTCGCCCAGCGCGGGCGGGTGCTGGTCGCCGACGCCGGGGCCAACGACGTCCTGTCGGTGGACCGGGAGACCGGCGAGGTCAGCACGTTCTTCGTGCCGCCGGTGGTGACCGACGTCCCGGCTTGCGAGAACGCGGCGAACAACCCCGGCACGGTGGGCTGCGACCCCGTCCCCACCGGTCTGGCGCGCGGCCCGGACGGGCGCGTCTACGTGAGCACACTGGGCGGCGAGGCGGCCGGTGCGGCGCGGGTGTACGTGCTCGACTCCGACGGGGACGTCGTCGACGTGCTGGAGGACTTCACGTCCGCGGCGGGTGTGGCCGTCGACCGCGACGGCAACGTCTACGTCGCCGAGCTGCTCGAGGGCATGCCCGCGGGGATGCCGGGACCGGGCTTCGACCCGGCGACGGTCGGCCGGGTGGTCCGCGTCGACACCGACGGCGAGCGCACCTACTCCCAGGTGACGATGCCGAGCGGGCTGCTGGTCGAGGACGGCACCCTCTACGCCTCGGCGTGGAGCGTCGCCGGCTTCGTCGGCCTGGCCGGACGCGGTGAGGTCGTCCGCGTGGGCGACGACAGCTTCGAGGCCGCCGGGTAGCCGGCCGGCGGCCCTACTGCGGCGGGCTCGTCAGGGCGGCGCGGAGGAAGCCGCTCACCGCACCCAGGCCGGCGGGGCTGTCGAAGGCGGGGTCCTCGTGGTTGGCCCCGCCGAGCAGGTGGAACGACGTCGGCACCCCGGCCGCGCGCAGCGCCGACACCAGCCGGCGGCTGTGCGTGGCCGGCACCAGGCCGTCGGAGTCCCCGTGGACGACGAGGAACGGCGGGGCGCCGGCCCGCACGTGGGTCAGCGGGCTGGCGGCCCGGGCGAGCTCCGGGTCGTCGGAGGTGTTCCGCAGCCCCAGCAGCCGGGCCTCGAAGGACGGCTCCAGGGGTGGCCCGGTGACGAACGGCGGCAGCGGCCCCTCCGGGACGTCGGTCGCGCGCGCGAGCAGGTCGGTGGTGGCGAACCAGGTCACCGCCGCCTGCACCGAGCTGTCGCCGAGCTCGGCGTCCCGGGCGTCGGCGCACAGCGCGGCGAGCGCAGCCAGGTGCCCGCCGGCGGAGGCTCCCCACGCGCCGACGCGGGTCGCGTCGACCCCGAACCGGGCGCCCTCGGCCCGCAGCCACCGCACGGCCCCACGGACGTCGTCCAGCGGGGCCGGGAAGGTGGCCTGCCCGCTGAGCCGGTACTGGACCGCGGCGACCGCCACCCCGGCCGCGGCCACCGGCTGCAGCCGCTCGGCGGCCCGGTCCGTGCGCGACCCGCGCAGCCAGCCGCCGCCGTGCAGGTAGACCACGACCGGCGCCGGCTCCGGAGTGGCCGGGACGTACAGGTCCAGGTGCAGCGGGACGCCGCCGGGCCGCGCGTAGACGAGGTCGCGGGTGACGGACACAGCGGTCGTGGACATGGCGCTCCCGGGAGGAGGGGACGGGGTCCGGCCAGTCTGCCGGGTCCGCCGGTGGCTCCGGGGGCGGGGCCGGAGCATCGGAGGCAGACGCCTGGGGCCATGCGGAGCCGGGGCGTCGAGGGCACCGGGCCGCACACGGGCCTCGTCCTGAAGGCGGCCTGTGGGCCACCGGCGGGAAGACGTCGCGATGATGAGCGGCGTGGCCCGCAGATGGCATCCTCCGGACGACGACTTCGCCCCGATCAACATGTCGTGGCTGGCGGTCGACGAGTGGCTTGCGGGCCTGCCCTTCGACACGACGGCCCTCGCCCGGGACATCACCTGGTCCCCGGTGTTCACCGAGCAGGGCTTCCGTCCGGGTCGGGCCGGGTTGGCTCGGGAGTGGCGGTGGGGCGGGTGGGTCTCCTGGCTCGGCGGGCCGGCGCTGCTGCCGCTGGACGAGTGGCCGCGCCGACCGGACGGCAGGCCGCTGGCGCACGTGGCCTCGGTGTCGCTGTACGAGGCCTGGGCCGCGGCCGAGGAGGAAGGCAAGGCGGCCTGGCCAGAGCCTCGCGAGGGACTACCCACCGAGGGCTACCTGGAGGTGTTCCACGACCTGGTCGACACCTACGGCTGGGAGGCGACCGACGGGGACGCGGGTGGCTGGCTGGTGCGCTGGGTGCCCGAGCCGCAGCGGCCGGGTCTCGCCGAACCGCCCGCCGACCTCGACACGCCGACGGACGCCTGCCAGGCGGGGATGCTGCTTCCCGGCTGGAGCAGTCGACCGTCGGGGGACTTCCTCACCGATCGCGGGCAGAACCGGGCCGCGGCGCACGTCGCCGAGGAGTTCCAGCGGGCCTGGACGTACCAGCGGACTCAGTCACGTGAGGCACCGCCCACGACGGTGACCCATGTCTACGGGTACAGCCAGAACTCGACCGCGCCGGCTCTGCGGATCCTGCGCGAGGTGCTGCCCGTCCAGGAGGGCGACGGCTACCGGCTCGTGCTGGACATCGAGTCGTGGACCCACCTGAGCGGCTGGTTCGGAGACGCCGCCGCCCTGGAGGTGTGGATGCGGGACAGCGACCTGGTCGCGCGACGCTTCGACCGAGCGTGGTGCATCACCCGCACCGACTGAAGGCGGAGATCTGAGTGGGCGGCTCTGGGACACCGGCCGGCTCGCCGTGAAGGCGGCTTCAGGGTCGCCGTCTGGGACCTCACGGGCCAGGGCGGCGGTCCATGGCCTGTGCCCTCACACGACAGCGTGCGGGCGTCCGGCTGGCGGGTCCTCCCCGACGAGGCCGTCCACCGACTCGCGGATGAGGTCCGCATGGCCGACGTGCCGTGCGTACTCCTCGATCAGGTCGATCAGGAGACGACGCAGGCTGGCCACCTCACCGTCCGGCCACCCCGAGCCCATGCGATCCAAGCCGCCGTCCTCCAGCAACTCCGCGACCGCAGCCCGCGAGCGGACCACCGCGTCCAGCCACAGGGCGTGCAACTCCTCAGGGGTGTCCTCCGCGGCAGTGCGCCAGATCCAGTCGGGGTCCGCGTCCCAGTCGACCGTCTCCCACGGGACCCCCGGGCTGCGGCCGAGCAACTTGGTGGAGAAGGTCAGTGCCTCCACGAAGGCCAGGTGCTTCAACAACCCGCCCAGAGTCATCGCCGACGCGCCGACAGTCCTCCGCATGCCCGCGGTGTCCAGGCCTCCGGTCTTCCACGCGAAGGTGGCGCGCTGGCGTTCCAGAGAACCAAGCAGTGTCGTGGTCTCGTCGCCAGCGAGCGGGGGTCCTGACCACGTCTGCACGTCCGCCGGATCGGTCACGAAGCGGAGGCTAGTCGGCCCGGCCGAGTTCCGAGACACACGGACCCGTCTGGGTCGGGGCCCAGCCATGCTCCGCTCTGCGACTGGTCATCTGGCATCGCATGTGTCCCTGGGTGGGCCGCTCAGGGACACCGGGCCGGCTGGCCGCGAAGCGGCCCCAGGGCGCGGTTGCCTCCGAGGCCGCAGTCGGTCGCGCGGCTCGTTCCAGCCGTTACGGTCGGGCCGTGTCGCAGGGAGAGCGTGCACCGCTCGATCCGTCGACAGCCGCTGTCCTCGACGAGATCAAGCCCTACGTCGTAGCGGTGGGAGCGGTCTCGCTGTTCGGCACGCCCGCAGAAGTCGCTGTCCCGATCGTGCGTCGCCTGCGCGGCCGGTCGGGGGTGTCGGCCGGCCCGGGCTTGATGAACCTGGGCAACGGGCTCGTCGCCTTGGGGATCGCCCACTACTTCCGCCGGCGACCAGCGCAGTGGCGGCGATGGAGGCGCGAGCGCATCCCGCGTCGGGCCGCGATCGCGGGCCTCCTCTACCTGACGCTGTCCCCGGCGGCGGCTGGATGGAAGCGCGGCGTGGTCTTCCCTGGACGGTCTCCGCTCTGGGGAGGGTTCGTCTCGCCCATCGGGCTCCTCCAGATCTCCCTTGCGGTCGTGGCCCTCCACCGCGCGCGGAGGGCGAGGTCCGCTGGCCGCAGAGAGGATGCGCAGGACGACTCCGGCGCGGACCACGGAGCCGGTAGTCCGTAGGGGCCCGATCTCGGACGGTTCGGCGTAGGCCCACCCCCCTGGCCTTGCTCCGCGTTCCCGCGGGGACGGCTGCCACCCGTTCAGGTGTCTGACGGCGGCTTGCGGCAGTGATCTCGGGAGACCATGGCCGGCGTGACCCGGCCCCAGGCGTCCGTCGACCGGCCCACGCTCCTGCTCGGCGTGGCGGGCACCATCGGCGCGGTCACCGTGCTGGCTCAGGGCGAGTGGCTCTGGGCGGCCGTCGTCCTCGTGGGGTCGATGGTCGCCGAACTGCTCCTGGTCCTGGCGCGACGCCGGCGGAGGCGACACCCCGCGAGCCCTGAGCGATCCGTGTCGCCGTAGGGGGACGCCGGCATCAGCCGCGGCGCGCGTGGTCGCCCGACGAGACCTAGGCTCCGCCGGGTGCCGGCCAAGCCGCTGCCCGACGTGGTGGCCGACGACCTCGACGTCCTGTTCTGCGGCATCAACCCCTCGCTGGTGTCGGCGGCGCGCGGGCACCACTTCGCCCGTCCCGGCAACCGGTTCTGGCCGGCGCTGCACCTGGCGGGGCTGACGCCGCGGCGGCTGAGGCCGGAGGAGGACGGCGAGCTGCTCCGCTACGGGCTGGGCGTGACCAACCTGGTCGACCGGCCCACCCGTGCCGCCGCCGAGCTGACTCCCGAGGAGCTGCGGGAGGGCGCGGTGGCGCTGGCCGAGCTCGTGTCCCGGCACCGGCCGCGGGTGCTCGCCGTCCTGGGCATCACCGCGTGGCGGCAGGCGTTCGACCGGCCGCGGGCGGTCGCCGGTCGCCAGGAGGAGCGGCTCGGGGGAGCGGTGACGTGGGTGGTGCCGAACCCGAGCGGGCTCAACGCCCACCACCAGCTGCCCGACCTCGCGCGCATCTACCGGCAGCTGCGGCCGCCGGCCTGAGCGGCGTCAGCAGCGGGTGGCCAGCGAGCGCAGCTCGTGCGCGGACTCCGTCGTCGGGGCGGTGCCGAGCGCGCGGGCGAAGGCGCGCTCCTCGCGCAGGCGGGCCCGGGTCCGGCGGTGTGCGGAGAGCCGGGTGAGCAGTCGGGACATGACGTCCACCTCCTGAGTCTGCGAAGTGAACTCTGCTCCGCTCGAAGAGGTTCGTCAAGTGAACTCAGCTGGGTACGCTGAGGCCGTGAGCGAAGCCGTGTGGGACCGGTCCCGGTGCTCGGTCGCCGGCACGCTGGCCGTCGTCGGGGAGAAGTGGAGCCTGCTGGTGCTGCGCGAGGCGTTCCTCGGCGTGCGCCGGTTCGCCGACTTCCAGCGGGTGCTCGGCGCCCCGCGGGCGGTGCTCACCGACCGGCTGGCCACGCTGGTGGCCCAGGGCGTGCTGCACCGGGTGCCGTACCAGGCCGAGGGGGAGCGGCAGCGCCACGAGTACCGGCTGACCCAGAAGGGCGTCGACCTCTACCCGACGCTGGTCGCGCTGATGGAGTGGGGCGACCGGTACCTCGCCGAGGACGGCGAGACCCCGCTGGAGCTGCGGCACCGCGACTGCGGCGAGCCGGTGCACCTGGCCCTGGTCTGCGAGGCCGGGCACGAGCTGGCCGGTGCCCGCGAGGTGCGGCCCGTGCCGCGGGTGCCGGCCGGCTGACCGTTCCCGCGGGCGGAAGCCGGCGTGACGCCGGTCACCGCCCGCTGCCAGGGTCGAGGGCATGCCGGCCTCTGGGGACCCTCGCCGTCTCGCCTCGCTGTCGCTCCCGAACACGACCGTCGACTCGGTGGTCGACCACCCGGGCGACGCGACGACGCCCGCGTCCTGCCGCGTGCAGCTGACCGTCACGCACCCGCCGGCCGGTGACCGCGTGACCGTCTGGGTGCACCTGCCCGCCGAGGCCTGGAACGGGCGGTTCCAGGGCGTCGGCGGGGGCGGTTTCCTCGGCGGCTCGCCGGAGTTCCTGCTGGACCCGCTGCGGGCCGGCTACGCGTGCGCCGCGACCGACGCCGGGCACGCCGACGGCACCGCGTCCTTCGCCCTCGACGCCCGCGGGCGGCTGGACTGGCAGGCGATCCGGGACTTCGGCCACCTCGGCATCCACGACATGACGGTCGCGGCCAAGGCCGTCGTCACCGCCTACTACGGCGAGGCGCCGGCGTACTCGTACTTCAACGGCTGCTCGACCGGCGGCCGGCAGGGGCTGATGGAGGCCCAGCGGTACCCGGGTGACTACGACGGCGTCCTCTCGGGCGCGCCCGCCATCAACTGGCCGCGGATGCAGGTCGGCCAGATCTGGGGCCAGCTGGTGATGCTGGAGTCGGGCACCTTCGTGTCGGCGGCCAAGTTCGCCGCCGCGCTGGACGCGATCGTCGAGCAGTGCGACCCCGTCGGCGACGGCGTCCGTGACCGCGTGGTGGGGGACCCGCTGGCCGCCCGTCCGGACCTCGACGCGCTCGTCGGGCTGCCCACCCCGGACGGCGAGCTGACCGCCGCCGAGGTGGAGGTCATCCGGCGGATCGGCGAGGGCCCGCGCCGCCGGGACGGTGGGTTCCTCTGGTACGGGCTGGCGCCGGGCGCCCCGTTCGCCGGGCTGCACGACACCGCGGTCGTCGACGGCGAGCTCGTCGGGCAGCCGTTCGTCTTCGACCTGTGGTGGATCGGCCTGTTCCTCGAGCAGGACCCGGCCTGGGACTGGCGCACGCTCACGCACGACGCGTTCGAGGCCTACTTCGACCGGTCGGTGGAGATGTACTCCGCCGTCCTCGCCGCCGACGACCCCGACCTGTCGGCGTTCGCCGACCGCGGCGGCAAGGCCCTGCTGTGGCACGGCGCGGCCGACTTCGGCATCCCGTTCCAGGGCACCGTCGACTACCACGAGCGGGTCCGGGCGCGGATGGGTGACGAGCGCACCGACGAGTTCCTCCGGCTCTTCCTCGCCCCCGGCGTGGGGCACTGCGGCGGCGGGGCCGGGCCGCAGCCGACCGGGCAGTTCGAGGCGCTGGTCGCGTGGGTCGAGCAGGGCACCGCCCCGGAGGAGATCCGCGCCGTCCGGACGGCGGAGGACGGCGAGGTCACCCAGACCCGCCCGGTCTACGCCTACCCCGGGGTGGCCCGCTGGACCGGCGAGGGTGACCCGGACGACGCGGCCAGCTTCACCCGCGCCGAGGGCACCCGACTGGTCCTGCCGCCCGGCCGCTGACGAACTCCCTTGCCCCGGCCGCGGTCACTGGTCGACGCTGGTCGGGGCGAGGGGAGGCCGCGATGGCCGTCGAGTCCGTGACCTGCTGCATCGCCGGTGGCGGCCCGGCGGGGATGGTGCTCGGCCTGCTGCTGGCCCGGCAGGGGGTCGACGTCGTCGTGCTGGAGAAGCACGGCGACTTCCTGCGCGACTTCCGCGGTGACACCGTCCACCCCTCGACGCTGCGGCTGCTCGACGAGCTGGGCCTGGCCGACGAGTTCCTGCGGCTACCCCACCAGGAGGTCACCCGGCTCGGGGTGACCACCGACGACGGCACGTTCGTCCTCGCCGACTTCGGCCGGCTGCCCGGTCGGTTCCCCTTCGTGGCCTTCGTGCCGCAGTGGGACCTGCTGGACTTCCTCGCCGACCGCGCGCGGGAGCTGCCGTCCTTCGGCCTGCGCATGGACGCCGAGGTGGTCGGCCTGCTGGTCGAGGACGGCGCGGTGCGCGGCGTCCGGTACCGGACCCCGGACGGGGCGGAGCACGAGGTCCGCGCGACGCTGACCGTGGCCGCCGACGGCCGGCACTCGACCGTGCGCGCGGCCGCCGGCCTGCGGCTGCGCGAGTTCGGCGCACCCATGGACGTGCTGTGGACCCGGCTGCCGAAGCTCCCCGGCGACGGGGGCCCGCAGTTCGGCGGGGCCGGCCGGGTCACCCGCGGCCGGCTGCTGATCCTCCTGGACCGCGGGGACTACTGGCAGTCGGCGTACCTCGTGCCCAAGGGCGGCTACGCCCGGCTGCAGGCGGCCGGGTTCGAGTCGTTCCGCGCCGACCTCGCGCGCCTGCTGCCGGCGATGCCCGCCGCGGTGGCCGCGCTGGGCGGGTGGGACGACGTCCGGGTGCTCACCGTGCGGGTGGACCGGCTGCGGCGCTGGCACCGGCCCGGGCTGCTGATCGTCGGGGACGCCGCGCACGCGATGTCCCCGATCGGCGGCGTCGGCATCAACCTCGCCGTCCAGGACGCCGCCGCGGCGGCCCGCCTGCTGGCCGGCCCCCTGCGCAGCGGCGCGGTCCGGCCGCGGGACCTCGCCCGGGTGCGGCGGCGGCGGCTGCTCCCGACCGTCGTCACCCAGTTCCTGCAGCGGCAGATCCAGACCCGCTTCCTGAGCCGGGTGCTGGCCGGCGACCGTGCGGTCGGCACGCCCCGCGTGCTGCGGGTGCTCGCCCGCCACCCGGTGCTGCAGGGCCTGCCGGCCCGCGTCATCGGGATCGGCGTGCTGCCCGAGCACGCCCCCGCGGCGGCCCGGGGCCGGTCCGCGGTGGCGCGCGCGGCGAACGGCTGAACGCCCGGTGCGCCGCACGGTCACCGGCCTGCTGGCCTGGTTCGCCGTCTTCGGCCTCACCGTCGGCGCCTGGCAGGCGCTCGCCCCGGCGTCCTTCTTCCGCGACTTCCCCGGCTTCGGGCGGCACTGGGTCGACGTGGACGGCCCGTACAACGAGCACCTGCTGCGCGACGTCGGGCAGGGCAACCTCGCCGTGGGCGTCGTGGCGCTGGTGGCCCTGCTGACCGGCGGTGTCTGGCTGGCCCGGGCCACCGGTCTGGCCGCCGTCGTGGCCTACCTGCCGCACCAGCTCTACCACCAGCAGCACGTGCACGTGCTCGAGTCGACCAGCGACGAGGTCCTGCAGACGGTCACGCTGAGCCTGGTGTCGCTGGCCGCGGTGGCGCTCGCCGTCCTGGCGTTCCGGCTGCCGGTCCGACCGGGGACCGGTGACCGCGGCCCCTGACGACCCTGCTCAGACCGGCGGCGGCTGCTCCGGTGGGGGCGCCGTGGGGTCGGTGGGGCCCGGCTGCGGCACCGGGGCGGGGCCGGGCGGGGACACGGGGTCCATCGGCGACGGTGACGGCGAGGGTGGCTGCGGCGCCGGGGGCGGTGGCATCGTCATCACCCGACGCTAGACCCGGGACGCCCAGAGCGGAGCCGCGTCGTGGATCCCTCGGTACTGCTGGCCGATGCGGCCGAGAACCTCTACCCCGCGCGCATGCAGATGGCCCTGTCGCTGGGCTGGCACATCGTCTTCGCCTGCTTCGGGGTCGCGTTCCCGCTGATCACCGTCGTCGCCGAGTGGCTGGGGCACCGGCGCGGGGACGCCGTCCTGAGCGGCCTGGCCCGGACGTGGGCGAAGGCGATGGGCGTGCTGTTCGCCGCCGGCGCGGTGTCGGGCACCCTGCTGTCGTTCGAGATGGGCATCCTGTGGCCGGGTCTGATGGACCGGTTCGGCGAGGTCTACGGGTTCCCGTTCGTGCTGGAGGGGTTCGCCTTCTTCATCGAGGCGATCTTCGTGGGCGTCTACCTGTTCGGCTGGGACCGGCTGCCGCCCCGGGCGCACATGGCGAGCGCACTCCCGATGGTCGTCTCGGGCATGGCCGGGGCGTTCTTCGTCGTCGCCGCCAACGCGTGGATGAACAACCCGACCGGGTTCCGGCTCGACGACGCGGGCCGGGTGGTCGACGCGCGGCCGTGGGCGGCCATGTTCGGGCCGTCCACCTGGCCCCAGGTGGTGCACATGCTGCTGGCCGCCTACATGGTCACCGGCTTCACCGTCGCGTCGGTCTACGCCGTCGGCATGCTGCGCGGCCGGCGCGACGCCCGGCACCGCGCCGGGCTCCTGCTCCCGCTGACGTTCGCGGCCGTGGCCGCGCCCGTGCAAGTGGTCGTGGGGGACTGGATCGCCCAGACCGTCGCCGAGAACCAGCCGGCCAAGCTGGCCGCGATGGAGGGGCTGGTCGAGACCACCGCCGGGGCGCCTCTGTCCATCGGCGGCGTCTTCGTCGACGGCGAGATGCGCTACGCGGTGGAGATCCCCAACGGGCTGTCGCTGCTCATCCACCACGACCCGGACGGCGTGGTGACCGGCCTGGCGGAGTTCCCGCCCGACCAGCGGCCCCCGGTCAACGTGGTCCACCTGGCCTTCGACGTGATGGTCGGCCTCGGCACGGCGCTGCTGCTGCTGGCCCTGTGGTTCGGCCTCGTGTGGTGGCGGCGCCGGCGCCTGCCCGGCACCCCGTGGTTCCTCCGCGCGGTGGCGGTCTCCGGCGTCGCCGCGATCGTCGCCATGGAGGCCGGCTGGGTCACCACCGAGGTGGGCCGCCAGCCGTGGACGGTGTACGGCATCCTGCGCACCGCCGACGCCGTCAGCCCGGCGCCCGGCCTCTACCTCGGCTTCTACGCCGTGGTCGTCGTCTACGTGCTGCTCACCGCGTTCACCGTCGTGGTGCTGCGCCGCCTGGCACGCAGCTCCGCCACCCCGGCCCCGCAGGAGCGCGACGCCCCGCCGCCGGATCGGGACGCCGGCGAGATGGCGGTGCGATGACGCTGGCCGACGCGGTGCTCAGCGTCATGTTCGTCGGCCTGATCGCCTACGGGATCTTCGGTGGTGCGGACTTCGGGGCCGGCATCTGGGACCTGCTGGCCGGCGGCACCCGGCGCGGCGGCCCGCAGCGGGGCCTGATCGAGCGCTCGATCGCCCCGATCTGGGAGGCCAACCACGTCTGGCTGATCTTCGTGCTCGTCGTCCTGTGGACGGCGTTCCCCGGGGCGTTCGCCGCGGTGGTGACCACCCTCTACATCCCGCTGACCCTCGCCGCGTTCGGGATGATCGCCCGCGGCGCGGCGTTCGCCTTCCGCAAGAGCGTGAACACCCTCGGCCTGCGCCGCTTCCTCGGGGCGTGCTTCGCGCTGTCGTCGCTGGCCACGCCGTACTTCCTCGGGGCGGTCGTGGGCGGGGTGGCCTCCGGGCGGGTGCCGCCGGGCATCGCGGCCGGCGACGTCCTCACCAGCTGGGTGAACCCGACGTCCGCGCTCGGCGGCGTGCTGGCGGTGCTGGTCTGCGCCTACCTGGCGGCGGTCTTCCTCTGCGCGGACGCCCGGCGCGAGGGGGCCGACGAGCTGGCCTCGCAGTTCCGGACCCGCGCCCTGGGTACGGCCGCCGTGACCGGCGCGGCCGGCATCGCGGGGCTGTTCGTGCTGCGGGCCGACGCGCCGCTGCTGTTCGAGGGGCTGACCGGCCGGGCCCTGCCGGTGGTGGCGCTGTCGGTCGCCGCGGGGCTGGCCGCGCTGGGCCTGCTCGCCACCCGGCGGTACGTGCCGGCCCGGGCGGCGTCGGCGCTGGCGGTCACCGCGATCCTCGTCGGCTGGGCCGTGGCCCAGTACCCGTACGTGCTCGTCCCCGACCTGACCATCGAGGAGGCCGCCGGCGGGCGGGCCACCCTCGTCGCGGTGCTGGTGGCGCTCCTGGGCGGCTCGCTGCTCCTGCTCCCGGCGCTGGTGTACCTCTACGTCCTCTTCCAGCGCGCGCCACCGCAGGGCGCGGCGGCACCCGCGGCGGGGCGCCCGGCCGAGGCGCCGCCCGGCTGAGGCGGGCGGCCCGGCGCGGGGGTCGGGACCGCCGCGCCGGGCCGGGTGTCAGATGCCCTGGACGGAGTCGGCCTGGGGGCCGCGCTGGCCGGGGCTGGCCTCGTACTGCACCCGCTGGCCCTCGTCGAGGCTGCGGTAACCGCCCTGGTCGGCGATCGCGGAGAAGTGCACGAAGACGTCGGGGCCGCCGTCGTCGGGCTCGATGAACCCGAAGCCCTTCTCGGCGTTGAACCACTTGACCGTGCCGGTGCTGCTGCCTCCGCCACCGCCGCCACGGGGAGCCCCGCCGCCGCGCGGGCCGGAGTCGCGGTAGCCCGAGTCGCGGTACCCGGAGTCGCGGTACCCGGTGTCGCGGCCGCGCCCGCCGCCGCTCCCGCCCTCGGGGCGGACGTCCTCGGCCTGCGGGCCGCGCTGCCCCTGGGTCGCCTCGTACTCGACCCGCTGGCCCTCGTCGAGGCTGCGGTAGCCCCCGGTGTCGGCGATCGCGGAGAAGTGCACGAAGACGTCGGCGCTGCCGTCGTCGGGGGTGATGAAGCCGAAGCCCTTCTCGGCGTTGAACCACGACACCGTGCCGGTGCTGCGGCCCCCGCCCCGGGACGACGGCCGGCCGCGGTCCCGGCCGCCGTCGCGGTCACGGCTGCCCTCCCGGTCGCGGCCGCGGTCCCCGCCGCGGCCGCCCGGCGCCCCACCGACCGGCCGGACCCCTTCCGCCTGCGGGCCCCGCTGCCCCTGGCTGGTCTCGAACTCGACCCGCTGGCCCTCGTCCAGGCTGCGGTAACCACCGGTGTCGGCGATCGCCGAGAAGTGGACGAAGACGTCCGGGCTGCCGTCGTCGGGCTCGATGAACCCGAAGCCCTTGTCGGCGTTGAACCACTTCACCGTGCCCTGCGGCATGTACCTGCTCCTGCGTCGTCCGGCGCGACGGGTCGGTCCCGCCACCCACGTCCAGGGTGCCCTACCCACCCGGAGGGCGGTTGCCCCGCCCCGGCGCCGATCTCCCCGCCGGGCCCGGAGGCTCAGGTCAGCCGGCGCCGTTCCTGGTCGGCGTAGGTGTCGAGCAACGCCCGCGCATGCGACCAGGCGCTCGCTCATGGGGGCCCTACCCCGGCAGCCGCGGTCCGCACGTCCGGCGCGGTGGCCCGGCTGCCCCTACCGTGCGCTCGTGGGCAAGCGGGTGGTCGTGGTGGGTGGGGACGCCGCCGGCGCCAGCGCGGCGTCGCAGGCGCGCAAGCGGCGGCCGGACCTCGACGTCGTCGTGTTCGAGCGGGGCCGGGCGACGTCGTACTCGGCGTGCGGCATCCCGTACTGGATCAGCGGCGCGGTGGAGTCCGAGGCGGCGCTGGTCGCGCGGACGCCGGAGCAGCACCGGGCCGCCGGCATCGACGTCCGGATGCGCACCGAGGTGGTCGGCATCGACCTGGACCGCCGGGTCGTCCACTGGCGCGACCTGGCCGGCGGCGGCTCGGGCGTGGAGCCGTTCGACGAGCTGGTCTACGCGACCGGCAGCGTCCCGATGCGCCCGCCCGTGCCCGGCATCGACGCGCCCGGCGTGTACGGCGTCCAGGTACTCGACGACGGCGTGGCCCTGCGCGCGGCGCTCGACGGCGGCGGCGTCCGCCGGGTGGTCGTGGTGGGCGGCGGCTACATCGGGCTGGAGATCGCCGAGGCCTGCCGGGTGCGCGGCCTCGACGTCACCGTCGTCGACCGGTCGGCCACGCCGGTGGGCACCTTCGACCCCGACGTCGGGGAGTTCATCGCCGAGGCGGTGCGCAAGGAGGGGATCGAGCTCGTGCTCTCCGACCCGGTCGCGGCCATCGAGACCGGCGCCGACGGCAGGGCGCGGGCCGTGGTCACCGCGAGCGGCCGGGAGCTGCCGGCCGACCTGGTGGTGCTGGGCCTCGGGGTGCGGCCGGCGGTGCGGCTGGCCCAGGAGGCCGGCATCCCGCTGGGCATCTCCGGCGGCGTCGCCGTCGACGCGCGCATGCGCACCGACGTCGAGGGGGTGTGGGCGGCGGGGGACTGCGTGGAGTCCCGCCACCGGCTCTCCGGCCAGCGCGTCGTGGTGGCGCTGGGCACCCACGCCAACAAGCAGGGCCGGGTGGTCGGCATCAACATCGCCGGCGGGTACGCCACCTTCCCCGGCGTCATCGGCACCGCCATCACCAAGATCTGCGACGTGGAGGCGGCGCGCACCGGCCTGTCGGAGGCCGAGGCGGAGGCGGCCGGGTACTCCTTCGTCACGGCGTCCGTCGACTCCACGACGAAGGCCGGCTACTTCCCGGGTGCCCGGCCCATCCGGGTCAAGATGATCGCCGAGCGGCGCAGCGGGCGGCTGCTGGGCGCGCAGATCGTGGGCCGGGAGGAGTCGGCCAAGCGCATCGACGCCCTGGCCATCTGCATCTGGAACGAGATGGGCGTCGACGAGGTGCTCTCCCTCGACCTGTCCTACGCCCCGCCGTTCTCCCCGGTCTGGGACCCGGTGCTCATCGCCGCGCGCAAGGCGTTCGACGCCGTGGAGGCCGACGTCCGGCTGCTCTGAGCGACCGGGCGCGGGCTCCTCGACGTCCTCGATCCGGACGTCCTCCCGGGCGTGGGAGCGGGCTGCCTCCTCGGTGGCTCGGGAGGGGCGCCGCCGGAGCGCCTCCGGCGGCACCCCTGCCCGGGTCAGGCCTGGCCGGCGGCCGCCCGCTCCTGGGCGTACCGGTCGGACGCGGCCTGGATCGCCGCGCCGTTCTTGGCGTCGAGCTCGGCGTGCTTGCCCCGGGCCCAGGACTCCGCGGCCAGCAGCCGCCGCTGGGAGGGCTGGAAGGCCGGGATCACGTGGCGGGCGAACAGCTCGAAGCTGCGCTGGGTGGCCTGCCAGTTCGCCCAGTCGTGCTGCAGCAGGATGTAGCAGCCGAACCCGCCGTCGGACTGGTCGACCAGGCGCTGGATCTGCGCGATCGCGTCGTCCGGCGTGCCCACCACGCCCCACCCGCTCTCGTCGAGCCACGCCAGCCGCTCGTCGAAGGTGTCGCCGGGGATGCGGACCGGCGGCAGCGCGAGGGTCTTCTGGGTGTAGTCGACGAAGGCGTCGAAGCCGTAGCGGATGTCCTCCACGGCCTGCTCGCGGGTCTCGGCGAGGTGCATCGGGCCCATCAGCCGCCACCGGGACCGGTCGGTCGGCCGGCCGGCCGCGGCCGCCTCGGCCTCCAGCACGTTCCAGTGGTGGGCGAGGACGTCGAAGCCCTCCTTGGTGGTCGCGCCGACCGAGAGCATGCCCAGCCCGTACCTGCCGGCGAGGGTGGGCCCGGTGGGGGAGGCGGTGGCGGCGACCGCGACCTCGAAGCACGGGTCCTGGTACGGGGCCAGCTGGCACCGGGCCTCGACCAGCCGGTACCGGTCGGTCTCCACCGTCACCGGCTCCTCGGTGGTCAGCAGGCGCAGCAGCACGTCGAGGTCCTCGTGCAGGGCCGGGCGCAGCTGGGCGGGCTCGAGGCCGATCATCGCGGCGTCGGTGGGCAGCGAGCCCGGGCCGACGCCGAGCATGAACCGGCCGCGGAGCAGGTGGTCGACGAGGATCGCGCGGTCGGCCACCCAGAGCGGGTTGTGGTACGGGATGGAGACCACGCCGGTGCCGAGCTTGATGTCCCGGGTGAGCGCCCCGACGTGGGCGATGAACGTCAGCGGGTCGGCGATGATCTCCGTGGCCGCCGAGTGGTGCTCGCCGATCCAGGCCTCGTCGAAGCCAAGCCGGTCCAGCAGTTGGATGGTCTCGACGTCGCGCTGCAGCGAGGTCGTCGCGTTCTGGGTGGGCGGGCTGTTGAACGGCGGCATGAACAGGCCGAAGCGCATCTTGCTCACGGGCGGGATCTCCTCCGGGTACGACGGTGGACCAAGGGCAGCGACCAGGGCCGGCTGCGGGGCCGGGGCGGCAGGCCGCGGCCCCGGCGAGTATGTCGCAGGTCACAGCTGCCGGCCTGCGAGGCGGGTGGACGGGCGGCCGTCGTCCACCGACGCGCTGTGACGGTTGACACGCCGGGTGGGCACCGACTGGAATCGGGTGGCCGTGCTGCGGACAGGTGTCCGCGACATCCCCCGTGCGAGAAGAGGTCCTCCATGAGCTTCCCCGCGACGACGCCCACCCCGGGAGGAGCGGCCGTCGCGGTCGACGTCCTCGTGGTCGGGTCCGGGCCGGCCGGCGCCTCGGCGGCCCTGTTCCTGGCCACCTACGGCACCTCCACGCTGCTGGTCACCAAGTACGGGCGGCTCTCGGACACCCCGCGGGCGCACATCACCAACCAGCGCACGATGGAGACGATGCGCGACATGGGCGTCGAGGAGCGCCTGATGCGCGAGGCGACGCCGTGGCAGTACATGGGCAACACGACGTTCTGCACCAGCCTGGCCGGCGAGGAGCTGGGGCGGATCCCCTCGTGGGGCACCGACACCGTGCGGCACGCCGACTACGAGCTGGCCAGCCCCACGACGATGCTCGACGCCCCGCAGACCATCACCGAGCCGATCCTGGTGCAGGCCGCCCAGGAGCGCGGCGCGCGGATCCGCTTCGACACCGAGTACCTCTCCCACGTCCAGGACGACGACGGCGTGACGACGACGGTGCGCGACCGGCTCTCCGGCGCGGAGTACACGATCCGCTCCAAGTACCTCATCGGTGCCGACGGCGCCCGGAGCAAGGTCGCCGCCGACCTCGACCTTCCCTACGAGGGTCCGGGTGCGGTGGCCGGCGCGCTGAGCATCGTCTTCGAGGCCGACCTCTCCCGGTTCGTCGCGCACCGCCCCTCGGTCCTCTACTGGATGCTCCAGCCGGGCGCCGAGAAGGAGGGCGTCGGCCTCGGGGTGCTGCGCATGATCAAGCCCTGGGACGAGTGGATGCTCATGTGGGGCTACGAGGTCGCCGCCGGCCCGCCGGAGCTCACCGACGAGGTGGTGCGGGAGCTGGCCGTGGCGCTGGTGGGCACCGACGACTTCGAGATGCACGTGAAGTCGCGCTCGCCGTGGACGGTCAACCACCACTTCGCGACGACGATCGCGAAGGGCCGGGTCTTCTGCGCCGGCGACGCGATCCACCGGCACCCGCCGACCAACGGGCTGGGCTCGAACACCTCCATCCAGGACAGCTACAACCTGGCCTGGAAGCTCGCCCACGTCGTCGCGGGGACGGCGGCGCCGTCGCTGCTGGACAGCTACGACGCCGAGCGGGCGCCGATCGCCCGGCAGATCGTCGAGCGGGCCAACCAGAGCATCGCCGACACCGGCAAGATCCTCAGCGCGCTGGACCTGGAGCACACCGAGGCCGACCACCTGCAGGAGCAGCTGGCGCTGTGGAAGTCGCCGGGGCCGCAGGGCGAGAAGATCCGCACCGCGCTGCGCGAGGCGATCGCGTACAAGGCCTACGAGTTCGACGCCCACGGGGTCGAGCACAACCAGCGGTACGCCTCGTCGGCCGTCGTCCCCGACGGGACGCCCATGCCCGAGTACCGCCGCGACCCGGTGCTGTACGCCCAGGCCACCACCTGGCCCGGCGCGAAGATCCCGCACACCTGGGTCACCGTCGGCGGGGTGCGCACCTCGACGCTGGACCTGGTCGGCCGCGGCCGCTTCGCCGTCGTCACCGGGATCGGCGGGGAGGCGTGGCTGGACGCCGCGGCCGAGCTCGGCACCGAGCTGGGGCTGACGATCACCCCGGTGTCGATCGGCCCCGGCCGGCCCGTCGAGGACCCCTACGGCACCTGGGCCGAGCTGCGCGAGATCGAGGACGGCGGCGTCCTGCTGGTCCGGCCCGACCTCTACGTCGCCGCCCGGCACCTCGGCGCGCCGTCCTCGGCCGACGAGGCCCGGGACTGGCTGTCGGCGGCGCTGCGGAGCGTGCTCGGCCGCTGAGTCGCCACCGGAGGCCGGGGACGCAGGTTTCCTGCGTCCCC